>CAYXID010000025.1:1849-22336 GCA_964465535.1 uncultured Ruminococcus sp.
CCTATAGCTCTTAAAATACCGATTTCCTTTGTTCGCTCTAAAACAGAAATATAGGTTATAATTCCTATCATTATAGAGGAAACAACGAGCGAAATACTTACAAAGGCGATAAGAATATAACTTATAGCGTTGATTATTGTAGTAACCGATGAAAGCATAAGACCTATATAATCGGTATAGGTAATTTCCTGACTTTCCTCAACACCTCTGTTATATTCCTTTATGGCTTCACTTATAATTTCTTTAGATTCAAAATCCTTAGAGAATATTTTTATTGAAGAGGGAACATCAAGGTCTGAAACGCCTAGAATTTTCAAATTCTTTTCATAGGTTGAGCTACTTTTTGTTTTCTCAAGATAGTCTGAGAACTGAGCGAGAATTTGGCTCTCGGTCATTCCGTTTTGACGCATATTTGCTATATATCCGCCAAATTGTTGTTGCTGAGCGGCGGGGAGAGTTGAAATATAATTTTCAAGGTCGCTAAAGGTGAATTCGTCATCTTCAGTTTTAAAGGGCAGACCTGTAAATATATCTGTTTTATCGCCTTTCTTTTGAAGCTTTACAATTTCGCTCTCATTTACTTTATTTATAAGATGGGTCATAAGACTGCTCATATATCCTACGGTACCGCTAGCCCCGCTTATAGCCGACTCACTGTCAGCCCTTAAAATGCCTACAAGGTCAAGTGTTTCAGATTTTTTTAGAGCTTCGAGCATATACAATTTATCGTCGCTTTTATCTTCCCAAGTGCCATTTTTATTCTTTACAAAATAATCTGTGTTTATAAGAAGTTTAAAGGAAAGGTCAAGCAACTCATCATAGGTGTAACTGTGAGTTTTTGGCTTTTCTAACTTTTCACCGCGCATGGCGGCTTCCATTTGTTTTGTAAGCTCGTTTGAGTCGAGAAGTCCTAAGGTATAAAGGGTGTAGTCGCTGACCTGATTTTTATCGTCAACAATGAGTACAATTTCATTGTAGGATTTCGGCATACGGCCTGCAATTACTTCATATTGCTCGTTTAGTAATTTTTCGTTGTCAATAAGCTCTTGCCAAACCTCAGCATTTTGTACGCCCATACCCATCTGCATACCGCTGTTTTGTTCAGAACCTGAAGTAAAGCCTAATTTTTCAAACACTTCACTTGGATTTACCCTTATTCCGTCCTCGGTATAAATGTTCATAGTGGTGGAATAAGAATATTTTATATCGGTTGTATAGTCCTTTATCTTTTCGGGATTTTTTTCGATATATTCCTTAAAGGCTTTAAGGTCGTTAGCGGTAGCACCGTTTACCATAGTGGTCATCATATCGCCCATAATGTTGCTTGAATAAATTTTATTCGGGTCGCGGTCATTATCTTGCTCGTTTTTGTCCATAAGGGTGTTGGTAAGAGCACTTATATCGGTTGCTGTTTGCTCGATTAAAATTGGGTAGCTTGAAAGAGTATCCTCCTCAACACTCTCGATATACGCCGTAACGCCGTTTGAGAGGGACAAAATAAGCGCTATTCCGATAATTCCGATAGAACCTGCAAATGCCGTTAAAAGTGTTCTTCCTTTTTTAGTAAGCAAATTGTTTAATGATAATGAAAGAGCGGTAAAGAAGGACATTGAAGTATGCTTTTTAAAGGTTTTGCTGTCTACTTCCTCGCTCTCGCTGTTATAGGGGTTAGTATCGTCCGTTATCTTGCCGTCAAGAAGCTTTATTATACGGGTTGAATATTCGTTTGCAAGGTCGGGATTATGGGTTACCATAATAACAAGCTTATCTTTGGCGATTTCTTTTAAAAGCGCCATTATCTGAACACTCGTTTCACTGTCAAGCGCGCCTGTGGGTTCGTCTGCAAGCAAAACATCAGGGTTGTTAACAAGAGCGCGGGCTATCGCTACTCTCTGCATCTGACCGCCCGATAACTGATTTGGTTTCTTGCTTAATTGGTCGCCTAGTCCTACTTTTTCGAGCGCCTGACGAGCTCGCTCTCTGCGTTCTGCTCTTGAAACGCCCGATAGGGTGAGGGCTAATTCAACATTTGAAAGCACACTTTGATGCGGTATAAGATTATAGCTCTGGAAAACGAAGCCTATTGTGTGATTGCGGTAGGTGTCCCAATCGGCATCCTTAAACTGCTTTGTAGACTTGCCGTTTATTATAAGGTCACCCTCTGTATAGTGGTCAAGACCGCCTACAATATTTAAGAGGGTGGTCTTACCGCAACCCGACTGACCTAGAATAGATACAAATTCATTTTTTCTAAATTCTAAGTCTATACCCCGTAACGCCTCTACCTTATCGTCGCCTACAGGATAATCTTTTTTTATACCGTTAAGCTTTAGCATTGAATTTCCTCCGAATTTAATTTAACATTCATATAAAATTATTATATTCCCAAAATATAACAAAACTGTGAATAAATAAAATAAATTTGCCAAATTGATAAAAAAGTGTTATAATACCATAAGATTTGGATAAATTTTTAATTTTTTCATCTAAAAGAGGTGTTGTTTTAGTGGAAAAAATTATAAAGGTTACGGCTCTTGTTTTATCGGTTTTGATAATCCTGTCTTCTGTTGCGCTTTTAGTAGGGGCAAATGCGGATAAAAAAGCAGGCGGAGTGGACTTTTTCGGTTATAAGGATATAGTAAAAAATATAGAAAATCTTGAAATTAATCAGACCTCTATCATTTATGTTAAAAATGAAAAGGGTGAGTGGGAAGAGTATCAGCGTCTTCACGGCGAGGAAAATCGTATTTGGGTAGGCCTTGATAAAATTCCGCAAACTCTGATTGACGCCTTTGTTTCTATTGAAGACGAGCGTTATTATTCCCATGTAGGTGTTGACTGGAAGCGCACAATTTCCGCCTTTTTAAATCAGTTTTTAGGCTTTTATTCCTCTAATCAGGGTGGCTCAACCATTACTCAGCAGTTAATCAAAAACATAACGAAGGATAAAGAGCAGAATGCTACGAGAAAGGCGCGCGAGATTGTAAGGGCTCTCCTTTTGGAAAAAGCTCTCTCAAAAGAGCAAATTTTAGAAGCATATCTTAACACCATATCTCTCGGAAACGGAATTTGCGGAGTACAGGTTGCGGCAAACTATTATTTCAATAAGGATGTAAGTGAACTTAGTCTTGTAGAGTGTGCCGCTATTGCCGCTATAACTAAAAATCCGTCAGCATATAACCCTGAGGATAAGCCTGAGGGCAACAGAGAGCGCAGAGTTACGGTGCTCAAAAAAATGTATGAGTGCGAAAAAATTTCCTATGAAGAATATTATAATACAGCCCTCGAAGATATAGTAGTTGACGATTCACAGCGCAAAGAACTTGAAGCGCCAATAAACAGTTATTTTGTTGATGCCGTAATTGAAAATGTTATAGAGGACTTAAGTGAAAAGTATTCTTGCAGTAAAGAAACGGCGTCCTCAATGCTTTATAACGGCGGATATAAAATTTATTCAACGGTTGATTTATCCATTCAGTCCAAGATGGAAGAGGTTTATAACGAGACAAACCGATATTTTTCTCAGAAGTCTTATAAGACGGGTGAGAAGGTACAGTCAGCTATGACTATAATGGACTATAAAGGTCATATTGTAGGAATAGTTGGCGGAGTAGGGGAAAAAACAGTAAACAGAGGACTTAATAGGGCAATGCATTCCCCAAGACAACCCGGCTCTACAATGAAGCCGTTAGGCGCCTATGCTCCCGCTATTGATAAGGGAATTACAACCTATTCTTCAGTTTACGAGGATTCGCCCCTTGAAAAGTATTATCCTGACGGCAAAGACGGCCCTAGAGAGTGGTACGGTTATTATGCAGGCAATATGAGTGTATCAAAAGCGCTCGAGCGTTCTGCTAACACAATTCCCTGTAAAATTGTAAAAGAACTTGGGGTTAAAGAATCATTCAAGTTTTTAACCGAAAAGCTTAACTTTAAATATCTTACCGAGGCCGATAAAAATCTAGCATCTTTAGCTATCGGCGGTTGTTCTTACGGTATTACTACTACCGAGTCTGCAGCAGCCTATGCAATTTTCGGCAACGGCGGTAAATATTATAATCCCGTTACCTATTATAAAATTGTAGGCCCGAATAACGAGATAGTGTTACAGGACGGCAGAAACAATCAGGCAATAAAGCCCGGTACTGCGACTGTTATGAACAATCTTCTTCAAAAGGTTGTTTACGGTTGGAGCGGTACGGGTAGAGGTATTGCAAGCTACAGTAAAATGAAGGCTTATGCAAAAACCGGTACTTCGAGTGAGTCAAACGACTTGTGGATGGTAGCAGGAACACCTTATTATGTAGGCTCTGTTTGGTACGGCTTTGATACCCCTCAAACTGTTTGGAATCAGGCTGCAGCCGCAACCGTTTGGCGTACTGTTATGAAGGAGGTACATAAAGACCTCGAAATCAAGGAATTTGAATTTTCTGATGATATAGTAGAGAAAGAATATTGTCATTATACAGGAAAGATAGCGGGTAAAAAGTGCTATTGGAAGGAAAAGGGAATTTATGTTGACGGCATAAAGCTTGAAACCTGTGACGGAATTCATAAAACAGAATCCTCAGAGTCATCTTCGGGCTCTTCTTCCTCTTCAAAACCTGTAGAGAGCTCAAAACCTTCGTCGTCGGAAAGTTCTACACCTTCAGAACCTGACGACAGTACTACCGCCACTCCAAGTAATCCGAGTGAAGATACTTCTACTCCTTCACAAACGCCTGACGGTGGTGACACTAGTTCAGACGGCAGTTCTTCTGAGGCTTTATCTGTAAACGAATAATAAAAAAGATGTGAGAAATTTTCTCACATCTTTTTTTGTGTCCATAATATTCTTTTATTTTCTTAATACAATATTGTTTTGTGATTTTACAATACAGTTTTCAGGATAAACGCCTCGCAGGGCGGTTAAAGGATAAACTGAGGTGTTTTTGCCGATTACAGTACCGGGATTTATTACACAGCCGCAGCCTACATCAGCACCGTCTGCTAAAATACCGCCGATTTTACGAAGTCCTGTATCAATTTTTTCGTCGGCGTGAATAACAACGGCTTTGCCGTCTGATTTAAGATTTGAACAAATAGAACCCGCACCCATATGGGCTTTGTTCCCTAAAACAGAGTCTCCTACATAATTGTAATGAGGTGCTTGGACTCTGTCTAATAAAATGCAATTTTTAAATTCGCTCGAATTTCCCATTACACAGTCAGAGCCTGTAATAACATTTCCTCGAATATATGCGCCGGGACGAATTTCGGTGCGGTGACCTATAATAGCGGGGGCTTCAATCGTTACAAAATCGGCGATTTTTACATCCTTACCCACAAGTACACCGGGTTTAAGCTCGGTAAATTCGGGTATTCCTTTTTCTATAAGTTCAAGTATTAAGGATTTAATTTTAGGAAGCATCTCCCAAGGATATAGAGTGGTTTTAAATAAATCTTTTAAATACGGAACATTACATTCGTATAACTCACAGGTCTTTATTTTTTTATTCACAATGGCCTCTCATCTTTATAAGCGCAGCAATCATATTTGCATATTCTTTGCACAGCTCTATTGTTTCACATTCTAACATTACGCGGATAACAGGTTCTGTACCGCTAGGTCTTAAAAGTGCTCTGCCGTTGCCGTCTATAAGCTTTTCGATTTTTTTAAGCTCTTTTTGAACTTCCGTGTCATCCATAACAGCAGATTTGTCTTTAACTCTAAGGTTAATAAGATGCTGAGGGTAGAGCGTTACAGGTTCAACTAATTTGCTTAAAGCTGATTTGCGGTCGCACATTTCTTCGGCTAACATAATAGCAGTTAAAAGTCCGTCACCGGTGGTGGCGTATTTCTTTAAAATAATATGACCTGATTGCTCACCGCCAAGACTGTAATCCTTGTTTTGCATAACTTCATAAACAAAACGGTCACCAACCTGTGTTTGTACACATTCAATTCCGGCTTTCTTTAGTGATGCAAAGAAGCCGCTGTTGGACATAACAGTTGCTACAACGGTATTTGAGTTTAGCATTCCTCGGGATTTAAAGCGGTTTGCAAGGATATACATTATTCCGTCACCGTCTACGATATTACCCTTTTCGTCAACGGCTATACAACGGTCGGCGTCACCGTCAAAGGCAAAACCTACATCTAGATGCTGTTCTTTTACAAGTGCGCAAAGTTTTTCAATATGAGTTGAGCCGCAACCGTTATTAACATTAAGACCGTCAGGCTCAGCACCTATTACTACCGTTTGAGCACCAAGTGCATCAAAAACAGCCTTTGCAATCATCCAAGAAGCGCCGTTTGCACAGTCAAGACCAATTCTCAAATTTTTGTATGAATTTGAAGCAACCGAAATTAGATAACCGACATATCTGTTTCTTCCTGAAACATAGTCCACAATGCATCCAATCCGTTCTCTGTGGGCTAGGGGTAAATCGTCTCCCTGAACTCCTAAAAGGTCTAGATTGCCGTCTATATATGCTTCTATAAGGGAGGTGGTATGGTCGTCAAGCTTTTCACCGTATCTGTTAATAACCTTAATTCCGTTATCATAAAAAGGATTGTGGGAAGCAGTTATCATAATACCGCAATCAAATTCGTCCTGTCGGGTAACGAATGAAACGCTGGGGGTTGAAGTAACATGGAGCATATATGCGTCAGCACCTGAAGCCGTAATTCCTGCAACGATTGAATATTCAAGCATATAACTTGAACGGCGTGTATCTTTGCCGATTACGATTTTAGGTCTGTATCCTGCCTGATTACAGCCCGAAAGCTTTGAGGAATAGTACCAACCCAAAAATCTGCCGACCTTGTATGCCTGCATAGAGGTAAGATTTAAGTTTGCCTCACCGCGAAAACCGTCGGTACCGAAATATTTGTTTTTAAGTGGTGTATTTACGGTGTTAATTGCGATTTTGTCATATAGCAACTCGTTAGCGGATATGTTGAAAATCTCGCAAAGAAGTAAAATTTTATCAATCTGAGGCTGGGATTGGTCCATTTCCCATTTTGAAACAGATTGGCGTGATACCGAAAGCTTATCAGCTAAAGCTTCTTGCGATATTCCTTTAGCATTTCTTAAATGGGTAATTTTTTCACCTATTGTCATAATATCCTCCTGAAAGAAATTGGATTTCTTGAATTTAATCAAACTACATCTATTACCATCATACATTATCTGGAAAGACATTACAAGCAACAAAACATTGAATTTTTCGCAACCATAGGTTGCGAAACTGCTAATAATATAAAAAATTCTCTGATTTTTCTAAAAATAAATATCTTTTTTGGAAACTAATGTTTACTTTTTGCGCCGAATAATATTATGAGTTTTGATAAATTTAAAGAGGGTTGGTTTTTATCAAAAAGGTTGTCATATTAGAAAAATCCCACTCATATCTTTATACAAAAGAAGTTTTTTAAGTGGAGGAAGCTTTTATGACAAACGCAAACATATATAGCGATATTTCAGCTAGGACCGGCGGAGATATTTATGTTGGAATAGTAGGACCGGTCCGCACAGGCAAATCTACATTTATAAAGCAGTTTATGGATAAACTTGTTATGCCGAATATAGCTGAGGAATACGAAAGAGAACGCGCTAATGATGAGCTTCCTCAGGCGTCGTCGGGCAGAACAATTATGACAACCGAGCCCAAATTCATACCCGAAAAGGCGGTAGAAATCAGCATAGATAATTCGGCAAAAATGAATGTACGGCTTATAGACTGCGTAGGCTATATTGTTCCAAGTTCCCTAGGTTATATAGAGGGCGACCAACCGAGAATGGTTATGACCCCTTGGTACGATGAGCCGATTCCTTTTAATATGGCGGCGGAAATCGGGACTAGAAAGGTTATAACCGAACATTCTACAATAGGTCTTGTAATTACAACAGACGGCAGTATCAGTGATATTCCTAGAGAGGAATACGCCGAGGCAGAAGAGCGTGTAGTTGACGAATTAAGACAAATTAACAAGCCTTTTATAGTGCTTTTAAACTGTATGTACCCCGAAAGCGAGTCGGCTTATGCGCTATCCGAAGAGCTTTCTTTAAAATACGGCGTTCCTGTTATTCCCGTAAACTGTCTTGACCTCAATGAAAACGATATAAAAAATATTCTCTCTAAGATTTTATTTGAATTCCCCGTAAAAGAGATATGCTTTAATTATCCTAAGTGGGTAAACTCTTTGAGCGTTGAGCATTGGCTGAGGTCAAATATTACCGAAGCTATACGCCACTCGGCAGAGAATATAAAGCATATAAGGGATATAACGGGATTTAATGCCGAATTTAAAGAAAATGAAAATATAGAAAATGTATCTATTGAAAGTATAGATTTAGGGCAGGGCAAGGCGAAGGTAAAGGTAGAAATTAATCCCGAGCTCTTCTATAAAATTCTTGCGGAAACAACGGGACTTGTTATAAATGATGAGCAGGAGCTTATGAGCTGTATTTCAAGTCTTGCGGTTATGAAAAAGGATTATGAGCGGATTAAAGGTGCGCTCGACGAGGTAGAGGCAACGGGCTACGGAATAGTTATGCCGTCTATTGAGGAGCTTACCTTAGAGGAACCCGAAATTGTAAAACAGGGCGGAAGATACGGCGTGCGGCTTAAAGCGTCGGCACCGTCAATACATCTTATGAAGGCTAATATTACTACCGAAGTAAGTCCGATTGTGGGAAGTGAAAAGCAGTCGGAAGACCTTATTATGTATTTACTTAGCGAATTTGAAGAAGACCCCGTTAAGATTTGGGATTCCAATATATTCGGAAAATCACTTCACGAGCTTGTAAACGAGGGACTTCATACAAAGCTTGCAAGAATGCCGGTTGATGCTCGGATGAGGGTACAGGAAACAATCGAGCGTGTAATAAACGACGGCTGTAACGGACTTGTTTGTATAATTCTTTAACTTTAAATAACTTTGTATGGGAGGCGTTTCGCCTCCCGTTTTTGTTTAATGAATAATGAAAAATGAATAATCTTGGTGTGCCTACGGCACGAATATAAAAAGGCAGGAGTAAACTTCTGCCCTATGATATGAATTAATTGGTTTTGTGTAGAGGCTCTTCACGAATCAACCGCTTTTTTTCGTGCAATTCGTGAATTGCCCCTACAATATGTAATATGGTTTGTTTACGGACGGTTATTGGTAGTTGGTTTTTACATTCATACCGAAAATGTATGTTTTCATTGTTTTTTATGGGTGCATATGGTAAAATATTAGAAACAGAAATTATTCCTTTAATAATATAATTTAGCCTCATTTGGAGGGGTTGTTATGAAAAAATTATTATCAATAATACTCTCTTTTATGTTCTTAATAGGTATTCTGCCCTTGGGAACATTTACCGTTAATGCCGAAATATATTCGGGATTTTGCGGTGAAAATCTTACTTGGTCACTTGATAGCGATACAGGCGTTCTCACCATTTCAGGTAGTGGGGATATGTACAATTATGACATTGTTGAGTTTGGCGGAGCGCCATGGTGGGAAAATGATTTTAAAACAGTTGACATAAAAAGCGGTGTAACAAGCATAGGTGAATTTGCGTTTTACAAATGTAAAAATCTTAAAAGTATAACTATTCCTGATAGTGTAACAAGTATAGGAGAAAGAGCTTTCTGCTATTGCACAGCCCTTACAGATATAACCATCCCCGAGGCATTAACAAGTATAGGGATTTGGGTGTTTGCATATTGCGAAAGTCTTAAAAGCATAATCATTCCCAATAGTGTAGTAAGTATAGGGACTTATGCCTTTAATAATTGTGACAGTCTTACAAGCATAAATATCACTGACAGCGTGACAAATATAGGATACGGTGCATTTTCTTCTTGTGCAAGCCTTACTGACATAAATGTTGATGCGAATAACAGTTACTATTCGTCAAAAGATGGTGTTTTATATAATAAAAATGGTTCTTCATTAATTTGTTGCGCTGGTGGTAAAAGCGGAGTTTTTACTATCCCGGATAGTGTAACAAGCATATGCGATAATGCGTTTTATGGTTGTGAAAGCCTTACAAGTGTTGTCATCCCTGATAGCATAACAACTATAGGTGATTATGTGTTCGGCTCATGTACAAACCTTACGAGTGTACTGATTCCCGACGGTGTAACAAGTATAGGTTATAGTGCATTTTCCCATTGCGAAAATCTAAAAAGTATAACTATTCCTGATACTGTAAAAAGTATAGGAACTTATGCATTTACCTATTGTAGTAGCCTTGCAAGTATAACAATTCCTGATGGTGTAACAAGTATAGAGACTTATGCGTTCTCCTATTGTGACAGCCTTGCAAGTATAACTGTTTCTGATAGCGTAACGAATATAGGCAGCAAGGCGTTTTACAATACCCCTTGGTATGGAAACCAACCAAAAGGATTAATTTATATCGGAAAAGTTGTATATGAATATAAAGGAACTTGTCCCTCAACTATTACTATTAAAGAAGGAACATTAGGTGTTGCAGATTATGCATTTTACGATTGCGCAAACCTTACAAACATAATAATTCCTGATAGCGTAATGAGTATAGGCAATTGGGCGTTTTACTATTGCACAAACCTCACAAGCATAACTATACCTGATAGTGTTAAAAGCATAGGCGAAGGTGTCTTTTACGGTTGCATAGAGCTTACAAGCATAACAATCCCTGATAGCGTAATAAAAATAGGTAATAATGCATTCCAAGCTTGTCAAAAACTTAAAGATGTTTATTATTACGGTACAAAAGAAGAGTGGAAAAAGATTTCTATAGGTTCTGAGAACACCTATTTAACAAATGCAACTATTCATTATGCAAAAGATTGTTCTATTAATGGTCACAGTTTTATAAATGATGAGTGTTCAAATTGTAAAATCAATAAAAATGAAGTGATTTTTGATTTGGATTTGAATTGTAGGGTGTCAACCGGCGATATGATTTTGTTAAAGCGTGCAATTTTATTTGGCGATAATGATTTATCGTGTGATGTAAACGGCGATAAGGGGGTTGACATTTTAGATTTTATCTGTATAAAAAAAACATTTGTCAGGTATAGTGTAATAATTAAAAAGGGTTGTACTGTTATGTACAACCCTTTTTTAGTGAAGAATGACAAGGTAAAAATAAAATCCTCGTATCTTGCGATACGAGGATTTTTGGTGGAGGCGAGGGGAATTGAACCCCTGTCCAAAAAGCAATTCCTTTCGGCATCTCCGAGCGCAGACGCATCTTTTTATTCCCTTATATCGCCGTCAAGCGTCGAACTGCGATACTCGGTAGCTTCCAAGTCATGATATCGGCAGAAGCAGGCCAATATTCACGTGCACCACTAAATGACGCCCTCACGAAGCCGTGGTCCTCTTCGGTCGGACGGCAGCCTAATTAGGCTGCTAAAGCAACTGTTTTGTTGTCAGTTAATTTTAAGTTGCGGATTTTAGAGCGGTTCCGCACCGCTGCTCGCTTCCAAAAGTTCAAACTCCCTGTCGAAACCTTTACGCCCCCATATATAACCCGCAGAAAGCGGGTTTAAGGTAAATTAAAGATTTTTAAACCAACGGATTGCCATATCTATCCAAACCTGAGTTTCGTCAAACTGTCCGTTATAGTGGTCGGGATGGTAAACGGTACTATTGCAAAGGGAAAGACCGTGCCAACCGTGTGGAAAAATGTGAAGCTCTGTGCAGATTTTCTTTTCTGCAAGGGCAGTAGCCATTAGAAGAGCATTTTCAACGGGCACCCCATTATCCTCAAAGGTATGCCAAATAAATGCGGGAGGAGTATCCTCGCTTACCTGTTTTTCGGCTGAAACTAATTTGAGCATATCGGGGTCGTCCTTTTTATCACCAAGAAGATTGTCGAAAGAGCCTCTATGTGCCATTTCACCGCTTGTGATAACAGGATAGCAAAGAATCATTCCGTTGGGTTTATGTTCCCCGTTTTCAAAGCCGAAATACTCTTTTATGAAGTCTTTATTCCAAAGGGTGCCATAGCTTGCGGCAAGATGTCCGCCTGCCGAAAATCCCATAACGACAATTTTTTCAGTATCAACATTCCACTCCTCAGCATTTTTGCGAAGGGTAGAAACCACTGTAGCTAACTGAATAAGCTGAGCCGGAAAGCGCACGGGCGCACAGTCATAACGAAGAATTACCGCATTTATATCCTCGGCGATAAACTTAAGGGCAATTGACTCTGCCTCGCGGTCGGAGGTCATACTATATCCGCCACCGGGGCAAATTACCACAGTAGGACGCTTTCTGTTAAGTTCTATCTCCACAGAATTATCGGGGAGATATAAGGTCATATTAGGCTGAAAGGCGGTACCCTTTGTACCGATTTTTTCATAGTCAATATTGATATTTATAACTTCATACTTCATAAAATCACCTATTTTGTTCCTTGAGTGCTCTATCTATTGCGCGGTTAGCGTCTCGCTTTGCGGCAACTGCACGCTTATCGTGTAGCTGTTTGCCCTTGCAAAGACCTAACTGCACCTTTACAAGTGAGCCTTTAAAATACAGAGATAAGGGAATAAGGGTAAGCCCTTGTTGTTTTACAAGACCTAAAAGCCGCATAATTTCACGCTTATGAAGCAATAGCTTGCGGTTGCGCATAGGGTCGCGGTTGAAAATATTTCCGTGGTCATAAGGACTTATGTGCATTTGCTTTATTATCATTTCACCGTTATCTATGCTGCACCAAGCGTCCTTTAGGTTTACGCCGCCCTGTCTAATAGACTTTACCTCAGTACCCGAGAGGGAAATGCCGGCTTCCATGCTCTCAACAACAAAGTATTCGTGAAAAGCTTTTTTGTTTTTTGTTATTGTTTTTATGTTTTCCATAGAAGCCTTCCTTTCGTTAGATTTGCAAGGTTTATGATTCTAACATAATTTTTTATATTAGTCAAGAAAAATTTGTCAAATATTATTTGGTAAGCACCTTTTCTCCGTCAAACAGCATAATTCCTACGGCTGTACCGAATTTTCCGCCCGATAAGAGATGCTTTTTAAATGCTCTTTGAAGTGAGGTGTCCTCGGGCAAATCCTCAGGCGCTCTTGCTGAGTCCTTTCCATATACACGCCAAGCTTGCGAAAAGCTTTCTATGTCTTCAACACAAACAATGTCAAATTCGTTAGCAAAGCTTAATATATTAGAGCCTTCGGGCAAAATCTTTTTATATTCGGGATAAAGCAGCCACGAATTACATATACATACCAAAATTTCGTGCTTTTTTGCATCACAAAAATAATTATATGCTTTTTTGTAAGATTCAATTCGTGCGCTTTCGTTAAAAGGCTCATGACTTGTCGGTATGTGTATAGCTTTAATTGGGTCACTTTTTTTTACTATTATATCTTTATACACAAAGGGCGTATCAAAAGGATATAGAACGCTATCGTATTGCATACAACCGAATTTAAAAATATCACCTTTATAAAATCTCGGATACCATTCGGCAACAAAGGTTCCGTAAATATCGTGTATAGTTTTACATTCGTAAGCTTTAAATTTTATATCGGCAAAGGTTTCCCAAAATATAGCTTCTTCGATATTTCTTTGTTGGTATAAGCTTTTCGCCGTTTCGGCGGCAAAAATTAAAACTAAAAGCCATACCGAATAATATGGGAAACTGTGCTTTTTGGAAAACTCTTTTACTGATAAATCTGTTAAATTGAAGTCATAATGGCTTTCTGTGTATAATGATAGAATACTATCAAGAGAATCTTCAATACCGCTTTTGATAACACTATCGGCAAATTCGGTTATTTCTTTTGTGGCGTCTTCTCTAAAATTGCATTTATTTAAAAAGAGCTTTAAAAAATCTATATTCATAAAATCAACCTATCCCCGGTGTAACTATTTAATTTTATTGAAAACCTTATCTTTTACATGGATTATACTGTCGCAAACAGAAATGCTTGTATTTCTATGGGTGATGAAAAGAACGGTTTTATCGGGAAGAGCCTTTATGTTTGAAAGCACCTGAGTTTCGGTCTGCTCATCAAGAGCACTTGTTGCCTCGTCAAAGAGTAATATCGGGGCTTCAAAAAGCAGAGCTCTCGCAATAGACAGACGCTGAAGCTGACCCTCTGAAAGTCCACTTCCTCGCTCTGAGAGCATAGTGTCAAAACCGTCGGGCAGAGAAATTATAAAGTCATAAATAGCGGCAGCCTTTGTAGCGTTTATAATTTCTTCCTCTGAAACTTCGGGGTTACAAAGGGTTAGATTTTCGCGTATTGTACCTGAAAGAATCATATTGCCTTGTGGAACATAAGCGAAAAGACCTCTTGTTGTTGCATCTACGGGCATACCGTTATCAAGGGTGATATTTCCGCCGAGCGGCTCATAAAGACCTAATAGTATTTTAAATAATGTACTCTTTCCGCTACCCGACTCGCCCGTAATGGCGGTGATTTTACCGCGCTCAAACTCAAAACTGCAGTTTTTTAGAATGACTTCACTATCATAAGAAAAGGCGAGGTTATTAACTGATATCTTTTTGAAGTTGTTTTTAACTTCGAGAAGAGCATTATCCTCTAAAGACTCAGGTTCAGCATCAAGCTGTTCAAGGTCCATAAGGCGCTCTGCAGAAGCTAAAGCTGCATAATATTGGGGTAGAATTCCCGATATGTTCTGAAGCGGACCTCTTACTTGGCTTACAAGCTGCAAGAAAGCAGTTAAGGTACCGTATGTTATAATGTTTTTTGAAATAGCGCCTGCTCCCCAAATAAGAACGGCATAATAACCGAAATTGAAAAATAGCATAAGGGAGAGGGAAATTCCTGTTGAAGTATAGGTTCTTTTAAGCTTTGTTTTGTAGTTTACGGTTAAATATTCATTAAGCTTTTTAAGAATAGGCAATTCGCTTATAAAGGTTTTAATAACTACAATGTTTGCAAAGCTTTCCTGAAGGAAGGAACGGGCTTGTCCCTCCGTTTTTTGACATTCTTTATGTAGATATTTATATCTTCGGCTTAAAAATCTGCCGAGGAACGGAACGGTAAAGCCTAAAACGATTACAATTCCCGTTACAAGCGGATTTAGGTAGAGCATAGCAACAATACCCGATATAAGCCTTGTCGTCATTGAAGCAATGCTTGGGATTAGCGAAACTGTAGCAGAGATTATAACATCGGTGTCAGATGTAATTCGGTTTAAAAGGTCACCGCTATGGTATTTTGCTACGGTGGGGTATTTCTTTTTAACAAGCACCGAGAAAAGATATTTTCTAAAATATATAGTCATCTTTCCCGAGGTAGAAGTGTTAATAATTGAACTCAAGGCGTGGGCTACAAGCTCTGCGAACAGTATGCTAAAGAGCAGAATTGCAGATGTGGTAAAGTTTGCGTTAGAGCTTCCTGTTGCCGAGTCAATAACAGATTTTGAAATAAGGGCAAGTCCCACAGCGCAAAGAGCCACAAAAGAGTTTATTGCCGCAACAAGAACTACAAGCGGTAAGAATTTCTTAATTCTTTTAAAAACCCAACCGAGAGTTTCGTTTTTTATAATTTTCATAAGCTTTCTAAAATCTCGTTTTCCTTTAAAATTCTAAAGAAAGAGTCAACATCATTAAGGGCTAAAACGGTTGAGATATCAAAATTCTCAAGTAGAGCGTTGACAAGCTGTTCTTTATTCATTTCCTTTTCTTTAAGTAAATTCCACATGAAAACAGCGGTTTTTTGCAAAACTATTGAGGCAGTAAAGCTTCTTGCCGATTCTCCCGAGGCTACAACAACATAGCTGCCGTGCATATTTTTGAGAGAAAAATCAGACTTAATTTTCATAAAAACACCCCTTGTTTGAACAAATTATTAATAATGATGAACAGACTCTTGCATTTTTATAAATTATATACTAAAATAATAATAATTTCAAGGATAATAATAAAAGTCTGCATCTCTTTTACTATATGCAGAATGGAAAGGAAATATTATGGATACTTATTTTGAACAGCTTATAACAATGAGAAAGGGTGCAAAGGAGCTTTTCGGAGCTCTTGGCGTTTGGGTGGCAGCATTAGTACTAAGTGTTGTTTTTGTATTTTTATCGATGATTGTTCCCTTTATTTCTACACTTTTACCATTTATTATAGCAGGACTTCTTTTTGGAGCCTATAAGCTCTCAAAGCAGTTTTCGGTTGAATATGAGTATATATTTACCAATGGAACTTTTGATGTTGATAAAATAATTGCTCAAAGCAGCAGAAAAAGAATGTTATCATTTGAGATACCAACTGTTGATGTTTTGGAAAAGTATAATCCTCAAAATCCTCCAAGAGGGGAGTTTTCTAAAAAGGTTATCGCCTGCAATATGGACGATAACGATATATATTATATAATTGTAAGTGATGCCGTTAAGGGTAAGCGCTTGCTTGTATTTACACCTGACGAAAGAATGAAGCAGGGTATAAAGAAGTTTTTGCCGAGATATATGCAGATGTCGGCTTTTAAAGATTAAATAAGAGGTGCCGTTTATGAAGGTTTTGACTGTTTCGCAGATAAGAGCTGCCGAGGAGAATGCCGTATTAAACGGCACTTTTTCGTATGCCGAGCTTATGCTAAATGCAGGTAGGGCGGCAGCAGACATAATAATTAAGAAATATAATGTAACTGCAAAAAGAGTGGCGGTTGTCTGCGGTAGCGGCAACAACGGGGGCGACGGATTTTGCATTGCCGACATTTTATCGAAGCTTGGTGCATTTGTAACGGTAATTACACCCTTAGGCGCTCCTAAAACCGAAACTGCGGCAAGGTTTTTTAAATTTTTGCCATCGGTTACCGTTACCGATGAGCTTTGCGGCGAATACGATATTATAATTGATGCGCTTTTTGGTATAGGTCTTGATAGGACTATTGCAGGCAGAGCTGCTGAAACTGTAGATTTTATGAATATCTCTTCGGGAATAAAAATTGCTATAGATTTGCCGAGCGGTATAATGGAAAACGGCAAGATAGCAGGTAAAGCCTTTATGGCAGACCTTACAATAACCTTTATAGCGATGAAAATGGCTTTGCTTTTGCCGCCTGCATCCGATTATTGCGGAGATATTGAGGTTGCTGATATAGGGGTTAGGGTAAAGGATTTTGAAGCACTTACCATAGAAGCGCCCGCTTTTAAAAAACGGGCAAAAAATTCTCATAAGGGTACCTTTGGTACGGGGTTTATAATCGGGGGCAGCTACGGTATGTGCGGCGCCGAGATTTTAGCGGCAAAGTCAGCCCTTAGAAGCGGTATAGGTATTGTAAAAAGCATAGTTGCCGATAAGAACTATTCGGCGTTTTGCAGCAGTGTTCCCGAAGCGGTTACAGTTCCTGTTAAAACTGAGACCGACGGCGGTATTGCTCTTACAGATGAGCAGATAGAAAATTTAATGGTATCTTGTGATGCGGTTTTAATAGGTCCCGGTATGTCGGGCAGCTTTTCTGCAAAGCAAACTGTTGTTAAAACCTTAAATGCGGCAAAAGTACCTGTTGTTTTGGATGCGGATGGAATAAATGCTATAGCCTTTGACATAAGTATATTAAGAAGAATAAAGGTTCCGGTTATTATTACTCCCCATCCCGCCGAGATGGCAAGACTTTGCGGTGTATCTGCCGGCGAAATACAAAACAACCGTGTAAAATACGCCCGTAATTTTTCCCTTGTAAACGGAGTTATTACGGTGCTGAAAGGCGCTAATACGATTGTTGCCGCGCCTGACGGGAGTATTTATTTTAATACTACGGGTAATGCGGGTATGGCAACGGGCGGCAGCGGTGATGTTTTGTCGGGTATAATTTTGTCGTTTTTAGCGCAAGGCTTTTCACCGCTTAATTCTGCACTTTATGGAGTTTTCGTGCACGGCAGGGCAGGGGATATTGCGGCATCAATGCTTGGTGAGATTTCAATGTTGCCGTCCGATATAATAGCCAACCTTAATAAAGCCTTCAAATAGGAGACTTTGAAAGGGGCGCAAATCCTTGAAAAAGATATTCGCTGTAAGTTTAATAATGCTTTTCCTTTGCTCTTGCGGTTCTCGTAAAACCGATATAGAGCCTGTTTTGGAAAATATTTCTTTTGTGGCAGAGGTTTCATATTATAATGAAAACTACACCTTTAGCGGAGAGGCTGACGCTGACGGCGGTATTATTTTAGAGGTTGTGTCACCCAATGAAATTTCGGGTATGCAGCTTATACATAAGGGCGATAAGGTAAGCATAAGCTATAAGGGACTTACCTATGTTGCAAACGATAAATTGCCTCTTGCTCATACAACCGAAATTTTGTACGGTGTAATATCAGATTTGAAAGCCGATAATTTGAGTGCTTTAAAAAGAGATGGAAATTTATCGGCAGAGGGGAAGATAGGCAGCAGAGAATATATTGCCGATTTTTCGCCCTCGGGAATTTTGCTTAAATTAAAGGTTCCGTCATTAGCCTTTGAGGCGGTTTTCTCGGATGTAAAGCTTCTAAAAACTGAATAATATATGCCTTTTTTATGTGTTTTTTGTGAACAATTTGTAAAAGGTCAGGAAAAGTCAAACTTTTTTCTTAAAAAGTATTGACTTTTTTATTTTTAGCGCTATAATATACTCGTTAGCACTCGAAGTGTTAGAGTGCTAAAAGGAAAATTGAGGTGAAAAGATGGAGCTTAGCGAGAGAAAGCAAGCTATACTTGAGGCGATAGTCAGAGCCTACATTGATACAGGCGAACCGATAGGCTCTAAGATACTTACAAGCCTTATTGAAAATGCACCTTCTTCGGCAACCCTCAGAAATGAAATGAGCGAGCTTTGCGAGCTTGGGTTTTTAGAGCAGCCGCATATATCGGCAGGCAGAGTGCCAACAAACAATGCCTATAGATTTTTTGTGCAGTCGCTTATAAGACCGAAGGAAATTACCGAGGATGTAAAGGATTATGCTGATTCGGTTTTTCTAAGAGCTCCTAACGACCCCGAGAGCCTTACCTTAGTAGCGGCGAAAATTCTTACAGAGCTTACAGGTCTTACGGCGTTTGCTTATAATACGGTAGGTGCCGAAGCGCTTCTTAAAAGGATTGAGCTTTTAAAATTAAGTCGCCGTTCGGTTATGGTATTCCTTATTACCTCGGACGGAAGGTCTAAAAGCTGTATGTGCAGACTTCAAAATGAGCTATCCGAAAGCCTTGAGGATTTACTTGAGAGCATATTTGATAAAAAATTAAAGCGCAAAGCTTTAGGTGAGCTTAATAAAGCCTATCTTCAAAATGTTATAGCCTCAGCAGGCTTTGATGCCTTTGCCATAATGCCGCTGATTACAGCTATTTTTGATATGGCAGGGGAAATGGCGCAAAGCAGAGTACAGATAAGCGGTGAAGCCGCTATGTATAACATATTCAGCGAGAATAGAGCAGGAAGAATAATTCCGCTCGTAAACAGTGCCGATACCCTTATGAATATATGCAAAACAGAGGACACAGGCACGGCAGTTATATTCGGTGACGATACCGCTATTACAGATTTTAAAAATACGGCAGTTGTAGTTACCGATTTTTATACAGATAATCACCCCTGCGGAAAGATAGGAATCATAGGGTCTGACAGAATGTCCTATGAGGAGATTATTCCGAGTGTTGAGTATATAGCGTCAAAGATTACTAAAATAATGACAGAAGTTCAAAAGGATATGGAGGACTGATTTCGTGGCAGAAGAAACAAAGCGTGACGAAACCTTAGATTCACAGGAAACTAGTGAAGCAAAGTCTAGTGAAAAAAAGGAAAAGAAAAAGTCAAAAAAGGAAACTGAGCTAGAGCTTATTAAAAAAGAGCTTGCTGAGAAAAACGATTTGCTCATCCGCACAGCCGCCGAGTTTGACAATTACAAAAAGCGCACAGAGCGCGAAAAGGCAAGTGTTGCAGAGTATGCAAAGGCAGGAATAATAAAAAAGCTTTTGCCAATACTTGACAATATAGACCGTGCAACCGCTTCGGATAAGGAAAGTGCCGAATATATAAAGGGCATTGAGCTTATCGTTAAGCAGTTTTTAGGCTTATCGGGTGACCTCGGTATAGAAGAGGTTGCAAAGGTGGGCGACATATTTGACCCTAATTTCCACGAGGCAGTAATGCACATTGAGGACGAAAATTATGGTGAAAATGTAATCGTTCAGGTACTTCAAAAAGGTTATAAAATAGGTGACACTGTAATCAGAGCAGCAATGGTACAGGTTGCTAATTAAATTAAAAAACACTTAATTTTATTTAGGAGGAAATTTATTATGGGAAAAATTATAGGAATTGACTTAGGTACAACAAACTCTTGTGTAGCAGTTATGGAAGGCGGCGAGCCGGTAGTTATCGCTAATGCTGAAGGCTCCAGAACAACACCTTCTGTTGTTGCATTTTCTAAGACCGGCGAGCGTATGGTAGGTCAGGTTGCAAAGCGTCAGGCTATCACAAACCCCGACAGAACAATCAGCTCTATAAAGCGTGAAATGGGTACTGCTTACACCGTTGAAATCGACGGCAAGAAGTAT
>CAYXID010000026.1:0-16196 GCA_964465535.1 uncultured Ruminococcus sp.
GATTCACTGCGTTTTATGCCTCGCACACCAAAAAATCCTTTATTTACAAAATTCTACGACCTTAAAGGTGCGGTTTTTTGTGTGGATTTTGGTGAAGCGAAGCTCATAAGGCTAACGCCTATGGGTGACAATGAGCCGGAAGCCGCCTAAAAACCGCCCTTTAAGGCTGGTTCAAGTTTAAATGCTTTGGCTAACCTAAAGTATTATATTCTCTGAGGGAAATATTGTCAATTAGTAATCCTTAAAATCGGCGTATTTTCCTAAAAAATAATTGACAAATTAACTATATAGAGATATTATAATTTTATTAAAATTTGGATTTTATCGGCTGAAAGGATGTTTTTATGAATATAGCAATTTACGGCTACGGCAATTTGGGAAAGGGTGTAGAATACTCCGTAAAACAAAACAAAGATATGGAGCTTTTCGGTGTTTTCACAAGAAGAAACCCCGACTCTGTAAAAACCGTAACAGGCGCCAAGGTATATAAGGCCGAAGAAATTTTAAATTATAAAGAAAAAATAGATGTGCTTATAATCTGCGGCGGAAGTGCAACCGATTTACCCGCTATGTCACCTATGCTTGCAGAAAATTTTAATATTGTTGACAGTTTTGATACCCATGCAGATATTCCGCTTCATTTCGAAAGGGTTGACGCTGCCGCTAAAAAGGGCTCTACCGTTGCCCTTATTTCTGCAGGTTGGGACCCCGGTCTTTTCTCTTTGAACCGCCTTTATACCTCTGCAATTTTACCCGACGGTAAAGACTATACTTTTTGGGGCAAGGGAGTAAGCCAAGGTCATTCCGACGCTATAAGAAGAATTGACGGAGTTATTGATGCGAGGCAGTACACCTGCCCTGTAGACTCTGCACTTGAAAGAGTTAGAAACGGTGAAAACCCTGAGCTTTCCACAAGGGAAAAGCACACAAGACTCTGCTATGTAGTAGCAGAAGACGGTGCCGACAAGGCTAGAATTGAGGCAGAAATTAAAAATATGCCAAAATACTTTGCCGATTATGATACAACCGTTAATTTTATTTCTCTTGAAGAGCTAGAGCGTGATCATAAGGGTATCCCACACGGTGGATTTGTTATCAGAACGGG
The DNA here is from genome assembly GCA_964465535.1 of uncultured Ruminococcus sp. Lineage (GTDB taxonomy): Bacteria > Bacillota > Clostridia > Oscillospirales > Acutalibacteraceae > UBA737. The sequence continues at coordinate 1,106 of CAYXID010000026.1, forward strand.
AAAAACAGGCGATAACAATCAAAACAATCATATCATTGAATATAGCTTAAAGCTTGATTCAAACCCTGAATTTACTGCAAGCGTGCTTGTAGCTTATGCCAGAGCCGTTTATAAAATTAAAAAGCGCGGTGATAAGGGCTGCAAAACCGTATTTGATATCGCCCCTGCCGACCTATCTATTTTAAGTTCCGAAGAAATCAGAGCGACAATGCTTTAAACCATAAAAATAGCAAAAACCCTTTCCAATCTTGGAAAGGGTTTTAGTTTTATCAAATAAATGTTAGTGTTCCTAAATCGTAAAGCCTTGAATTTTTCTTTAAAGATATAATTTTCTTGCCGTGTTTTTGGCAAAACGCCAAAATGCTCTTATAATCGGGGTGAAGTGTTATATCTCCGCTAAAGTATACGCTGTCACCGAAAAGACCCGAAGCGCCGCCTATGAATCCGTAAGCATATCCGTCAAGGTCTGCAAAATTTTCGGATATTTTTAGAGCATCTATTTTTTCTTCACCTAAAACGGCGTTATAAATTCCCTCGTCTGCGGTGATTATTGCATTATCGCAAACCTTTAGTACCGAGCATTTTGTATAGCCCTGTTTTACATTTATTATTTTTATGCTGTTATTTACAGCAAAATCTTTTATATGTTCAGATACCGTGTTTAAATTGGTAATTAAAAAACCTTCAAGTAAAACTGCATTAAAAAGAACATCAAGTGGATATTTATCCCCTATTTTTTCATTGCTCACAACAATTTTTAAATTCTTTTCTCTTGCTATTAAATCGAGTTCTTCTCTTGCAACCTTGTAATAATCGGTGTGGGTAAAAAGAGTATCTCCGTCTATAAACATAAGCATATCGGGGTGGGCAAAAACAGGTTTTGGCAGAGCTTCAAACCCTTTCATTTTAATTACCTTGAAGCCTAAATTTTCAAGATTTAAAACTATCTCTTCATCAGCTCTAAAATCTATGATGGCAAGCAAAAAATCACCCCTTTTAAGAAAACTGCCCGTGCACTTATGCGCACGGGCAAGACATTTTAAAATTATACTCTCTTTGCGAGAACGTCTGCTTCATACTGCTTAACAGTAGTAAGCCATGATTCATTTGCGGGTACTCCCTCAGACTCGCAGTAGTATTCCCAAACATCACCGAAGGGTGCTGTTTTGAGTTCTTCCTGCATAACGAGAAGGGATGTCATATCGCCTTCGTCCTGCATTTTCTTTAAAGCCTCTGTAGGCTGAAGAAGAGCAAAAAGAAGTGCCTTTTCCATATTTCTAACACCTGTAATCCAAGCGGCTACACGGTTGATAGAAGCATCAAAGTAGTCAAGAGCAATCTTTACTCTGCCGTCAAGACCACCGCAGCGTACGATTTCCTTGGCGATTTCCTTTGTTTCATCATCAAATAAAACAACATGGTCTGAATCCCAACGAACACCGCGTGTTACGTGAAGAGCGATTTCGGGGAAGAAAGCAAGCATAGCAGGAATCTTATCCGATACAACCTCTGTGGGATGATAGTGACCGTTATCCATAAGCGGAATACATTTATCCATATTAGCAGCAGCGTAAGCTAGTGAAAACTCTGCAGAGCCAACGGTATAAGCCTCAACACCGATACCGAACACCTTTGATTCAACGCAGGGCTTAACCTTATCAAAATCAAAAGGCTCGCTTAAAATCTGGTCGATAGAATCGCGATAGCGCTCTCTCGGTCCCATACGGTCTGCAGGGATATCCTTATAGCCGTCACCTGTCCAGATGTTCATAACGCAGGGCTGACCTAATTCCTCAGCTAAATACTGACTGATTCTAATAGCTGCCTTACCGTGCTCAATCCAGAACTTACGGGTTTCTTCGTTAGGACTTGAAAGGGTTAGGGGGTCACACATAGGATGGGAGAAGAATGTGGGGTTAAAGTCACATCCAAGACCTCTCTCCTTGCAGAACTTAACCCATTTAGCAAAGTGCTTGGGCTCTAACTTATCACGGTCTACCCAACCGCCGTTTTCATCATCAAAAATAGCATAGTTTGCATGAAGATTCATCTTCTTCATACCCGGGCAAAGCTTTAAAACTACATCAATATCAGCCATAAGCTCTTCGGGAGTTCTAGCTCTGCCTATGTAATTACCGGTGGTCTGAATACCGCCTGTAAGGGGCTTGTTCGGGTCGGTATCGAAACCGCGTACATCGTCACCCTGCCAGCAATGAATACTGATAGGAGTATTCTTTAAAAGCGCAATTGCCTTTTCAACATCTACGCCGAGCTCGGCATAGCGTGCTTTAGCTTGTTCAAATCTTGTCATAATTAAACCTCCGTGAATTGTAGAATAATATTACATATTAAATTATACACCACCCATAAAAATAAATCAAGACATATCTTTCCATATACATTAAACTTTTTCGGTTGCAATAAATGATAAATAAAGCTATAATAAAATTATCAGGAGGGATTTTTATGCGCAAATTTATAATCGATACCGATACCGCCGCTGATGACGCGGTAGCACTACTCATAGCTTGTAATGCCGATATAGAAATCCTCGGTGTTACTACCGTTTGCGGAAATATCCCGTTAGAGCTTGCCACCAAAAACGCTCTTCAGGTTTTAGAAACAGCAAATGCCAAAATCCCCGTATATAAGGGGCTCGATAAACCTCTTTACAGACCTCTCTTTACCGCCGAATATGTGCACGGCAAGGACGGTATGGGTGATAAAAACTTAGTACACCCAAAAACTTCTCCGGAAAATGAAAATGCTATCGATTTTATTTTGAAAACGGTAGAAAAGCATCCCTCTCAAATAGAACTTATAACGATAGGTCCCGTAACAAACATCGCCGCCGCCATTTTAAAAGCTCCCGATACGATGAAAAAGGTAAAACACATATACAGTATGGGTACTGCAGGGCTTAAAGCGGGAAATGTTACCGAGTTTGCCGAATTTAATGTTTATGTTGACGCTGAAAGCTATGATATAATGCTAAAAAGCGGAATTCCTGTAACTATAATAGGTCTTGATATGTGCCTCGGCGCCTCTTCCCTCACAAAACCCGAACTCGAAAATATATCAACACTTGGAAAACTCGGCGAATTTGTATCGCTTTGCACCGCAAAGATTTTAGAGCATAATATAAAAGCCTTTGAAAGCCACACCGCCGATATCCCCGACGCCGTAGCTTTAAGCTGTGTTGTGTGGGAAGACACTCTAAAGGCTAAAGATACATATTTTGCAACTGTTTATACCGAAAATGATGAAAAGTACGGTATGGTAACCTTTAAAAAGGGAAAAACAGACAACTGCACACTTGTAACAGAATTTGATGCTGAAAAGTTTAAAGAACACTTAAGAAAAGCCTTATCATAAGAAAAACCTTATACGGATTTTCCGTATAAGGTTTTTTGTTTTTATTTAAGCTCTTCCAAAAAGCCGTTCCAGATAATGCCGAAAAGCTCATCGGCTCTATCCTTTTCTTTTGAAAGATGCAAATATCCAAAAAGACATTCAAGACCTGTCGCAGTGTGGTAATCTCCGCCCGACGAATTTTTGGGTGAAGAATGGGTATGAAAATTTCTACCCCTTTTAAATACCGAAATTTCCTTTTCGGATAATATATTTTCGATAAGTCTGTATGCCTTTGCCTGAGCAGTAGCGTTAACTAATTTAACAGACAGTCTGTGCAGTTCGCCTGACGGTCTGTTAACAGCCGACAATGCTTCCCTTACATAAAGGGTGTAAACCGCGTCCCCTACAAATGCTAAAACCGAGGGGCTTAAAAGATTAGGATTTTCCATATAGTCACCTTACGGCACATAATCGAATTCGACATCGTATGCATTTACGGTGTCGCCCTCGGTTATACCTGCATCAACAAGTGCTTTTATAATTCCGCTTGAACGAAGTGTTCTCTCGAAATACTGAAGCGATTCGTAATCGTCAGGGTCAACCCTGTTCATCACATCAAGCAGCCAATCGGCTTCCTCAATATAATAAACACCGCCCCTGACACTGATTTTAAAGCTACGGCTATCCTTTTTATCGGTAACAACAGGCTCAGGTATATAATCGGGCTCATAAACCTTTATTGGCGGAAGCTTAGCAAGCTCTGCCGCTACATAATCTATAAGCTCGCGCGTACCCTCTGCTATTGCAGCCATAATCGGAAAGAATTTATATCCCCGAGCCTCGAAATGCTCACGAAGTTTCGCTATATCCTCGTCTTCAACAAGGTCGCACTTATTACCTACTACTATTTGCGGACGCTCGGAAAGTTCACTACTAAAAACCGAAAGCTCGTGATTTATTTTCTCAAAATCTTCTAAGGGGTCTCTGCCTTCGCTGCCTGAAACATCTATCACATGAAGTAAGAGACGGCAACGCTCTACATGGCGCAAAAATTCGTGGCCAAGACCTAAACCTTCGCCTGCCCCCTCAATAAGACCCGGGATATCAGCCATAACAAAAGAGCTGCCCTCACCCATAGCAACAACTCCCAAAACGGGTGTTAGGGTTGTAAAATGGTAGTTAGCAATTTTCGGTTTTGCCTGACTTACAACCGATACCAAGGTAGACTTTCCAACATTAGGAAAGCCTATAAGACCTACATCGGCTAAAAGCTTTAGCTCAAGTGTTACATCAAGCTCTTCACCGGGAAGCCCGTCATTTGCAAATCTCGGCACCTGTCTCGTTGAGGTTGCAAAATGCATATTTCCCCAACCGCCTTTGCCGCCTTTGGCAATTATAACAGGCTCATCATCCGAAATATCGGCAATTATTCTACCGGTAGAGGTTTCTTTTACAAGGGTTCCTCTCGGCACACTTATAACTAAATCCTTTGCGCTTTTACCTGTACAGCGTGAAGCACCGCCGTTTTGACCCGGCTCTGCCGCATATTTGCGCTTATATCTGAAGTCTGCAAGGGTTGAAAGATTATCGTCAACCTTGAAAACTATATTTCCGCCTCTGCCGCCGTCACCGCCGTCAGGTCCGCCTGCCGCTACATATTTTTCTCTATGAAAAGAAACGGCACCGTCGCCGCCCTTTCCTGCCTTTAAATGTATTCCGGCTATATCAACAAACATTTACTCAATCTCCGTATTATCTTCTTCTAAAAATTCCTCTTCAAATTCCGTCTCAAATTCTATATCAGAATTCAAAACCTCCTCATAAAGAGCCTGTGCTTTTTCTAAATTCAAGGAATCAACATAAATATCCTCTGTTACAAAGCTTCCTCCGAAAAGCACCCTCATGCTTCCGTCCGACTCTGCCGAGTCGCAAACAAACGGAATTTTATTTTCCTTTAAAATATCTCTGTATATTTCTGCAGTTACAACATCCTCAACAGAAACTGCTAAAACAGGGTCATTAATTACTACTTCCTCTGCCTCCTCTGCAGCTGCTTCCTCATCTTTTAACTCAGCGCCGCAAATTGGACATAACTCCTTATCGTCCTCGCACTCATAAAAGCAAACATGACAAATCTTCATAATAGCTTTCCCTTTCAGAATATTAGTATGAAAAATTTAAAAAAATCCGAGCAGCCTGCTGCCGCCCGGATTTAATAATTACTGTTCAACAGCGTAAATGCTTACCTGTTTACGGTCTCTGCCGAGACGCTCGAACTTTACTTTACCGTCAATCAAAGCAAATAAAGTATCATCTGAACCGCGACCTACATTGTTGCCGGGATGAATATGTGTTCCACGCTGACGAACAAGAATGTTGCCTGCTAATACGAACTGACCGTCCGCACGCTTAACGCCGAGACGCTTGGATTCACTGTCACGACCGTTCTTTGTAGAACCAACACCCTTTTTATGAGCGAATAACTGAATGTTAATCTTTAACATCTTCTGCACCTCCGTGTAGTCTAATATTATTATCGTACTGACCGGATAACTCTTTTAGATGAAGAAAAAGTCCGTCAAGCACTACCCTTGTTTTATCCGAGGGGGCTCTAACCTTTAAATACATCTTTGCTTCATCAACCTCGACTTCACACTTATCGCCTATAATTTCGATTATAGTGTTAGCCGCCATATACGCAGCACTTGATACTGCGGCGCATACGATTTTACCGGTCTCATCATCACTGTTTTTAGAACTGTGACCGCTGATTTCAAAGCCGCAAAGGCCTTTACCGTCAGCCAAAAATTTTACACTTGTCATAAGAATTAGCCGATTTCGGTAATCTGTACCTTTGTGTAAGGCTGTCTATGACCCATTTTGCGCGCGCTGCCCTTCTTAGGCTTGTAGGTAAATACAGTAATCTTCTTACCCTTGCCGTTTTTGAGAACAGTACCCTTTACAAAAGCGTCCTTAACATAAGGCTTGCCTACCTTTAAAGTTCTGTTGCTAACTGCAACAACCTTATCAAAGGTAACTTCCTCGTCAACCTGAGCGTCAAGCTTCTCAACATAGATAACATCGCCGTTTTCTACACGGTACTGCTTTCCGCCTGTTTCAATAATTGCGTACATTTTTTACACCTACCTGATATTTAACAGTCTCGCTGCTTATAGGCGTGTGCAAGGCACAACTTAACAAGCCCACAACATGCGGCTCGAATATTTTACCACAAAGAATACTATTTGTCAACGATTTTTTCTATTTTATTTTTTATGCCGGGCGACACTAAAAAAGCCGCTAAAACACAGATTATGTCCTTAAATATGTAGGGCAGACTTATTACCAAAAATGAGCCCCAAAGTTCCGTTTTATGAAGCAATGCAAACTGCAATATTCCGCATATATGACAGATTATCAGTCCTAAAAAGCTTAGGATTATCTGCAAAGCCCTACTATTCAGCTTTGAAGCTATACCGCAAAGCGCCGCCAAAATAAGAAAGCCCCATAAAAAGCCGCCTGTAAAGCCGAAAAGCGCACCTATACCGCCCGAAAATCCTGAAAAAACAGGCAGACCAATAAGTCCTAAGCCGAGATAAACCGCTACCGCCAAAACGGCAAAGACGGGTCCTGCTATAAAGCTGTAAAGTGCTACCGCAAAGGTCTGAAGGGTAACAGGTATTCCAATTGGCGTTGGAACAGTAATCTGCGATATAATAGCAAGAAGTGCCGCAAAGGTGGCCGCAAAAACTGATTTTTTAAAATCTTTTTTTACCATTTGTATATTCCTTTTGCCTTTAATTTTTAGCAAAACTAAAGGGCTATCAAAAACGATAGCCCCTTAAATTACTTATGATTTTGAAAGCTCACGCTCAAGCCATACAAAGCCGATATCAAGCGCATCAAACAAAGAGGATTTTGTGCTCTCTTTTATAATTCTTTCCTTCATAGGAAGGTCGGTATTACTGCTTAAAAGGCAAATATTTACCTTATCAGCAATTTCATATCCACCCTCTTTTGAGGTTGAAAGAATTTTAAAATACACAACATATTTTTCAGCCATATCGCCGTAATAGATTTCATTGCCGCATCTTACAAGGGGCTTACCCTTATAGGTTAAAAACTTAGATTCAGACATTAAAAAAAACTCCTAACTGTTTATTCGGGCTTCTCGCCGTAGAGATTGAAACGGAATAAAATAGTTTCATCCTCGGGTTTTGCACATCTTACAGTTGCTTCTGCAATTTCGGTATGAGCAAGAATTGTGCTGAGTCCAATCATCTGACAAAGCTTCGATTTTAAGTTTAAAACATCGCCGTCGGTAGTCTCAAGGAAAACATCTCCCTTGCATTTCTCAACAGCCGCGATAAAATCATCAAAATCTACATTGTGAAGTCTGATTTTGTTATCCATATATTTACCTCCTAAAAGTGTGATAGATATCATTATTTTTTACCATTAAATTATAATATACCCCATACTCTATGTCAAGTTTTTAATTTTTATGAGAAAGCTTTAAATTTGTGTTGCAAAAATTAACTTCAAGTGTTAAAATAAATTGATATATTATGTTTAATTATGGTTTTATTACCTTTTATCATTTGAGAGGAATGAATACTTATGTGCGAAAACACACAAACAACAGCTAAAAAGAAGGTTTTAAGTTGTATTCAGCCTAGCGGAATGCTAACCTTAGGCAACTATCTCGGCGCCCTTAAAAATTGGGTTTATATGCAGGAGGATTTTGACTGTACCTTTGCCGTGGCCGACCTTCACGCTATAACTGTTCGTCAGGAGCCTGCAAAGCTTCGTCAGCAGATATATTCTACCTTTGCTACACTTTTAGCGCTTGGTCTTGACCCCGAAAAGTCAACACTTTTCATTCAGTCACACGTGCCTGAGCACGCGGCTCTTTCGTGGCTTTTATCCTGCTATACGCAGTTCGGCGAGCTTTCCCGTATGACACAGTTTAAGGATAAATCGGCAAAACATGCAGACAACATAAATGTTGGTCTTTTCTCTTACCCAACACTTATGGCGGCTGATATTCTGCTTTACAAGCCTGACCTTGTACCCGTGGGTGCAGACCAAAAGCAACATCTTGAAATAGCACGAGATATCGCTATCCGGTTTAACAATCTTTACGGCGATGTTTTCACAGTACCCGAGCCCTATATTCCGAAAACGGTATCCCGTGTTCGTTCACTTCAGGACCCTAGTAAAAAGATGTCAAAGTCTGACGAAAACGCAAACTCTTGGGTTGCAATCTTAGACGATAAGGACACAATCATCCGCAAATTCAAGCGCGCTGTAACCGATAGCGATTCGGTTGTAAGAGTGGGAGACGACAAGCCCGGTATCACAAACCTTATCTCCATCTACAGCGGCGTTACAGGAAAGAGCTTTGAAGAAATCGAGCGTGAGTTTGACGGCAAGGGCTACGGCGAGTTTAAGCTTGCAGTAGGCGAAGCCGTTGCTGATGAACTCGCTCCCATAAAGGCAAATTACGATAGAATTATTACCGATAAAAAGCAGCTCGAAGAATTATATAAAAAGGGTGCCGCAGTTGCAGAAAAGACTGCAGCTAAAACCTATTTTAAGGCTATGAAAAAAGTAGGCTTTGTACTATGAGCTTCCCTCTTTTAGGCAACGATAAAATCCGTCTTGCAGTAGAGGCATCCCTTAAAAGCGATCATCTGCCCCACGCCATTATTATTGAGGGCGAGGCAGGGCTTGGTCGCCACACACTTGCAAGGTATATAGTAAATTCTCTTATCTGCACCGAGGCTGTAAAGCCTTGCGGTAGCTGTCACGCTTGTAAAACCGCCGCCGCAGGCTCTCATCCCGATATAATTACAGTATTGCCCGAAGATAAAAAGAAAAACATTTCGGTATCTCAAATCAGAGAGCTTCGTCAGTCGGCTTTTATAAAGCCCCACATGGCAGACTGTAAAATTTTCATAATAGATAAAGCGGAAACCATGAACGAGCAGGCACAGAACGCTCTGCTTAAGATTCTTGAAGAGCCGCCCTCAAATATCTTCTTTTTACTGATAACCGAATCGGCAACGGCTATGCTCGAAACGGTGCTTTCAAGGTGTGTTGCATTTAAGTTATCTCCCCCGCCTACAGACGATGCTTTAGAGTATATAATGAACTCTTTAAAGCCAAAACGCGAAGAAGAGGCTGTTTTAACCGCCTTAAAACAGGCAAAAGGTAATATCGGCAGAGCCATTACAATATTAAGGCGTAAAAACGCAAACGCGGCAGAGGTTGCAGCTAGCGAGTTTTGTGAAATTCTGTTTAGCGGCAGTGAACTTGAAATGCTAACCCTTCTTGCTAAATTTGAAAAGGACAGGGTTTTAGCCGACTCATTTTTCATATCCTTAAAATATGAAATTGCAGTGCTCATAAGAAAAAATTATAAAATGCCCGAAAAAGCAAAGTTTTTAACCGAACTTTATCGGGAAATGGATAGTTTTATAGACTCCCTTAAAACAAATATTAACCTGTCTTTGCTTTTTGCCTCTCTTGTGGCAACTATCAAAAAGCTTAGCAGAAAATATATATGAAATGCGAGGTGTTATGGATTAAGTTTTCAAAATTTAATCCGTTTTAATGACTGAAGTTGTATCTGTAAAATTCAAAGACAGCGGCAGAGCATATTATTTCAAACCCGATATCCCCTATAATAAGGGTGACGGCGTTATAGTAGAAACTGCAAACGGCTTATCTTTCGGCACTGTTTCGAAAGAAAATCACGAGGTTGACGATTCTGCTGTGGTTCAGCCGCTTAAAAAGGTCCTTCGCAAAGCAAACGATAAGGACTATAAAAAAATCGAACAAAATCATCAAAAGGAAGCTGAGGCTTTTAAAATATGTGAGGAAAAAATCGCAGCGAGAGAACTTGATATGAATCTCGTTGAGGTTGAGTATTCCTTTGACGGAACAAAGATAACATTCTTCTTTACTTCCGACGGCAGAGTTGATTTCAGAGAGCTTGTAAAGGACCTTGCGGCTTGTTTCCACACAAGAATTGAACTAAGACAAATAGGTGTCAGGGACGAAGCGCGTATGCTAGGAGGCCTTGGTATCTGCGGTCAGCCCTTCTGCTGCAAACAATTCTTAGAGGATTTTGAGCCTGTTTCCATTAAGATGGCAAAGGAGCAAGGGCTCTCTCTTAATCCTACCAAAATATCGGGCACTTGCGGAAGACTTATGTGTTGCCTTAAATATGAGCAGAATGCGTATGATTATCTTCATTCCATCACCCCGCCTATAGGCTCTACCGTTAAAACTAATGAGGGTGCTGCTACTGTTGTTGATGCAAACCTTTTAACAGGCAACCTTATAGTAAAGGGCAAAGACCCCGACGCCATCCCCTATAAAACCAACCGCAAAGCTGTAAAACTTTTAAGTAAAAAGTCACCCAAAGTAGAAAACGAGGGTGAAGCTGAGGCGGAAGAACAGTAAAAAAATTTGGCAATAAATATTGCTCTTGATTTTTTGGTCGATTATTGTTACAATATACGCAGTGCATAAATTTTGCACGGCTGACATCAGATGGAGGTGTAAATAAAAATGGCTTATAAGATTACTGATGCTTGCATTAGCTGTGGTGCTTGTGCTGCAGGTTGTCCTTGCGATGCTATCGCTGAAGGCGCAGACCGTTATGAGATTGACGCTGACAAGTGCGTTGATTGCGGTGCTTGTGCTGCAGGTTGCCCTGTAGACGCTATCGTTGAGGGCTAATCCAAAACAGAACATAAATAAAAGAGACTGTCTTAGACCTTTAAGGTTTTAGACAGTCTTTCTTTTTTTCTTTTATTTTTTCGGATTATTAACTACATTTTGAGGGTTCCCCTTTAAAAATGCCGAAATATTTTCATAAACTATTGATAAAAGCCTTTGCCGTGTTGCAAGGGGCGCCCAAGCTGTGTGGGGCGTTATAAGTAAATTCGGTGCGTCCTTTAAAACGCAGTCCTCCCTCATTGGCTCATCATTTAAAACATCAACGGCTGCCGCCGATAATCTGCCTGATTTAAGGGCAGAGAGCAATGCTGCTTCGTCCACCACTCCGCCGCGTGCCGTATTGATAAAGAAAGCACCCTTTTTCATTTTCGAAAAAGCATCGGCATTGAACATTTTAGCACTTTCTTCATTCAGCGGACAATGAACGGTTACAATATCACTCTTTGAAAGCAGGGTGTCAAGGTCGACAAATGAAACGGAGTTATCTATTCTTTTAGTTCTTGTGTAAACTAAAACCCTCATTTCAAAAGCCTTTGCAATTTCAGCAACCTTTTTTCCGATACTGCCATACCCTATAATTCCCATCGTTTTGCCCGAAAGCTCATCGGTAGGAAGGGTTAAGAGAGAAAAGTTTTTGGACTTTTGCCAACAGCCCTTTTCTACAAGTCTGCCGTATTCCTCTACTTTTGAATAATGATTTAAAATGTAAGCGAAAACCTGCTGAGCTACCGCAAAGGTTGAATAACTGCCCGCATTACAAACAGTAACACCGTAACAATCTGCAAGTTTTACATCAATATTATTATATCCCGTAGCAAAAAGACCGATATATTTTAAAGATTTTGCCATCTCAAAAATCTCTCGGTTAATAACGGTTTTATTGCAAAGAATAATATCCGTATCGGCAACTTCTCGCAAAAAATCTTGCTTTGAAATAGCCTGATATTCTACTACCTCACCGAAATCTTTTAAGGCTTCAAGAGATATATCGTTTTCGCTTTTAAGGGTTGCACTGTCAGTTAAGAGGAGTTTCATCTTTCGGCTTTACCTTTCTTTTAGTGCCATCAGGCTCTACTATATAGGTGTTTTCAAGCTGACTTACAAGACTTCTCTTAAAACTGTCTATATACTCTCTGCGAAGAGCGTACTGTTCTGCCTTTTCTTCTTCGGTTAATCCCTCAGCCTTTTGCTTTCTTGCAAGCTCGTTAATTCTTTTTATCTTTTCTTCACACATATTAAATCTCGTTTCTGCCCTCAATTGCACGGGCAAGTGTAAATTCATCGGCATACTCAAGGTCTCCGCCAACAGGAACACCGTAAGCTAAACGGGTAACCTTTATACCGAGCGGTTTTACAAGGCGGGATATATAGCTTGCCGTAGCCTCACCCTCAACTGTAGGGTTTGTAGCCATAATTATTTCTTCAACCGCACTGTCTGATAAACGCGCCATAAGCTCTTTGATACGAAGCTGGTCAGGACCTATATTATCAAGGGGCGAAATTGCACCGTGAAGCACATGGTAAAGACCTTTGTATTCACGGGTGCGCTCAAACGCCATAACGTCCTTAGGGTCCTCAACAACACAGATTATAGACCTATCTCTTGCCTCATCCGAACAAATCTGGCATAATTCACCGTCTGTCAGAGCCTGACAGGATTTGCAAAAATGAATTTTTTCCCTAGCATTTATAAGCGCTTCGGCAAATTTTTGCGCCCGCTCAGGCGGTTGCTCTAGGATACTGAAGGCTAGTCTGAAAGCGGTTTTCTTACCGATGCCGGGAAGCCGCTCAAACTGACTTACAAGTTCTGTTAGCGGTACAATATTGTATGCCATATCAGAACATTCCGGGGAGATTTAAGCCGCCTGTGATAGCGCCCATCTCTTCCTCTGCAGTTTTCTTTGCGTTAGAAATTGCCTCATTTACAGCAACAGTAACTAAATCTTCTAACATCTCTGTGTCCTCAGGGTCAACAATATCGGGATTTATTTTTAAAAGCTTTATATTGTACTTTCCGTCGATTGTAACCTCAACCATACCGCCGCCCGAGGTTGCGGTATACTCTCTGTTATCTAAATCTTCCTGAAGGTTTGCCATATCCTCCTGCATCTTTTGTGCCTGCTTTAGCATCTGATTCATATTAGAGGGGCCGCCTGAATTCGGTATTCTTACTTTCATAATATATCTCCTGTAAATTATTTTTCAAAATTTTCAAGTTTTTTTGCAAATGCAGCTAATGGGTCTGCCGCTACTGTTTCGGCAGCCTTCTTAAACGGACCTAATTTATAGGTTTTACCGAGTACCTCTGCCGCCGCTTTTCTTATCTGATTTCTGTATATACTGTTTTCCCCGTTTACCATTGTTTTAAATTGGGTATTCTTTGCGTCTATAAGCAGAAAATCTCCCTTAATATACGCCGCCGAGCCCTTTAAAACACCTGCAATAAGCGGACAGGAAACCTGAAGCTTTAGTAGAATATCTTCCCAATTTAAAACGGGAGTAATTCCATCCCCCAAAGCTTTTTCGGGAGCCTTAACAGGCTCCTGCTCCAAAGTATCATCACAGGACGGCTCGGGAAGAGGAATATCCTCTTCTTCAAAATCATTAGTTGTATTGTTACCCTTAAATTCTGCAGTGTTAGAAGTCTCTTTGGTTTCTTCAGAAGTTACAACGCTGACTTCAGGTTTTACAAAAGTGCTTCTTCCCATTTCGAGAGCAGATACTCTGCGCTCAAGAGCTGTGATATCAGTGAAAACCTCAGGGTTGCAAAGCCTTATTACCGCCATTTCCATTTCACATCTTCTGTTGCCAAATGGCATTTTAGCGGCAGTTTCTTGTAAAACTGTAAGTATATCTATTATTTCTCTGATATCGTATTTTTTGGCTTGCTCTTCAAAAATCTTTAACTGCGCCATAGAGCAAACTATGGGCTTTTTATCACCCTTTACAGTTTTTGCTATCATTAAATTTCTGTAATGAAGAATAAGCTCTGATAAAAGCCTTTGCATATCAACCGACGAATTATGAAGCTCGTCAACTAGCAAAAGCGCATCATCGGTCAAGCGATTTTTAATCAAATCAGCCATTTTGACAAGATATTCGCTGCCTGCCATCGCACAGGAGTTTTCAACCGTTTGCTCGTCAATCTCTGTGTTTGACGATGCACACATATCTAGAATAGATAACGCATCTCTCATACCGCCGTCTGCAATAGAGGCTATAAGACGCGCCGCATTATCGGTTACAGTAAAGCCCTCTTTTTTTGCAACCTCGGCTATTCGCTCGCATATTCTCGACGGCTCAATTCGTCTGAAATCAAATCTCTGACAACGGGAAAGGATAGTTGCAGGGAGCTTATGCACCTCGGTGGTAGCAAGTATGAAAACCACATACGAGGGCGGCTCTTCAAGAGTTTTAAGCAGAGCATTAAAGGCGCTTATAGAGAGCATATGCACCTCGTCTATAATATAAACCCTGTACTTTGCCGCAGCGGGCGGAAAGGCTATTTGGTCGCGTATTTCTCTGATACTGTCAACATTATTGTTGGAGGCTGCGTCTATCTCAACGATATCGGTAATTTCACCGTCCGCCATACCGCGACACATCTCACACTCGCCGCAAGGATTTCCGTCTATAGGATTCTGACAGTTTATCGCCTTTGCCAAAATTTTAGCACAGGTTGTTTTACCTGTTCCTCTGGTGCCTGTAAAAAGGTAGGCATGGGAAAGCTTAGAAGAAATAATCTCTTGCTTTAAAATTTCGGTTATATGCTCTTGACCTACAACATCCGAAAAAACTGTAGGACGGTATTTTCGATACAAAGCCTGATACGCCAAAGAAACACCCCTTTTACTGCTTAATTACTAAAATAGCCTGCATACTGACTCGCACGAATGGACCGATTTACTGCGGCGCACGGAAACAGCCGCTTAATGCTGCTCGGTTCCCCGCCTGACATGGTTCACAGTGCCCCGTCGCACAGGAC
>CAYXID010000026.1:16206-21830 GCA_964465535.1 uncultured Ruminococcus sp.
CATTCGCACGACTCAATACGCAAGCTCGAATTTGACTATCGTTTTAATTATTATAATACAAATTTTTAAAATTTACAATAGCAAAAATATAAAATGTTGAAAAAGTAAAGATTTACTGTTATAATATTTTATATTATTTGCTGGAAAGGCGTTTTATTTATGCAAAATTTCACAGCAGATAAGTTATTTTCATTTGAAAACACCATCGCGGCCGATATTTTTCGCGATGTTTTATATCCGTTTGAGGTGCTGCCGAAAATCAGTGGGTTTATAAAGCAGTTATCAAAAACCTTAGACCCCGATGTTTTCGAGCAAAAAGGCGAAGATATCTTTATTGCCAAAACGGCTAAGGTTGCTAAGTCCGCTAGCATTACGGGACCTTGTATAATCGACGAGGGCGCCGAAATTCGCCACTGTGCTTTTATAAGAGGAAATGCCATTGTCGGAAAAAACGCAGTTGTAGGAAATTCTACCGAGCTTAAAAATGTAATTTTGTTTGACAATGTTCAAGTACCGCACTACAATTATGTAGGCGATTCGGTTTTAGGCTACCGTTCGCATCTTGGTGCGGGCGCTATAACCTCAAATGTTAAATCAGATAAATCACTTGTGGTTTTAAAATATGATTCCAAAACCCTTGATACAGGGCTTAAAAAGTTTGGTGCGATTATAGGTGACTGTGTTGAAGTCGGTTGCGGAACCGTTTTAAATCCCGGTACTATTATAGGAAAAAATACTAACATTTACCCTCTTTCAATGGTGCGCGGCTGTCTGCCGAAAAACAGCATCTATAAGAGACGGGGTGAGATTGTGGAGAAAAATTGATGTTTGTAGAGAAATGGGACATTTTAGATTCTTACGGTCATAAAACCGGAAGGACGACGCTTAGAGGACAAGGCCACTTAAAGCCCGGTGAATATCACCTTGTTGTTCATATATGGGTAATTTCAAGCGGCGGAAAATTTTTAATACAGCGAAGAGCCGATTCTAAAAAGCTTATGCCGGGTGAATGGGCTGCTACAGGCGGTGCCGCAATTGCAGGGGAAGATTCTTTCACTGCCGCAAAGCGTGAGCTTTTTGAGGAGCTCGGAATTTCTGCCGATAATATGGATTTTATGAAGCTTTGCCGTTTTAAGCGCAGAAATTCTCTGCTTGATGTGTGGGCTATAACCTTTGACGGTGAAGCCGAGGATTTAAAGCTACAGCCAAGCGAAGTAGCCGAGGTTAAATGGGTCTCCCTTGACGAGCTTTACGAAATGATTAACTCGGGCGACTACCATAATTACGGCAATGAATATTTTGATACACTATTCGAGGAAATCGACAATTACAGAGGTGCGTTTGTATGAGTTTTGAAAAAAAGGAGCTTAAATGTTGCGTATGTCACGCATATCTGTTCAGTGAAGACGATAAGGTTTTTTGTCCCGTTTGCGGAGCTCCCCATCATAGAGATTGCTACAATTCACTCTCACATTGCGGAGTAGAGGAATTCCACGGAACAGAAAAGCAATACGACCTTGTAAAAGCCAAAGAAGAGGCTATTAAAGAAGAGGAGCTCAAAAAACCGCGCTCTGAATTTAAAGACAATGAAAGCACAACTGCACACCGTAATTTAAGAGAAACATTAACCTGTAAAAACTGCGGGATACAGTATCCCGCCCTTATGAACATGTGCCCTAAATGCGGCACACTAAACGATTCTCTCTATTCTCACCCCTACCCATTTCCTCAATTTGACCTTTTGGGCGGGGTTCCTGCTGATATGGATTTAGGACGAGGTGTTACTGCAAAGGAAGCCAGTCGCTTTGTGATTTCAAATACACATAGATTTCTTCCGAAATTTGCAGGCTTTAACGCCGGCAAAAAGGCTTCTTGGAATTGGCTTTGCTTCCTTTTTCCGTCAGTTTGGTTTTTATCAAGAAAGATGTATAAAATAGGTATTTTTTTAACCGTACTTCTTACGGGATTTACCTTGCTCGGCTTTCCGCTTTTTGAAGCAATAGAGCTTTTAATGCCTGAAACTGCGATATCACCCTATCAAATGGCAGAAATTTTACTGCAAAATTTTGACTCTATCGGGTCTGCCCCACTTATTCTTGCAACAGTGGGTTCTTTTGGCACTATCCTTACCAGAGTTTTAGCCGCCATTTTCGGCGACGGCGCTTATTATAAACACACAATCGAAACCGTTTCAGAAGCAAAAGCCGATACTGATATAGATTTTGACGAGGTTTGCAGAAAAAAAGGCGGTATAAGCTTTATGGCTATTCTTATCGGTCTTTTTGTTGTACAATATCTGCCGTCGATTATTATTATGTTTCTGTAAAGGAGATTAATTTATGGAAGTCAAAACAAAAATATGCAGTGAATGTAATACAGAAAACGAAGAAAAATACGAATATTGCAAAAACTGCGGAGCACCGCTTTTATCAGCAGAAGCCGAAGAATTTGAGACAAATTTTGATAAAGAAGACTTTAACCCACAGCATTTTGAAAATCAGAACTATACCCAAAACGCGAATTTCAATTCAAATCCGCAATATACCCACAGCAATGTTTTCACCGAAACTGTCGAGGGCCTTCCCTATAGCGATTATGCTATTTTTGTGGGTAAAAAGGGCGATAAATATATGCCCGTATTCTCAAAGCTTGAAATTACCTCATCAAAGGTGGCTTGGCATTGGCCAACAGCGATTTTAGGCTTTTTCTTCGGTCCTTTAGGCGCTGCAATATGGTTTTTCTACCGAAAACTTTATAAACCCGCCCTTTTGCTTACTGCAATCGGCGCAGTTCTTCTAATAATAAACGCCATTATAATGGGACCTACCGTTGCAAATTTTATGGACAGTATTGACGGCGAAAAGCTTTATTCTTCCATCGTTTCGGGAGATATTTTTGACGAGGCGGAGGCAGTTGAAAACAAAGAATCTTCTCTTGCCGACATTATAACCGAAACCACCGACCTTGCAACCGGTATTTTGTGTGGACTTTTTGCCCACCACATTTACAAAAGGCACATACATAAAACTATTATGAAATACCGAGAATCCCACGTAGATTCGAGATATTATCAAATGGCATTGAGCTCTCTTGGCGGAACCTCAGACGGTATGATAGTACTTGGAATTATAATACTCATCTTTTCGTCTAACATTTCGTCTTTGATATATTTGCTTTTTTAAAGAACAGGAGGAAAATTTCATGAAAATCAAAAAGGCAATCATCCCCGCAGCAGGACTTGGCACCAGAGTTTTACCCGCATCAAAAGCTTGTCCTAAAGAAATGCTTCCAATCGTTGACAAGCCCGCTATTCAGTATATCGTTGAAGAAGCGGTAAAGGCAGGCATTACAGATATTCTTATAATCACAAATCGCGGCAAGGGTATTATCGAAGACCACTTCGACCATTCCTTTGAGCTTGAAACAATGCTAAAAGCTCGTGGTAAAACCGAGGCTTTAGCTCAGGTAGAGCCGCTTGCCCACCTTGCAAACATCTACTTTATTCGTCAGAAAGAGACAAGAGGTTTAGGCGACGCAGTGCTCAGAGCTAAAGAATTTGTAGGCGATGAACCCTTTGCAGTTTTATACGGCGACGATGTTATTATCGGTGAAATTCCCGCAATCGGTGAGCTTTGCGAGGCTTATGAGCGCTACGGCAAGAGCGTTGTAGGTATCAAAGAGGTAAGCGACGAATATATCGTTAAATACAGCTCTATGAAAACAGAGCATATTGACGGTCAGTTCTACGGTATTACCGATATGATTGAAAAGCCGTCATTAGAGACTAAATTCTCGAACTTCTCAATTCTTGGCAGATGCGTACTAGAGCCTGAGATTTTCAATATTTTAAGTGAAATTCCACTAGGAGCAGGCGGCGAGCTTCAGCTTACCGATGCTATGGCGGTTATTGCAAGAACTAAGGGTATTACAGGCGTTGACTTTAGCGGTACCCGCTACGATATGGGCAACAAGTTCGGTATCTTAAAGGCTAATATTGAAGTTGGTCTTACCCACCCTGAGACTAAGGATGAGCTTCGCGAATACATAAAGGAAATCGCTTCAAAACTTTAATGAAAAAGTATACAACTATTTATTTTGATTTAGATAATACCCTTTTGGATTTCAATAAAACCGAGTATAAGGCTATTATAAGGTTGCTGAATAAACATTCTCTTCCCGCAACAGACGAGGTAGCTTATAGCTATTCAAAAATAAATCAGAGCTTTTGGGAAGCCTTTGAGCGCGGCGATATTAAAAAAGAAGAAATTTTTGAGGGTAGATTTAAAAAACTCTTAGAGTATTTAAACGAGCAGAGAGATACTTCTCTTATGGCAGAGGATTATTTTGGTTTTTTAGCCGAAGGTCACGATGTTATTGAAGGTGCTTTCGAAATTCTTAAAATTCTTAAAGAGCGCGGATATAAGCTCTGCGCTACTACAAACGGCGTTGCAAAAACGCAGTATAAAAGAATTAAGGAGTCAGGGTTAGAAGAATATTTCGACGGTATATTCGTTTCAGAAAACGCAGGTCATCAAAAGCCTGAAAAGGAATACTTTGACTATGTATTAGAAAACTCCGAGGAAAAGAACAGAGATAATATTCTTATAATCGGCGATTCGCAAAGCTCTGATATACTAGGCGGTATAAATTCAGGGATTGATACCTGCTTTTATAACCCAAAGCATAAAAAAGCCGAGTACCCCTCAATATTCGAGATTTCATCACTTTTAGAGCTTAAAGAAATACTCATTTAAATTCTAAAATAAATTCTTGACAAAACACTTTCATAATTATATAATATACTTTGCGACGATAGAGGTGAGAGTATGATTCTTGATTTGAAACAGGTATTTGCAAATGAAGGATTTTCTCTTCCGATTGAGTATGAAATGGATATGAGTTCCGCTGATTATTCGGGTGAATTTCCGCTCAAGAAGCCCGTTTTAGTTAAAGGCTCAATATCTAACAGAGCAAGTATGGTTCAGTTATCACTGAAGATTTCTTATGTCTTTTCGGGTGACTGTCACCGTTGCGGTGTCTTTACAGAAAGAGATTATTTGTTAAATCTCGAAAAGGCGCTTGCTGTTTCGGTTGAAAGCGAAGAGAATGACACGATTATCACCGTACCTGATATGAAGCTCGATTTAGACGAGCTTGTTTTCGGTGAGGTTTATATGAGTCTTCCGATGAAGCATCTTTGTAATGAGAATTGCAAGGGAATATGCTCAAAATGCGGTAAAAACCTAAATGACGGCGAGTGCGGTTGTCCAAAAAAAGAGATTGACCCGAGGCTTGCCAAGCTTGCAGAATTATTAGAAAATTAACTTTTAAATATCATATTAAGGAGGTGCTGAAATGGCAGTACCAAAGAGAAAGACTTCTAAGGCTAGAAGAGATAAGAGAAGAAATAATGTTTGGAAAATCAGTGCTCCGGCATTGGTAAAATGCTCAAACTGCGGTGCTTATAAGCGTCCGCACAGACTTTGCGCCGCTTGCGGACAGTACAACGGTCGTGAGGTTGTAAAAGTAGCAGAGTAATTTTTTAAGGGAGGAGCATTTCCTCCCTTGTTTTTTTAAGAGAGGATTTTAGCCAAAGCATTTAAACTTGAACCAGCCTTAAAGGG
>CAYXID010000027.1:0-20870 GCA_964465535.1 uncultured Ruminococcus sp.
TTTTGGTGGAGACAACTGGACTTGAACCGGTGACCCCTTGCATGTCAAGCAAGTACTCTAACCAACTGAGCTATGCCTCCGCTTTTTAGGTTGCCCAACCTCATAATATGAAATTGAGCAACCGCTAAAACTTTAAATTTTTAGATTTTGGGAAGACTTGCAGCCGCTACCGATTGACCAACTCTTCTTGAGTTTTCGTCAGGAATGTGAAGCTTTACAGTCTTTGCAAATTCGGGAAATTCTTCGTTTAATACCTTTTGAGCGTTCTCAAGCAATATTGTTCCGCCCTCTCCCGAAGTAACTCTACCCATAATGAGAACGTGCTTTATATCATAAAACTCTGAATAGAAAGCAATTGCATATCCAAAGTATACGCCGATAGTTTCATAGATTGCTTTTGCTCTCTCGTCGCCCTTTTCCATAAGGCCCTGAACAACCTTAAGCTTTTCAGCGGGAGAAAGGTTTTCGTCAAGCTCAATTCCTGCAAAGGGAGCAAGCTTAATTACGCCGTCCTGTGAGAAGTATTTAACGCCGCAGCCATAGTCTCCCGACCATTCGTCAACCATAGCGTCCTTACAAGCATCAACAGGCACGAATGCAAGCTCGTTAAGCCAACCTGTAATGTTGCCCTCTGTATCAACATAGCCGCCTGCCTCAGAGGTACCCATAGCGATACCTAAAACACCGTCGTCATTTAAGTTCATAGCGCCTGCAAGAGCGGTAACATCACCGTCATTTGCAACCTCAATCGGGATATTCTCTCCGATTTCACGTGCTACATCAAGGTACATATTCTTAACCTTTTTATCGAAATCCTCTTCGTTTACCTTAAGGAATAAGGATGCTACCATTATTCTGTTATCAACATAAACGCCCGCGCTCGAAACACCGATTGCGTCTACTCTCGGCATATGAGAAGCCGCTGTTTTCATAGCGTTTAAAATGCCCTCGTAGTGATAATCGGGGTCGGGATTTGTTTTGGGGAACCAAACAACCTCTTCGGAATATACACTTTCCCCGTTTACAACTGCACTTACCTTTCTATCGCTGCCGCCCGCATCAAAACCGATACGGCAGCCGTCAAGATGGCGGCCTATTGCTGCTGCGGAAGACTTATCCTCGGGAGCATCCTCAAGAGCGCATACAAAAACCTCAAATTTGTTTTCGTAAACCCTTTCCATAAACTCAACATCGAAGCCACGAAGTCCGCCATAGGTATAAGCCTCTTTGATTTTATTACCGATTACTTCGCTTCCTGCGATGTAAATCTGATAACCGCCCGATACCCACAAAAGAGCCTTGGTCATTCTCTCGATAAAGTTGAAATTCTCCTCGTCGTGACCTGTGTTATCCTTGAAAACGCGGGTTTTATATGTAGTGGTATATCCCTTGTTTCTCTTTATGGCGATAATAATGTCCTGTCCGTCATCGCCCTTTGTAGCCTCACGCATTTCGCGGCAAACGAGGGAGAGTGGCATAAACTGTTTATCTAATTTTGCTTCAATTTTAGGCATCATATTTGGTTTCTCCTTTTATAATAGTTTTTTCGACCTTAAAGTTATTATCACAAATAACAATATCTGCATCCTTGCCGACATCAAGCGAACCCTTTTTATCGGCAACACCGATAACCTCGGCAGGATTTAGCGACGCACAGTTTACACATTCGAAAAGCGGAATATTGGAATTCTTATAAACATTCCATACACCGTCATTAAGATGCAAAACGCTGCCTGCTACCGTTCCGTCTTCAAGGCGGCAAACGATATCGTTATATATAATTTTTGTACCGCCCAAGGTGTACTCACCAAAGGGAAGTCCGCCCGCGGGCAGACAGTCGGTAATAAAGACAAGCTTTCTACCCTTTAATTTCCACAGCATATCATAGAAAACGGGTAATACATGGAAGGTGTCAACTATAAGCTCGCAGCTAACCTCGGTATTAAGCGCTGCCGTTACAACGCCGGGTGCTCTGTGAGCTAGCGGTGTCATAGCATTAAAGAGGTGTGTTACATGGCGAACGCCGTTTTCGGTGGACTTCACTGCGGTATCATAATCGGCAGAGGTATGTCCCATAGAAATAACAACATCGGTATCTCTAGTGATTTTTCTGATTTCACTAAAGTCCTCTGTATCCTCTTCGGGAGCTAAAGAAATTATTTTTATGATATCTGAATATTCTTTTACAAACTCTGCATCGGGCTTTAAAATATATTCGGGGTTTTGAGCGCCTTTTTTAGACTCGCTTATAAAGGGTCCTTCTGCGTGACAGCCTAAAATCTGACTACCGTCCCAATTTTCGCTCTCATCTTTCAGGTTTCTTAAAACCTCTAAAGCCTTTTTGATAACCTTCATATCAACTGTCATAGTTGTAGGAAGATATCCTGTAACGCCGTTTTCAAGAAGTGCCTTTGAGATGGTGCGAATGCTTTCTTCTTCACCGTCGCAAACATCACGACCTAAATATCCGTGAATATGTAAATCTATAAATCCGGGACAGATATATCCGCCTTTAGCATCGATTATCTCGATATCACTCGGCAGTTTATCGCCGGAAACTATACCCTCTATTACATCAGAATAGAGCAGTACTTTATCTTCAACAATCCTGTCTTTCAAAACGATTTTTCCGTTAGTAATTGCTTTCATAACTATTCCTCTTTTTGAAATATATTATTGATAAAATTATATCACACACTATTTATCTTTTCAAGCCTATTATATGGCAAATTGTTGTCTTTTATATAAAAAAACAACGACGGCAAATCCTTTAAATTGCCGCCGTTTATGTGGGCTTACGGTTTTTTGTCGTCGGTTGCGGGGTTGTTAATAAGTTGGCCGTCCTCGCTAAAGCGTGAGCCGTGGCAAGGGCAATCCCAAGAGTGTTCCTCCTTGTTATATTTAAGTGCACACCCCATATGCGGACACCTCGGTTTTGTAGGAGTAATGAGCCCTATTACCGATTCTGCCGCATTTTCAAAAAGCTTTGGGTGAAGTATGCTTCGGCTTGGCGAAAAGACCTCGGCATAATCCGTCTCTTTTCCCTTTAGAATATCGGTTAAAAGACTTGCCGCTACCATCGATGAGGTCATACCCCATTTATTAAATCCCGTTGCAACATAGAGGTTCGGTGTAGACGCCGAATACTGCCCGATATACGGTATGTCGTCAAGCGTCATACAGTCCTGAGTTGCCCATCGGTTAATTATACGGCTATCTTTGTAATGCTCTGCCGCAAAGCTTTCTAGTTCTGCCCATCCGCCGCCTGATTTGCCCGTTCTGTGAGAGCCGCCGCCGATAAGCAAAACGCCGTTAAAGTCACGAAAGGACATTCCCTTAATATCCTCGTCAACATACATTCCGTCAACTTCAGCCGCATTTTCGAGCGCTAAAACATACGAGCGGTGCTGATGAAGCTTTAAAAAATATGCTCCGTGCTTATTTATAATGGGAAAATGGGTGGCAACAACCGCCCTTTTAAAGCTTATTGTACCAAAGCTTGTAACTGCGGTATTCTCTCCCATTTCTAGCACCTTTGTGTTTTCAAAAACGGGAAGCCCCTTTGCTGCCTCAAAAAGAAATTTTAAGGGGTTAAACTGTGCCTGACCCTCAATTCCCACAGCAGTAGCCGCAAATGGAAGTGAGGGTTTAGAGGTTAGAACAACAGGACATCCAAGGCTTTTAAGCGCCGCCGCTTCCTCTTCTATTTTATTTTTGTTTTTGCGAGAATAAACATACGAGGTCTGCTCTTTATAATCACACGGAATATCACTACACAGCTCTCTATATTTTTCGAGCGCCTCTCTCCCTGCCTGCAAATACATTTTAGCCGTAATATGCCCATATCTTCTTATCATTTTATTAAAAATCAGCCCGTGCTGAACTGTGATTTTGGCAGTCGTGTTCTCGGTTATTCCGCCGCAAATCTTATCGGCTTCGAGTAAAACACACTCTATCCCCGCTTTAGTCAGCATATAGGCGGTGAGAAGACCTGCAATACCTCCGCCTATAATCAGCACATCGGTTTTAGCGTCCCCTTTTAAAGCTTTAAAATTATTTCTCTTTGCCGTATCTGTCCAAATTGAGTTTGTTTTGGGCATTTTCTAAACCTCATTTATGGTATTTTTGTAGTTACTCACTATTCCTATTTTTCCCGTTTTTTCCGAAAAATGCAAAAACCGTCCAACAGGACGGTTTTTTACTTTATTTTGGTTTTTTGTTACGGCAAAACATTTCCCGCCGCTTTATATATTTCATACCATTCTTCGCGGGTAATAGTTATATCGGCAGCCTTAATGCAGTCAGCAAGGCGGGTTAAATTTGTAGTGCCTGTTACCGCCTGCATATTTGCAGGGTGACGCAAAATCCAAGCGATTGCAATAGTAGTTTTGGAAGCAGCGTATTTTTCTGCAAGTCTTTCCAAAACAAGATTTAATTCAGGGAACTTTTCGTTATCCACAAAGCAGCCGCCGAAAAATCCGTACTGCATAGGCGACCAAGCCTGAATAGTTATATCATTAAGGCGGCAATAATCAAGCACACCGCCGTCCCTGTTAACCGCAGAATCGTTATACATATTAACATTTATGCCCGACTGTATCATGGCAGAGTGCATAATGCTGAACTGAAGCTGATTTGCGCAAATCGGCATATCAAGATATTTTTGAAGAAGCGCCATCTGATACGGATTCTGATTTGAAACACCGAAATATTTAACCTTGCCTGCCGCCTTTAATTCATCAAATGCACGGGCAACCTCTTCAGGCTCCATAAGTGTATCAGGTCTGTGAAGAAGCAAAACATCGATATAATCTGTGCCGAGTCTTTTTAAACTTCCGTTTACCGAGTCTATAATATGCTCATAGGAAAAATCGAACATTTTGCCCGACACTATTCCGCATTTTGTCTGAATTATAAAATCCTCGCGGCGCCTTTTGGCAAGTGCCTTTGAAAAGACAATTTCACTGTTGCCTCTGCCGTAAATATCGGCGTGGTCAAAGAAATTAGCACCTCCTTCAAGAGCGGTATCAACAAAGGCGTCTACTTCATATTCGCTCATATTTGATATTCGCATACAGCCTACAGCTATAGACGGAACCTTTATTCCACTTTTTCCAAAATCTATCTTTTTCATAAATACACCTCTTTTTAAAGATTATATGTTTGTGTTAAATTAAGGACAAATCAACCCCTGGCTCCCTCTGACGAGGGAGCTGGCAAAACCGTAGGTTTTGACTGAGGGATTCTTAGCAGTGGAGGGATTCCTTAACAAGCAAATCAATATACTCGCAAACCCCTCTAAAATTTTTGTTAACTTCATTATTAGGTATCCTAATTACTGTCAAACTTCTGCTTTCTATTTTTTCTGTTCTGATTTTATCTTTCAGCAATCCTTTTTCTTCATAATGTTGTGAACCGTCAAGTTCGATTATAAGCCTTGCTTCGTGACAGTAAAAATCTACGATGTAATTATCAATAACTTTCTGCCGTAAAAAACGGACAGGATAGAAACTCAAAAAATCATACCATAAATGCCGTTCTTCTTTGGTCATGTTTTTACGCAGAATTCTTGCATTTTCAGTTAGTTTTGAATTGTGTTTGCGTTCTATATTTATCCCTCCACCTTTTTTATCCCCTCGCCACGCTTCGCGCGGCCCTCTCCCCTTTAGGCAAGGGGCGCTTTGGCAAAGACGACTTATGGAACTGCTTTCTTGATAAGATATTCCTATGATGTCACATTTATATTTAATATAACATTTTTAGGTGTTGTTTTCAAGGAATATATCCCCATAAACTTCACGCCCATAAAGTTTGAGCTTTATGGGCGTGAGGAAAATTATTAATCGGGTTTCTTTTCGAGTTTTAGGGGATAATCGCCAAGCTTATTAACCTTGTAGCCGTTAGCCTTATATTCTTCGTAATCGAAGGCTTCAAGCTCGTCGATTGCAAGCTTATGGAACTCATAGAAGTTCTTCCACCACTCATAGCCTGAGCCGAGTTCTGCATTAAGATAAGCGTCTGCAATATCGCAGCCCATAGAGGGCGCAACATAAAAAGCACCCATAGCAAGTACATTTACGCCGTTACCCGTAATTGCGCGAAGTGCTGCGGGAACGCTCTCAACAACACCTGCATGTACATGGGGGCATTTACTTGCGGCGATATGAATTCCCATACCTGTGCCGCAGAAAAGTAATGCTCTCTCAAACTCGCCTTCACTTATCATTGAGCCGACTCTTAGACCTACTCTGTGGAACATTAAATCGGTGTCATTAGGGTCTGAATCTGCCTTAACGCCCATATCGGTTATCTTCCATCCCTTTTCTTTAAGGTGGGCAACAACTGCCTCTTTAAGAGGATAGCCTGCAAAGTCTGCACCTACTACTAAATATTTGTCCTTAACTGTTTTCATAACAAAACCTCCGTTAAAGTTTTTTAATTTATACCGGAGCACCCATTGTGCTCTTGTGAACTGTTTTGCTCTCACGAACAGCGCTGTCATCAAGCTCTGCTGCGACAGCTTTGATTACCTCTGCTACCCTTTCGGCGCAGAGCTTTACACCTTTATCAGACAGGTGAATTGTGTCCTCACAGATATTATTTTCGATATCCTCTGCAACTAGCGAATAAAGGTCGTTTATTATAATACCGCGCTCTTTAAATTTTTCTACTATATGATTATTATATTCCTCAATAACCTCATTTTTGTTATGAGGATTTGAGAGCTTTACGGGTGTAGAGGTTGCGAAAACAACCTTTTCATAGCGGGAAAGTAAAATGTCGGCTATGCGAAGCATGTTTTCGGTGTACTCTGCAAGTGTGGTAAAATGCTCGCCGTCGTCCATAATATCGCAGATATCCCAAAGTCCGCAATTAAAATGGACTATACGGCTGCCCTGCATATCACCCGCCCAATCGAAAAGGCCGCGAAGGGTATATTTTGCAAAACGGCAGTTATCGTCAGGTTGAAAAACCTCATATTCATCACCTAAAAGCTCGGGGACTACATTTCCGTAGCCAATCTGCCTTATAGAATCGCCAAGTAAAGTTACTTTTATCATTTCCTTCTCCTTAATAGCTTAATTCGACCTTATTGAATCGATAGGTCTTTTCTTTGCGGCGTTGTATACGGGTAAAAATGTTGCCAAAACTGCCGTCGTTACCGCAACCAAAACAAGCAAAATGAAGGACGGTACACCGAACACTAACAGCTCTGCACCCACATTTTGCGCCAAGGCCTCATTTATAATGTTGCAACCGATAATACTAGCTATGCTTGAAATAATTATACAAATAATAACAATAACCGCAGATTCCGAGAAGAACATTTTAAATACATCTGTACCCTTAGCGCCAACCGCACGAAGTATACCGATTTCCTTTTTCTTTTGGGTTATTGAAACAGAAATAAAGTTTGAGAGCAATAATGCGGCAAAGAGGGCAAGCGCTATGCCTACACCTAAGAAAATTTTAGACATTTCCTGAATACTGTAGTCCACCTCTGCAAGATTTTCAATAAATGCACCCGATAATGCTATACGGCAGTCTTTATTATCAAAGCTCGCATCGGTATAGATGTCACCATAAACCTCAGTCTGCTCTTTTGAATGGTCATAAGGCAAGAATATATCGCTGTAGAAAGCCTCGAAGTTGCGAACAAACTTAGTATCCGCCTCTTCGCTGAACAAAAGACCGCCTTTATGAGTCTTCCAAAGCTTTGCGGCATAATCGTCGGCAATATATACTGTTTTTTCTTCAGCCGCCATTGGTCCGCCTGTCCAAAAGCCTACAATCCGCATATTCATTACATCTGAAAGCTCGTCGTAGGTTTTGTCGTCAAAGAGAACTGTTTTCAAATTAAGCTCTATTCCGTCTTCTTTGAGGGCTGCCAAAATTGTTTGTATGTTTTCTTCGAGCTGTTCCTCGGTAAAGGCGGTAAATCCGCTTACATTTCCGTAATTCCAACTGCCGCCCGACTTTTGCTCACGGCAAAGGTTTGATATTTTTACATATTTTTGATGCTTTTTGCTGTCCTTTTCGAAGATTTGCTTTGCAGTGTAAATTCTCTCAACCGATTCATAGAACAAATCCTCGTGAATAACAACTTCGCCTTCTTCAAGGGTCTTTATTTCGTCACTTAGTTCATAAAACTCTACACCCTCTGCTTTTTCGGATACCCCCGCATAGTAGCTGTTTGCATATTCGGGAAGCTTTGAAATGCCGTAAAAATCGACCACCGAAACTAGCGCTCTATAGTCGTGGGCTTGCTGATGGTTTTCGGCTCGCTCAGCGGCTATAGTCCTAACGGCATTTTCTGTAGAAAAGGCAACAAAATGAAGTCCGTCTTCAAGGGTGGTTTCAAAAGAGTTTACCAACTGCTCGAGCTCTGTTTTATCAGCCTCACTCTTTAAAATGTTGTATTTTTCGTCTATTTCTCCGCTATCGAAAATACCTGTGATGGTATAAAGTCTGCCTAAAATATGTATTGTTTTTCCGATAACATCTTCGGGCTTTGTGAAGTTTATAATCCTTCTGTTTTCGTCATAGGTTTTGCAGTTAAAAAGCACATCTGCAGTATAAGAAGATATGCAAACCTCGTTATCGTTTTCGGGGTAATCGCCCTTTATTGTTCTGCAAATTACATTATCCTTCGGGACGAAGGCTACAAAATCAATTCTGTTCATCCAAAAGGCGTGCTGACTGTTGTAGACCACAAAGGTACTATCGGTCTCAACGCCGCCAAAGGCTTTTCTGCCGTAGGTGTCCTTTAGCTTTTCTAACTCTTCGGGTGTAAAGTCGGTCTTATAAACCTCTTTATAGGATAAATACGGCTTTTCGTTCTGATAGCTTTGTATATCAACCTCATATTCTTTTTTAACGCGTATTACCGACTGATTGGAATTTGCCATAGACTTTTTAAATATCGCACCGCTGTTATAAAGCGACATTGTAGATAAAAGTCCGAAAATAATAAAGGAAGCTATGCACAAAAGTGAGGTAAAAAACAAACGGACGGGTTTGCTTTTTAGCCCTGAAAGACCGATTTTTATAGCGTGTTTAAGGGGGAGTCTTGAGGATATAAAACGGCAGTCCTCAGGCTGATACGCCTTACTCGGCTTCGCCGTTGTTTCTTTAAACACTTCCCTCTCGCCGTTTTCGTTAATTCTGTTTGCCGCCTTAAACCCGCTTACCTCTTTTTTGCCTGAGGTTATTATTACATCGTCCTCAGCTCTGCTTAAAAACGCCTTTATTTCTTCAAGGTCAGCTTTGTCAAGCTCGGCGCCACCTCTTACACGAAGAATATTTTCCATCGCGTCTATATTTTTGGTAACGGGCTTTTGCTTTTCGGAATTTTTAGAAACATCCGAAATAACGCGACCGTCCTTAAGCTCAATTATGCGGTCGCCGTATTGCTCGGCAAAGTCTCTGTCGTGGGATACAACAATAACAAGTCTGTCCTTAGAAAGACTTTTAAGCGTATCGAAAACCTGTTTTCCCGTAACCGAGTCAAGCGCTCCCGACGGCTCATCCGCCATAATAATTTTTGGGTCTTTAATAAGGGCTCTCGCAATAGCAATTCTCTGCTTTTGACCGCCCGATAAAGTATTCGGCTTTCGGTTTTGGATTCCCTCTAAATCTACATCGGCAAGAATTTTTTTGATTGCCGCTTTATCCTTGGGTTTGTTTTGAAGCTCTAGGGCTAAGGCGATATTATCCTCGACCGAAAACTCATTAAGAATATTATACTCCTGAAAAACGAAGCCGACAAAGGTGTTGCGATAGCTGTCAAAATCGCTTTGGGTAAAATCCTTACTGCTTCTGCCCTTTACGATTATTTCACCCTCTGTTGGCGCATCAAGACCGCCGCAAATATTAAGCAAGGTGGACTTTCCGCTTCCCGACTTACCTAACAAAAACACCATTCCTGTTTCTTCAAAGAAAAGGGAAACATCATCGAGCGCTTTTACCTCTGCACCGCTCTTTGGACGGTAAATTTTAGTAAGATTTCTGACTTCAAACATAAAAAGTTTTACTTCTCCAATCCAACAAAATGACATAAAATATTTTCTTAATTATACCACCCGATATACCATATAGCAATGTTTTTTTATCTAGCGAAATAAACATAATTTAATCACTTGTTTTAAGCAAAAAAGAGAGTTCAAAACGAACTCTCTTTTTTAAAACTTTAAAATATGTAATCAAAGCCCAACAAAATATATAGCGGACCAAAGCAGTAAACCATAAACATTTCGGTGTGTCGAACCTTGGTCTGAAAACAGTCGGTAACGGCAAGACACTCAAAAATATATGCCGCCGCACCCGCGAAATATCCGACCGCCTTTAAAACATTATGAGGTCCGTTTTGTATAAATAGTGCCGCCACAAAAAACAGCACAGAAACACCTACAAATATATTTCTTAAAACCAAAAGCAAAAAATCAAGTCTTGGGTGAACCGCCTTGGCAAATTCTTTCTTATCGGGTATGATTGCAAAGGCTGTTTCCTTTAAATTTTCAAGTAGTTTTGGCATATATTTTCCCCTTTTTTATTTTAAACCTTTAAATTTTTATATTCAGTACATATGCAACAAGGGACCGCACCCTGTGTTTCTACATTTTATAATTCCTCATAATAATGTATTTTTAATATATCATTTTTTAAAAGACTTTTCAAGCTGTATATAAACCGCTTGGCTTCCAAGCTCTAAAAATCTTTTTTCGGCAATCGCCTTTTCGTATCCAACGGTACTGCCCGACTGTGAATCCTTGAAAAAATAATATTCATCATCGTATCCTACAAGCACCAAAGTATGCTCTCCTGAAATCCAAGTGAAGCTTTCTCCGCTTGGCAAAATCCACACTTTCCCGTTTTTTGACGGCTTCATACCCATTGTTGCCCAGATTAGTAAAGGCTTATCTTTATCAATATATTCTTTGCAAAGCTCGGCTAAAGTTTTATCGGTGATTTTAATCGCTCTCAGCCCGAAATCGCTTTTATTTACCGCTTTAACTATCGGCTCCGCAAAACAGCCGTACGCATTTTCTGAAAATGGGTCACCCGCAAACACTTCGTTGGGATTTGGTCCGTATAATACTCCCTCTATGCTATAAAAATCTCTGCTACACTCGAGCAGATTTCTTGCAAATTCCGCCGCCGTTATATCGGCGCCGTAATATCTCATCACCGTAACTGCTGCTGCCGACTCGCATCCTGTCGGCAATTCGGGATATTGGCATATCCCCTCTACCTCTATCATTTTCTCTTTCTCTTGCGGAAAAGACTGCTTTTCAATTTCCGGCTCTTGTCTTTTTATAAAAAGCGAAGCTGCAAAAATTGCTACTACCACAATTACCGCTATAACTGCGAATTTCTTCATTTCGTTCTCCTGATTATACCAAATTGGGATATTTATATTATACCAATGTGGGATAATAGTGTCAAGAGGTGATTTTTTTGAGATTAAAGGAAATCAGAAAATCAAAGGGCATTTCTCAACTCAAAATGGCATTTGACTTAAACACAAACCAAAACACCATCAGCCGTTATGAAACAGGCGAGCGTGAGCCGGGTATAAATGAACTCATAAAAATTGCAGACTATTTTAACATTTCGATTGATTATCTTTTAGAAAGAACAGACAACCCAAAGCTACAAAAATAAAAGCCGTGAAATTCACGGCTTTTTTCATTTTAAAACAATCTAAGTTTTCTTGTAACTAACTGTCCGTCGATTATTAAGTAGCTGTAAAATCTGCCGTCATACCCTACCTCAATCTGATGTCCGTCAATTTGAGCCTTAAGGGAATGCGCAACTTCAAAAAGCGCCTCAATTTCATCATAGACATTTCCGTCAATAACAAGCTCGTTAACCCTTTTTACCCTACGGTATACAATTGAATGACCTATTTCGTTGACTTCTAACAAAACCCTCGACTTTACATAACGGTCAGCAATTCTGATAATTGCCGAATTTTCCTGTTCTTCCGCTATTTCCTCAGCTTCTGCCGTTTCTTCAAGCTCTTCGTATTCTAAAGTCTCTTCTTCCGGCGGTAATTTCTTAAGCTTTAAATTAGCGCTTATTCCCATTGAAAGAGAAATTATTACCCAAGCGTGAAAAACAATATCGATAATGCTGTCCATTTGGATGCCCCATAGAGCGAGCAGAGCCACGGTATCAATCACAAAGAAAACCAAGGCAAAAATAAGCCAACCTACCTTATTCTTTTTGGAAAAAATCCAACTAAGAAGATAGAGTATAACAACTATTAAGGCAATACCCATAAAAATTGCAAAAACCGACGGTTCTAAAAACTCAGCATTTAAAAACTCTTCGCCGTAGACCTCTGCGGGATACATACCGCAAAGAAGCATTCCCATATCAGCCAAGGCGTACGGAATATACGCTGAAAAAAGGAAATATGTATCGCTTTTTGTAACTAGCAATATAAGATTTATCACAGTAAAGACGACTACCAACAATAAATTGCTGCGAGACCTCTTGTGTTTTGTTTCAAGCATCTCTCTGTTTGAGACAGTATTTGGTGTTGACATAAAAAAATCCCCCTTAAAAAATTTAAAATATGTCGAAATTATTATAGCATTAACAATTGATAAAATCAACTCGAGTCAAGCTCTTTCTTTTTCGACAATACTATTATATCTGTATTACAGATATATGTCAATATCTTTATTACAGATATTGCATAATAATTACGAGGTGATTAGTATGCAGTTTAAAAACTTACGAGGAATCAGAGAAGATAACGATATAAAGCAAAAAGATATTGCAAACTATTTGAATGTATCGCAAAACACCTATTCACAATACGAAACCGGCGTAATTTCCCTAACCGCAGAGGTTTTAATAAAACTTGCCGATTATTATAATGTGAGTGTTGATTATTTGCTTGACAGAACAGACAACCCAAAACTACAAAAATAAAAGCCGTGATTTACACGGCTTTTTTGTTATTCAACAAAAAGAAAAACACCCATTTAAACTATGATAATTTAGATTTAAGGAGTTGTTCAGTCCTTTGTTTCAATGATTTTTTTGTAAACACGCTCACAGTTGTTTTTATCCCTGAAAGCGAAGAACCCGTCAATACGCTCACGGTATTTATCCTTTAGCTTACATCCGTTTTCCATATATTCAATAATAGTGTTAACGGTAGTATCAAGGTCATAGCAAACCTCACCAAAGCCGTCACGCTCATAGCTGAAATAACCCGATATACCTATGTGCGAGCCGTCAAAGAAGTCCTCAAAATCGAACTGAGAATAGATTATAGGCTTACCAAGGTAAACAAAATCAAACACCGCAGAGGAATAGTCGGTAATCAAAAGGTCACTTTGAGCATAAACATCTCTATACGCTGTAGCAGAGTCCATAAATTCAACCGATTTTGCCTTATCAAACAGGCTTAGATGCGGCTGAAGTGTGGGATGAGGGAAAAAGCCTAGAGTATAACCGTACTTTTCGGCGGCTGTAAGCAGCCTTTCGTCGTTTATAAGTGAATTATAAAATTTAAAATACTCGCTTTGTTTAAAACCGTCAGCAAGCGTCCAAACATCTGTATCAGGGTCCCATTTGCCTGCTAAATGTTTTCTCCAGGTCGGCATAATGGTGATTTTTCTTTGCGATTCGTCATAGAGACGGTCAAATCTCGGCAGACCCGTAAGCCAAATTTCTTTTTCGTTATAGCGATAATCATACTCGAAAAAGGCTTTATACTCAGGATTTGCGCTGCATACAAGACCGCGGAAGCGCTTTTTATTCTTATTTAGCCATCCCGAAAGGTCGCTTTGTGCTATACCGTGCTGTAAAAACACAAATTTAACGGCAGTCCACATATCACGGAAAGCGTGATTACTGCGTCGCAGAGGATTGTAGGTTTCAAGCTCCGCCTGACTAGAAATAACATATTCACACAAAAGCGAAAGAATTTTATGCTTTCTTGAATCTTTTTTTACTACAGGTCCGATTTTCTGCATACGGGCAAAATCCTTAGAGTGCGGCAAAATTACAAACCTTGCGTCAATTTCAGGATGATTTTTGACCATATATCTGAAAAAAGCTTCTCCGTTATCTCCCGCAACAGATGCCCTGTCCGAAATAAGCCAAATCGGTTTTTTTACAAAAAGCTTACAAATATGCATCATAACACGCATAACAGCAGCCTTTTTTCCGTTTCGGGATTTTTTAAATAAAATCTCTGATAAAAACATTATTTCATATAAAAAGTGCTTTATCGGATTTGATTTTTGGATTTTAATGAGATTTTTCTTTTTCTTTATTATCAGATTTCCGATTTTGCAATAAGAAGCTTTATACGCATCAGTAACCGGCAGGTACTGCGTTGATTCTAGGCGTGTGAAAACAACATCGAATCCATTTATAATGGCGCCGATTTTGATTTCATACTTTTTGCCCTCTTCAAGCGGTATCTGTATTCGATATCGGTAATTCTTTGAAATCTCGTTATCTAACGCAACCGTAGGTTTTCCTAATTCGGACACTTCACATTTTTGAGGAATTCCGTTTACATAAGCAGTAATTTCAAAGCTATCAAAGGGAATGTTAATTCTTGCAACAACGCCCTCTATTATGAGCTGATTGTTCTTAATTTCAAGGAAAGAAAGCTTTGATTTAAATTCTGACGGTCTGAATTCCGCGTCTTTGGAAAAACTGTAAATTATATCATTTTCGGTGGGTTTCACTTCGGGAACACAACCGTATTTCAGCATAAATATTAAAAACTTATGTTCCTTGTAAATATGACGCTGTGCCATTATTACATCATCATCTATATAAGAAAAGATTTTCTTTATTGAGGAAATATATTCTTCTGTTTCCTCTTTAGATAAAATATCGTATGGCAGTGTGGGGCGCTTAATTCTCCACTGCAGGTCATACATAAGAACCATCTGTATATATTTAGGAACAAAACCGAATTTCTCGGTTGCCATATCGGCAAGCGCCTTTTGAAAATATTTCAGCGGCGGCAAATACCATTTTGGCGTTTTACTACCGCTTTGTATCGCAGAAAGAGCACCCGCCAGTCTTATACGGTAGTGATAATGGCAGTTTGCCACAAGACCCAAAGTTTGCTTTTCCATAATCACGCTTTGCACAAAAAGACCGTCCTCTGCATAAGCCAGCCTTGTATCAAAACGGATTTTTTGCGCCTTTTCACGCTTGAAGAAAACACTCGCAACATGAAGCTGTGGGCAGTCCCAGTTTTCATTTAAGTTTTCAACATGATTCTTTTTGGTAAATTTATAATTAAGATAGTGATTGCCATTTTTACCTTCAAAATATTTTAAGGGAACAGCGACTGCATCGGTACGGTCATAATTAGCTTCAAAAAACTTCCAAACCGTGCTAAAGGTGTTTTCGGAGAACATATCATCCGAATCAATAAAGTTTATATACTTTCCCTCAGCTTTTTCAAGTCCTACATTACGCGCAGAGGAAACACCGCCGTTTTCCTTATGTATAACAGTAATATTAGGATATTTTTCAGCGTAGCGGTCACAAATTTCGCCGCTTTTATCAGGTGTGCCGTCGTCAACTAAAATAAGCTGTATATTTTCAAAGCCTATATCCTGTGCAATCAGGCTTTCGATAGTTTCGGCAACATATTCCTCAACCTTATAAACTGCTGTTACAACAGAAAACTTATACTTGTACTGCGCCATTTTGACCTCCGAGTTGCTCCTCAAAACCTGTTGTTTTCTCCTCTTGTACTGCAAAAGGTAGACTAAGACATAAATTTATCGTATTCGGGTAACACCTCTGAGGTGGCACCTATCATTTTTATTTCTCCGTCGTGTAGCCATAAAATATTATCGCATAGCTTTTGAAGCGTTTCAGAGCTATGGGATACTATAATAACTGTTCTGTCGGCACATTCTATAAGACTCTTCATCTTAGCGTAGCTTTTTCTCTTAAATTTAGCGTCGCCTACACTCAAAACCTCGTCTATAAGCATAATTTCGGTTTCAAGTATTGCGGTAATTGAAAATGCAAGCTTTGAATGCATACCGCTAGAATAGGTTTTAACAGGACGATCTATAAAATCGCCAAGCTCGGAAAACTCAATAATTTCTTCAAGCTTTTCGTCAATCTGCTCACGCGAAAAACCAAGCAGCATACCCGAAAGATAGATGTTTTCGCGTCCTGTAAGCATGGTCTGAAAGCCTACGCCTATTGAAAGGAGGGAAACATTATTTCCGTGCAAATCTATACTGCCTTCGTCAGGACAGAAAATTCCTGCTATAGCGCGGAGCAGTGTTGATTTTCCGCTGCCGTTTTTTCCCACGATTCCAAGTATTTTTCCTTTTTCAACCTCAAAGGAAACGCCCTTTACAGCCTCAAAATACTCGGTCTTTTTAACGCTTTTTGGGGAAAGTATAGCCTTAAGCATAGAAA
The DNA here is from genome assembly GCA_964465535.1 of uncultured Ruminococcus sp. Taxonomy (GTDB): domain Bacteria; phylum Bacillota; class Clostridia; order Oscillospirales; family Acutalibacteraceae; genus UBA737. The sequence goes on from CAYXID010000027.1 coordinate 16,438, forward strand.
TTTTATTAATACATCTGTATCTGATTTTTACGTCTTTTACCGAAATTGCAGAATCGTTCATAAATTTTCTCCCTATATTATCTTAACATAGCTGTTTTCATGCTTGTAAATAATTCTTACACCTATTGCAGCAAGTGCCAGTCCCACCAAGAACCATATTGCAAGAGCCAAATAGTGCGGATCCTTTTGATAAATCAAAACATTACGCATGTCCGACATTATAAGCGCTACAGGATTGCATTTTGTGAGTATACTTGCTATAAGCTCGCTTTTTCTGCCAATGCGGGTTTCTATATTGTAGAATATTCCCGACATATAAAAGCCCAACTGAAGCGCTACCGTAACTATGTTTGAAAGGTCTTCCACAAAGACACCGAAATGCAGTAAAAATGTACTTATCGCAAAGGTGATAAGGGCAAGCTCAATCCAAAGGGGAATCATCCATAAAACACGGAAGTCAACAGGAACCTTATAAAAAATCATAAACCCTACGGTGAGCAAGAAGGAAACCAGCATTTTAAAGCCGTAAAGACATATCTGTTCAAGAATAAAGGTGAACTTCGGAATATATACCTTTGTTACAATGCCCTTTTTCCTCGTAACTATCGTTACATTCGCTTTGACCGTTTTGCTGAAAAACTGCCAAGAATTAAGTCCGACAAAGACAAACACAGGGAAATACGGCTCGCTGCTTCCAAAAACTACTACAGCCACAAAGGAGTACACAAGCATATAAAGCAACGGGTCCAAAAACCACCATATCCAACTAAGATATGAACCCGCAACCTCTGCTTTAAGGTCTGCCTTAGTAGAGAAGATTGTATAATTCCAAAACTTTTTAATATCATCTATAAATCTTTTCATAAAAAACTCACTTTCAAGAAGGTATATTTTTACAAATACATATATTCGTATTATATCACCGAAAGAGGATTTTTTCAAGCCTTCCTTATCAAGATACGGCATAATACATATTATAGTATTATTCTGCTGTTTAAATGGCGAAATTATTAGTTTTTTCGGTGGGGAACAAAGCGATAAAAAGCGATGATGTAAAAAAAGAAAACCATCCACAAGGGATAGTTTTCTTTTTGGGTAGTTTAAACTTAATGGCATGAATGAAGGGGGGTGAAAACCAAGCTTTTTCTAAATTAGTTGTCTTTCAGATATTGAAACAACTCTTTTGGAGCACGGGACAAAGATAATGGGCATTTCCAAAATGTTCTATATCCAAAACCCCATATTCTTTCTTTATCTTCATTGAAAGAGGACAAATAATTATTAAGAGAATCTTTATCAATCCAAGCGACAAAAAAGCCGTCTAATTCCTTCAAATTTAATAATTCTATTATTTGTTCATCCGAATAATCATCAATATGACCAGAAATTTGAGATAATTTTGTATCCCTTTCATTTGTCAATTGATCAAAATAAATTTGTATATGAATGTCAATAGGAATACTCGTAAATTCTTTCTCCCTTTTTATAATTTTTATATCACATTTAGATATACAAGCTTGAATCGTTTTATAAAAATCCGGAACTAACGAAGTTTTACATTCCACTATTAAAGATTTTCCGCCGATTGTTTCTACTACGATATCGATATCTACACCTAAGCCCTCATCTTTATGCCTAGTCCTAGATACCTTTATATTATTTAACAAAAACAGTTTTTTTAAATAGATTTCTCCCATATAGCCTCTGATTTTTGAATCGAGTGCAACAAACTCATTTCTTTCACGGAGATTGTCAATAAACGTTTGGCTCCGAGCTTGTTTTACAGCTTCAAAAATTTCGTCTGATGTTAAATCTATTTTTATAATATCAGAATACTCCATACCTTCTATACTCCACCTCACTTAATTAATTCAAACTCAAACAGTAACGGTTCTATCAGTTCATCGTAATATTTCTTCACTTCTTTATTCAACTGAATAATATTATTATGTAAGTCCGGATTGTCGTATTTCTTTTCCGTAGTAAGTCCTTTCTGAACTTCTTGGAATGTATCAAGTTCCTTCATTATTTGATAAACTCCATATTTATAATTCGCTTTATATTTTGCCGTTTGTTTAGCAATTCCTAAAAGTTTATCCCACCTCTGTATCAATTTATTATCATTACTATCCAATTTAAGTTCAGATAATTTCTTTGTCGCAATCGTGTTTGTATCAAAACACAATTGGTTAATAATCAATTTGTTATCTTTAACTTTTGAAACTATATGATTGTTGCGATAAAGACACGTAAATATAAGACTTCTACGCAATAATTCCTCTGAATCTTTATAGTCGTATTTTCGATCAAATGTTCTCAAAGTATTATCATTGTTATACCATTTATTCCTATCAAATGTCAGTTGTGCTATATACACCGGGAGCATCTCATAATAATTCTCATCATTCAGATAAGATTCATTATTACGTCCTGACATATCCGCAATTGAATACAAACAAGCGAGCCCTGTTTTAGGAGCGCTGCCGTTATTGACCAAACAAGCAAAAGCATTTGCAGGTTCTTTACACTTAAAATATTGCGAAGGACTTGTATATGATTTCTTAACAGTAATAATTTCTTTATCTATATACCTTATAACTTGCTTTTGTTTATTAATTTCATATAACTCCAACGGAAATTCTTTTTGTTCACTTTTTATAGAGTCGTATGAAGATGTGTAATTCCATTTTATACAAGTAACTAAAGCATTTGATGCGTGAAAATGTTTTCTGTTAAATCCAAATCCTTTATCAAATTTCAAATGCCGCGTTTTGTTTTGAATACCATACCAATTAAAATAACTTGCAGGAGAATATACTATTAAGCAATCTCCGTTTTGTCTCAAATAATCGGTGTAGCCTGACCAAATAAACTGTCTTACAGTATTTACTATTGAAGCCTTTGGATAGCCCTGTTCGGTCATTCTTTCAATGATCCAATTAGTTTCTACAAGCTTCGTTGATCTTTTTTTCCCGCCTTCTCCGCTTGCGGCATTTACTACTATGGCCGCCTGATTATTCACTCCACTGAAATACGGCGGATTTTCAAAAACAATAACAGAAATTTTCGGATTATCAATGTATTGTCTAATTGTCGGATCATTAAAAAAATCTTCAGTTAAAGCGTCGCCTTCTTTAATAACGCCTTCACCTCTTACATAGGTTGCAGCACTTTTAGGAACAATATATAAAACCCTGTCCTGATATTGCCGTCTTAACTCAAGCCACTCAAAGTATTCATAAGTATTTAGAATACAGTGCTTTAACTCTTCGTCAGACATTTTTTCTTCTAAATTGCCAGTACCTGCACATCTGTCTATTATAATGTAATCATTTCCTTGTGGCACTTCTGAGATCGCCTGCCTAACAAGTTCTAACGACTTTTCAGAATACTCGACAGGCGTATAATAGGCACCTATTTCCTGTTGAAGCATATCATCATTCAATTTGTCCATTATATAACCAAATTCGCTATTATCGTCAATTTGTTTTGTATATGGATTTATGTATTTAAAGAAAGACGGTCTTCTAATTTCATTGAGAAAATCTGTTTTTGTAGCATTTCTGTTTTCTTCATAAAATCTTCGTGCCAACGCAATAATATTGTTTACATCCACATCAACCTTAATATAATCACTTGTTAATATCAGTTCTTGAATACGGTCAAAACCGCATTCTCCGTAATTAATAGTTTCTACGCCAGTAACATCTATGGCTAAATCATTATCACTACTTGCAGAAGAAAAATAAAATTCATGTATCTCTTTTAAGAAGTTTTCGCTTCTAAAATGGTATGCAACCTCGTCATTTTGACTTACTAAAATAATTGTATCAGGAACGTCTATCCCGTTAATCCTTTTCTTTGACAAATACTTTATTGCTTGACCGAGAACACGATTTAATGGTGTTGAGGCACTATTTATAACAGGCTTATGCTCAAAAAGAACGCCGTTTATTACTCCGTCAGTATTTGTACTGTAATCTACATTACATTTTTCCTCATTTGGATTTCCTTGATATCCAAGTTCCTTGTAGAAATCAATCCTTCCTTCGGCTTCGCTATTATAATTTCTCATAATTCCTCCTATAAACATTAAACCTATCGAGTGTATTATAACATAAAAGCGGTGGAGGGGCAAGGTGTTATAAATTCGTGGCGAAGCCACACTTTTTCTTTTTGTCTCTCGTGTCCGAAAAAGAACTGGTGAGAAACCCTTAATTTTACTGGGTTTTCCCAGTTTTTCCTTACAAATTGATTATACCACAAAAAGTAACTTTCCGCAATATAAAAAATGCAGAAAGTTACTCTTTTATAGTTCAAAAATTAATTTCAAATACGCAATGGACGACTTTAAATCCCAATAGCCGAGTTTTTATAGCCAATAGCCGAGTTTTTATAGCCAATAGCCGGGTTTTTACCGCCAATAGATGGGT
>CAYXID010000028.1:0-20588 GCA_964465535.1 uncultured Ruminococcus sp.
TATGAGTAAGCTCGGAAAGCGGGTTTGTCTGGTCCATAAACTGAGAAAGCGGAGAAGAACCGAAGAACTCCTTGATAGCAGCCACAACGGGTCTTATATTAATAAGTGTCTGAGGAGTAACATTTTCTGCGTCCTGAGACTGTAATGTCATCTTCTCGCGAACAACCCTCTCCATACGGGAGAAGCCGATACGGAACTGGTTCTGTAAAAGCTCGCCTACAGAACGGATACGACGGTTGCCGAGGTGGTCAATATCGTCAACATTACCTACCTCGTGTGCAAGATTGAGGAAGTAGTTAACCGATGCGAAAATATCGTCAAGAGTAATGAACTTGCCAACAAGGTCGTCAACACGCTCAAGTAAAGCTGCCTTGATATCTTCTTTGTTTTCATTAGCCTCAAGGATTTCCTTTAATACCTTAAAGCTAACCTTTTCGTTAATACCGGCATCTTCGAGTTCTAAAAGCTCGTCTTTTGTAAAGTCAACAAAATCGGAAAGCTCTACAACGCCGTTTGAGAGAACCTTAACCTTAGACTTATTGCCCTCAGAGTCAACAGTATTTACATAAACTGCTAAAACACCCTTGCGGGAAATTACATCAGCAAGCTCCTTAGAAACAACTGTTTCGGGCTCGGCGATGATTTCGCCTGTCATCGGGTCAACAACAGCCTCTGCTAAAACCTTACCTCTGATACGGTTTGCAAGGCTTAACTTGCAGTTGTATTTATAACGGCCTACACGGGATAAATCATATCTGTGCGCGTCAAAGAAAAGCTGCTCTAAATAGGTGCGTGCGCCTTCAATAGTAACAGGCTCGCTCGGACGAAGCTTTTTATAAACTTCAACAAGAGCATCTTCGGTATTCTTTGTTTCGTCTGCCTCAAGGGTATAAGCTAATCTCTCATCGTCACCCAAAAGCTCACGGATTTGCTGATTTGTAGCAACACCCAAAGCACGAACAAAGGTAGTGATGGGAAGCTTGCGATTCTTATCAATTCTTACATATAAAATCTCGTTTGCGGAAGTTTCATACTCAAGCCAAGCACCGCGGTTAGGAATGATTGTAGAAGAAAAGAGTTTTTTACCGGTTTTCTCATCAATCTTTTCGGCAAAGTATACACCGGGAGAACGAACAAGCTGAGAAACTATAGCACGTTCTGCACCGTTGATTACAAAGGTACCCGATTCGGTCATTAAGGGGAAATCTCCCATAAAGACTTCGCTTTCCTTGATTTCACCTGTCTCATTGTTTAAAAGACGGGCGGTTACTCGCAAAGGAGCCGCATATGTCGTATCACGAGCCTTACACTCGGTAACATCATACTTCGGCTTCTCGTCTAGGCGATAATCAACAAAGCTCAATACAAGGTTGCCGTTATAATCGGTAATGGCAGACATCTCTTTAAAGACATCACGAAGACCTTCCTCAATAAACCACTTGTAAGAATCCTTCTGAATTTCAATAAGGTTTGGCATTTCGCCTACTTCATTGATTTTCGAAAAGGTCATACGGGTGGTATTACCGAGCTTAATTGGTTTAACCATTGCATTCTGCTTCATAGGTTTGCAATCACTCCTCCAAAAAATTTACGGCAGCACGCCGAGGAAAATACATATAAACAAAGACGGTTTAAAGCTTCAAAATTTGTTTATTTTTGAGCTTATTTTACACATTTTTCAGGTTGTTTCCTGAAAAAAGGCGCAAAATCCCCCATCTTCATTAGTAATTTGTAATTATAAGCCATTTTCCAAAAAAAGTCAAGCACTTTTTTAAAATTTTTTACAATTGCTTTTTTGTATCAGCAGCGCTAACAAGTATCGGTTTCAATTTAATGAATAGCGAATAATAATTTCGGTGTGCCTACAGCACGAATATAAACCGCGGTTGATTCATGAATCAACCCTACACAAAACTAATTAATATACTTTGTAGGGGCGATTCACGAATCGCCCGTTAAGAGTTAATAATAAACCCCAAATTGTAAAACGAGGATTAATCCGTTACATTAGCACCTCCTACAGTTTTAATTATACATATCTTAAGGTGCACCACACGGCATACAGTCAATATACAAAAAAGCAGAAGGAAGTTTTCCTTCCCTCTGCTTAAAATTTTTCTTATTACAATTAAAATACTAAATTTATCTGTTCTCGTAAACCCTATGGCCTCTAGCCGAAACACCACCCTGTCTAACCTTAAGGCGACGGCGACGAATAGCCGAAAAGAGCTTTTCCTCAAACACAATAAATCTATCCTCATTGAATAATGCCCAAATAGCAAATCCAACTAATAAGAATTCAAATAAAGTTTTTAAAACTATTGACAACATAATTTTTACCTCCTCCGAACATTTGTTCGGTATCTGTATTTTTATTATAACCACATACTTTAGATTTGTCAAGTGGTTTTTCTAAAATTTATTATAATTTTTTGAGTGTACCAAAAAAAGTACTATGCTCGCCTTTTTCAAACATTTTAAAAACTTTATGTAGAGAGGACAAAAAGTCCTCTTAATTAAATAAGGTGTGTACGCCGTCAACAAATTCGCCAACCGCTTTTACAAGCTTAGTTGAGCCCTTTGATATATTCTTGTTGTTTTGAAGCATTACCTTTCCTACTACAACGACGGTAGCTCCTGCTACCATTCCTGCACCTACGCCCTTTAAAAAGGACATTGAACCCTTTTGCATATAATCCCTCCCTTTAAATGTATTATTACCATTATATTGAGAAAGATTATTGCATTATAAAAATTTTGTGTTAATATTACATTATAGAAAAAAGCATCAGCATTTCTCTTACCCTTAAATATATTTTGTAGGCGTCTTCAATCGGTAGCGGATTTTCACCCTTTCCTACTTCTACAGTAAATCCCGCTTTGCCGAACTCTTCTATAAACCAATCCTTAAAACCGCCGCCGTCGGCAATGCCTACGGGGTAATCGAGCGCATATCCGCTTGAGGTTGCCATAATCTCAGCCATCTTTTCGCTTCTCGGCGGTTTTTTATCCTTATATCCGTGATAGATTACTTCGCCTTGGGAATGAAGCGCTAAAACCTGACGTATTCTGCCCGTTCTGCAAAGCTCGCAAAGGGCTACCGTTTCGGGCTCGCTTTCGGGTTTTGGACCGCCGTAGCGTGTAGGCGCGGGACCGTATATCCCCTCACGCCGTTCCTTTTCCCTTAAATCATACCAATCGGCATTGAAATTATGGTTTATATCAACACCCCTGAAATTTGCATTCCATTTTAAAAAATTTCCCTTTGAGAGCTTTGATATTATGTGTGCCATATCGCCGCACGCCGCGGCGCCGTGAATGGATATTTCGCAGCCGTCGGGATTTACCATCGGCACTATAATTATCCCTCTGCCGATAAGCGCCTTTATAGCGTTAATCCCTGCAATTTCTCCACCCTGCTTTATAGCTCGGCAAAGCTCCTCTGTAAAATAGAGAAGAATATTTGTTGTAATATGCTCGCTTCCGTGAAAGGCGGCAGTAAGGAGAGCGTATTCGGAAGCTCTGCCGATTTTTAGGGCAAAAATATCTTTGCCTGTACAGCTTTTTCCTATCTTAAAGCTTCTGACAGCGGGATAATTTTCACAAAGTGTATCTATATGCCGTCTCAGCGTTATGTAATCGTAATTGATATTTTCTGTAATAGGTTTCATTTTATTCTCCCGTTCTGCCAACCTTTTAGCATTTTAATTATTGTATTAATTAATATTTATATAATAAATTATATTAAAGAGGGTTTTAAAAAATGAATTTAAAAGAAAAACAAAAAAGCCGCGAGTGTGTCTTCAAGGGCAAAATTATAACCGTTTATAAGGACGAGGCTCTTCTGCCCGACGGCAACACCGCAACAAGAGAAGTTATCGCCCACAACGGCGGCGTTTGCATTTTGCCGCTTAATGAAAACAATGAAGTTTTCCTTGTTGAGCAATTCAGATATCCGTACAGTGAGGTAATCGAGGAAATACCCGCAGGAAAAAGGGACAGTTTAGATGAAGAACCCCTTGCAACCGCCAAGCGTGAGTTAAAGGAGGAAATCGGTGCTACCGCCGAAAACTTCACATTTTTAGGTGAACTTTACCCATCACCGGGTTACTGCGGCGAGGTAATATATATGTATCTCGCAACCGACCTATCCTTTGGTAAAGCCTCTCCCGACCCCGACGAATTTTTAAATGTTAAAAAGTATACCTTTGACGAGGTTTTAAAAAAGGTTTTATCGGGAGAAATTAAGGACGCTAAAACCCAAACCGCCGTTTTAAAGGCAGCACAGATACTAAAAAAGTAACGCTTTAAAAAGAAAAGAGGAAAAATATGAAAAGCAAGCCGAAAAACACCCTGCAAAAAATTGTAATCGCGTCTCTCTTTGCCGCTCTCGTTTGCGTAGCAACAATGCTTATAAAAATACCCTCGCCTCTTAAAGGGTATCTGAATTTGGGCGACTGCGTTGTTTTGCTTGCAGGTTGGACACTATCTCCCCTCTATGCATTTCTTGCCGCAGGTATAGGCTCAGCCCTTGCCGATATCTTTTCGGGGTATCTTCTGTATGCCCCTGCAACCTTTATAATTAAAGGACTAATGGCAGTAATCGCTTTTTACACATTCAAATTTGCAACCCGAAAGCTCAGTGATTTAGCATCTAGAATTATAGGCGGCGGAATAGCCGAGAGCTTTATGGTGCTCGGTTACTTTACCTTTGAGGGCGCACTTTACGGCTTTATCCCCTCAATTGTTAATATCCCCGCCAATGCCGTTCAGGGCATTGCAGGATTGATACTCGGTATTCTTCTTGTAAAACTTTTTGAAAAAGCGAAAATTTCATTTTAAATTTTTCCAATCTCTCCCTCCGTCTTTTTGCCATGCAAAAATCCACCTCCCTCATCAGAGGGAGGCTTTGTCCGCTGTATTTATACAAAAATCCCACACCAAAACGGTGTGGGATTTTTTGTTTTATTTTTCTCTTTTAGCTTTTGCCGCTTTCATAAGGTCGGATACCTTTTCGCCGAGCTCCTGTGTTGACATTTCGGCTATTTCCTCTGCCGAGAAGGTATGTACAACATCAAAATAGACATTTGTTCTGCGTCTGAACATATTCTTGAAAATTTCGGCTGTACCGCCTATTACACATACAACTACAGGCACCTTTGCCTTGTATGCAATTTTAAATGCACCGTTTCGCATCGGCAAGATTTCTCCCGTTTTGCTTACATAGCCCTCGGGGAAAATACCGATTGAAGCTTTATCCTCTTTGATAATCTGAGTGGCTTTGATTATGGTTTTTGCCGCCTCGCGATTGTTTTCGCGGTCTATCGGCAGTCCGTGCAATTTATGCATGGCACGGGCAACTATCGGCATTGTTTCATATATTTCCTTTTTACCGACAAATCCAAGCTCAGCCTCAGGCAAAACATTCAGTATTACCGCAGGGTCAAAATTATCCAAATGATTTGAAACGAGCAAAAATCTTGTGTCCTCGGGCACCTTTTCAAGTCCGCTTGTATCGATCCTTACACGCGCTAATTTGAAAAAGATAGGTAGGGTAAGACTTATAATTTTTCTTATATAACCTGAAAATTTATCAGGGTCGCTATCCATCCTTATAAGCATTATCGAGGTTAAAACAACGCCGAAATGAAGAATTATAAGACCTAGAAAAATTCCTATAAACAAAAGCGGAGTTGTCCACCAAGAATTCTCATTATGGAGGATATTTACAAAGCTATCCAAGACGGGTATACTTACCGCCGCCGCCACTAAATAAACATATAACATTAAAGATTTTCTCCTAATTTTGTTTTCTTACGATTTTGTATTCATCAAAGGGGTTATAATACGGACAATTTTTAGTCTCGCTCTTTAAAAAGCGGACCATTTCATCCTCATCAAGATTTATATCGCAAAAATACTCCCCGTATTCATCGTCATAAATATAGTTTGCGCAAGTATCACATTTTGTCATAACTTATTTACTCCGTAGCAGGCGGGGTCTCTTCACCGTCACCGCTTGGTGTTTCAGGATTTTCGGGGTTTTCGGGATTTTCAGGTGTCTCAGGGTTTTCAGGGTTCTCCGGATTTTCGGGATTTTCAGGAGTCTCGGGGTTTTCAGGGTCCTCCGGATTTTCGGGGTTTTCGGGGGTTTCAGGGTTATCCTCACCGCCCGGATTTTGCGGTTCGCTTTCAGTACCGCTGCTGGTTCCACTCGACGAGCTGCCCTGACTGCTAGAACTGCTCGGCTTATATGTGGGTCCTGTATACCAATTATTCTTCTCGATACCGTTTTGCTCCATATAATCCTCAGGAGAAATATCCTCGTAAATGAATGCCTTTATAATCTTTGCGGCATAATCTAAATCATAATATGTGCAAGAGCCTACACCCTGTATTGAGGGAGCCGTCATCTGATACTCGTACATAGGAACTCTTGTTTGTTCAAAGGTTGGAGAATGGAGAAGAATTGAGGTTGCAAGATTTAAAGCCTCTGTTGGCGAAAAAGATGTTTCAGTATAGGGAATAAGCGCCTTTATGAGTTTTAAATACTTCGTTTTTTCAATCTTTAATGCCTTGTTGAAAAGCTGCTCCATAACATAACGCTGACGGTCGGTTCTGCCGTGGTCGTTATTAGTGCCCCAAATATTGCGGCAGTATCTTATACGGGAGTAGGCAACCGCCTGAATTCCGTTTAAATGCTGTTTTCCGCTTTTCTTAACAATATATTTCGAGCTGCCGATACCCATCTGGTGACAAACCTCACGAATCATATCGTTAATACCGTGCTTGCCGTTGTAGTTTCCTGTAGAGATAACCTCGTCCTCGGTAAGCTCGGCATCAATGCCGCCGACTGCATCTATAATCTCTGCCATTCCGAAGAAGTTTACTGTAGCATACTCTGAAATATCAAGACCGAAAACCTTATTCAAGGTCTTTATCGCAAGCTCAGGGCCGCCTCTCGAATAAGCACTGTTTATTTTTGTATAAATGGTTTTACCGTTATAGGTAATGGGGGCTAAGGTGTCTCTTAAAACAGAAATAATCTTAACCTTTTTGGTTTTATGATTAAGACTTAAAATCATTATACTGTCAGAAAGACCCTTAAAGGATTTTGAATCTCTTGTGTCAATACCGAAAAGGGCAACATTGGTAACACCTTCGTCAATTACCTGTTCAAAGCCCAAATCCTCAGGCTTTGAGGTAATATTGTTGTAGTTGTAATCAAAGACATTAATTATAACGCCTATAAGTATAGCGAGGACTAACACAAGTGAAATCATAGTCAGCATAAGTGCCTTCTGCCAACGCTTTCTCTCTTTCCACCAATCGCCGATACATAAAATCTTTCTGATTCCTCGGCGGTTTTTCTTGAAATGCTTTTCATTTGAATAGCTATAGAAATCCTCAAAAACAAAGTCGCTTGCCTTGGGGTTTTTTGAATCGGAAACTATATCCTCAAATTTTTCGTCATTGTTAAAATTGTTGTTCTTTTCTTCCATTTTTAACTCCCTCTTAAAGCACCGATTTATATCAGGCTTCGATATATCTCGTTTTTCCTGATTCCCGTCTCCTCTGCCGCCGCCTTAGCCGCCGCAGATACCGACATTCCTTCTTCTATAAATTTCTTTGCGAGCAAAACGGCACTCTCTACCGAAATTTCTTCTCTTTTTTCTTCCTTTGCTCCCGCTAAAATTATTACATATTCGCCTCGCGGTGTATTCTCTTCAAAATATTTTAAAGCCTCAAAAATTGTTGTTTTTAAAACAGTTTCGTGCAGCTTTGTAATCTCTTTTACAATTGCGATTTCCCGTGTTTCTTCAAATATATCAGAGAAATCCTTTAGGGTTTGCTTTAGTTTATGGGGCGCTTCATAAAAGACCATCGTCCGAGTTTCTTTTTGAAGACTTGAAAGCGCCTTTTTGCGCTCTGGTTTGTCTATTGGCAAAAATCCCTCAAAGCAAAATCTTCGGCAGTCCATTCCCGAAATACTGAGCGCCGTTACAAATGCGCTCGGCCCCGGTACCGACTCTACCTCTATTCCTTTTTGATGAGCTAAAGCTACAAGCTCTTCGCCGGGGTCGGAAATAGCAGGCATTCCCGCGTCCGATACCACCGCCGCCGTTTCCCCATTTAAAATGCGGTTTATTATAAATTCGCCTTTTCCCTTTTTATTATGCTCGAAATAGGAAACAAGCTCTTTTTTTATTTCAAAATGATTTAAAAGCTTTAAGGTAACTCTTGTGTCCTCTGCCGCTATGAAGTCAACCTCTTCGAGTGTTTTTATCCCTCTCGGACTAAAATCCGAAAGGTTGCCGATAGGCGTACCCACAACATAAAGTTTTCCCGACATTTACAGATACGCCTCCTTATATGCGCCGTAAATTCTAATCATTTCTTGGCTTAAAGCTCCGTTTTCCTCTACATAGAGGGTGGGCTCTATGCGAAGGCCTGTCTTTCCGCCGCGTCTGCCCTCTAAGAGAATAAGCCACGGCTCTTCATCCTTGCGCTGACAGACAAGTCTTAGTCTTTTTGGCTCCACGCTATATTCCGACATAAGCCGCATAAGTTCTGCCGCTCTCTCGGGGCGGTGGCACATACAAAGTCTGCCCGAGGTCTGTAAAAGCCTTGCCCCTACAGACACTATATCCTCGAGTGTGCACTCAATTTCGTGCCTTGCGGTCATAATGGTTTTATCGCTATTCTTAAGCCCTGCACCGCTTGCCTTATAAGGCGGATTGCAGGTAACAAGCGTATGTACGCCAAAGGGGACTTTGCCCTTTAAATCGGTCAAATTCCCCTCTATTATACTGAAATTTTCTATGCCCTGTTCGGCAATTGTCTGCCTTGCAAGCGTTGCCGCTTCGGCACTTATATCAACCCCAACAGCGCTTTTAAGCTTTTTGTTTCTAAGCATTAAAAGGGGGATTATGCCGCAGCCTGTTCCAAGGTCGCAAAGCAGGTCAGCAGTCTTCGCCTTTGCAAAATCGGCAAGTAAAATCGCATCAGTACCAAAGGTATGGTGCGCCGACACATTTACATAAAAGCCGTTACCTAAGGGTTCGCGCTTTATTAACTGCGGCTCCATTTTACACCCTGCGGAGTATCCTCAAGTGTGATACCCATTTCCTTTAATTTATCTCTTATAGCATCAGCAGTTTTGAAGTCCTTTGCCTTTCTAGCAGCGGTACGCTCTTCGATTAGCGCCTCAACCTCTGCATCTAAATCCTCGCTCTTGCGGTTGTATACAAGACCTAAAACAAATGCAAATTCATCAAAAATTTGCGCCATTGCATTGAGAGTTTCTCTTTTAGCGCCTGCGGCAATAGTTGTATTTATATCTCTTACGAGATTGAAGAATACGCCGATTGCGTCTGCTGTGTTAAGGTCGTCTTCCATAGCCTCGATAAATTCACCCTTACGCTTTTCGATAAATTCGGGCACACTTCCGCCCTCTTCTGCAGATTTTAGCGCAAAGTCAATATTATCGCGGCAGGTATAAAGACGCTCAAGCGCATTTTTGCCCTGTTCGATAATATCAACAGAGTAGTTTATAGGACTTCTATATTGCGAAGAAATCATAAGATAACGAATCGGCTCATAGCCGTAAATATTTGCAACATCTCTTACCGTAAAGAAGTTGTTTAACGATTTAGACATCTTATGGTTATCAACATTAATAAATCCGTTATGCATCCAATAATGAGCAAATTCGCATCCGTTTGCGCACTCACTTTGAGCAATTTCGTTTTCGTGGTGTGGGAAGATTAAATCAAGACCGCCGCAATGGATATCTATTGTTTTGCCGAGATATCTTTCTGCCATAGCAGAGCACTCAATATGCCAACCGGGTCTACCCTTACCCCAAGGCGAATCCCAAAACGGCTCGCCGGGTTTAGCGCCTTTCCAAAGACAGAAATCCATCGGGTCTTCCTTAATTTCTGCAACACCTATACGAGCGCCTGCCTCTAAATCCTCTAAGGGCTGATGAGAAAGCTTGCCGTATTCGTCGAACTTTTTGGCTCTGAAATATACATCTCCGCCCGATTCATAGGCAAAGCCTTTTTCTACAAGCTCTGAAATTATACGCTGAATTTCGTCGATATTCTCGGTAGCTCTCGGATGGTAGGTAGCCTCTCTTACATTAAGACCTTTAGCGTCTACCCAAAATTCCTTAATAAAACGCTCTGCAACTTCGGGTACAGTTATACCCTCTTCGTTTGCTTTCTTTATAAGCTTATCGTCAATATCGGTAAAGTTCTGAACAAACTCCACCTTGTAGCCGCGCCACTCAAGATAACGGCGCAACACATCAAACACGCATAAGGGACGCGCATTTCCTATATGAATAAAGTTATAAACGGTAGGACCGCAAGCGTAAATTTTTACAACGCCTTCGTTTATAGGTTTAAACTCGTCCTTGTTTCTTGTGAGGGTATTAAAAATTCTCATAAATTACTCCTTGTCTGATAACGCCGAAAGTTTTTTATTTAATTCGGCAATTTGCTTTTCTAAACGGTCAATTTCTTGCTGAACAGGGTTTTGAATATGGATTTGGTCGAGGGGAGCACGTTCTATTTTTTTGCCGTCCTGACGGACAACCTTTGCAGGCACGCCCACAACAGTAGAATTCGGCGGTACCTCGCTTAAAACAACAGCGCCCGCAGCCACTCGGGAATTATCCCCGATTTTAAAGGGACCAAGCACCTTAGCACCCGCACTAATCATAACGTTGTTACCGATAGTTGGGTGGCGTTTTCCGACATCCTTACCCGTACCGCCTAATGTAACGCCCTGATATATCAGTACATCGTCGCCGATTTCAGCGGTCTCACCTATAACTATTCCTGTGCCGTGGTCTATTACAAGACGGCGGCCGATGGTTGCCCCCGGATGTATTTCGATACCCGTTTTTCTTACCGCTCTTTGCGATACGAGACGGGCGAGAAAATAAAGCTTATGTTTATAATAAAAATGCGCTCTTCTATGCATTCTTATAGCCTTTACACCCGGATACAAAAAGAATATTTCCCAAAAGTTACGAGCGGCAGGGTCTCTCTCCATTACTGCCCGTACATCTTCTCTTATACGGTCAAACACTATTATTTCACTCCGAAATTAAAAATTATTTTGATGGGTCGATATGCTCCTTGCAACCGTTTAAATAGATAACGCCTGAAATCACACAAAGCAGAGCCGACAACCAAAAGAGCGCTACTATAACGATATCAAAGACGGGTTTTACTGATAAAAGTCCGAAGTCTTTAATTAAAACATATCCGAAAAGGGCTAATACTATACCTACCATCTGAGATACTGTTTTTGCCTTGCCCCACATATTAGCGGCAACCACCTTTCCGCCCGAAGAAACGGTTACAAGGCGCAAGGACGACACCATAAACTCTCTGAATAAAACAATAAATACAATAGCCACCATATGCCAAGCGTATTTAGTGTCCTTAAAGACAAAGATAAAGCCTAAATATGCGGCGGTTGTGAGCATTTTATCGGCAAGAGGGTCTAAAAACTTACCGAAATCGGTAACAAGATTATATTTTCTTGCCATTTTGCCGTCTATCATATCAGTAAGGGATGCGGCGGCAAACAAAATAAGGGATATCAAAAATCTGTAGGGCAGAGCCTCTATAAGCATTACCGCCATAAAGATGGGGGTTGCTATCATTCTGCCTATTGTAAGCTTGTTCGGTGTGTTCATACTCATTTTAAATCAGTTCTCCTAACAAATCATATTCTAGTGTATCATTAATCTGAACCTTAACATAATCGCCAATAACTAACGGACGGTCTGCCAAAAAGAAGATTTTTCCGTCCACTTCGGGAGCGTCTGCAGGTGTTCTGCCGAAATAGCATTTGATATAATCGTCAAAGCCTTCGATTAAGACCTCGGTTTCTTTACCGATTTTTTCCTCGTTCTTCTCTCTTACAACATCGAGCTGAGTTTCCATAATATGCTCGGCTCTGTCAACCTTTGTCTGCTCAGCAATTTGGTCATCAAAGGAGGCGGCTATGGTATCCTCTTCTGCAGAATAAGCAAAACAACCTAGTCTGTCAAAGCGTGTATTCTTTACAAATTCGTCCATAGCGGCAAACTGCTCTTCTGTTTCAGCAGGAAAGCCTGTGATAAGGGTTGTTCTTATTGTAACCTCGGGGATTTTTGCCCTGATTTTAGAAATGAGCGCCTCTATACTCTCGGCATCGCCCCGTCTGTTCATTCGCTTTAAGATATCTTTATCTATATGCTGAATGGGGATATCAAGATAAGGTACTAGCTTTTCCTCTTTTGCAATTAAATCCAAAAGCTCGTCGGTAATGCGCTCGGGGTATGTATAAAGGGTTCTTATCCAATGAAGTCCCTCTATTTTGCAAAGCTCGGCGAGAAGCTCACATAGCATCGGTTTTCCGTAGATATCGGTACCGTAAGCGGTAGTATCCTGTGCTACAACGATAAGCTCGGTAACTCCGTTTTCGGCTAAATATTTTGCCTCACTTACACAGTCCTCTAGCCTTCGGCTTCGCATTTTTCCTCTGATTTTAGGGATTGCACAGTAGGTGCAGCAGTTATCGCAACCGTCAGCCACCTTTAAATATGCTGAGAAAGGGTATCCGCCCAAAATACGCTTTGCATTTAAATCGAGGGCATCCTTTTCACCGTAAGTATTCTTACCCTTGCCCTCAATAGCGGCTTTCACGATTTCGGCTATATCCTTATTCGAGCCTATTCCCACACAAACATCTACCTCGGGAATTTCCTCTGTTACATCGTCTTTATATCTCTCTGCAAGACAGCCCGTTACAATCAGCGCCTTACAGTTACCTTCCTTTTTATATTCTGCGGCTTCGAGTATATTTTCAATCGCCTCTTGTTTAGCGTCTGCTATAAATCCGCAGGTGTTTATTATGATTGCATCAGCTTCTGCCTCGGGTATTCCGATTTCAAATCCTGCTTCCTTTAGGGAATAAAGCATTGCCTCTGCATCAACCTGATTTTTAGGGCATCCTAGGGACACCATACTAACCTTGTACATTAAAATTCCTCGCTTTTATATAAAAGTTCCTCGCTGTAAGCCTTTAGGGCGTCTCGCACAGCGGTGTATGAAAATCCCTTTCTGATAAGTGCCGCATAAACGCTTTGCACTTTATCAGGATTTTCAAGTTTTCTTTTATACTTTTTTTCTATAAGATTTTGAATTTGTTCGTTTTCGTCTACAAAAACCGAATCCAAAGTTTCTTTTATTATATCTCTGTGAACACCTTTTAAATAAAGTTTCTGAGAAATTTCGCGCTTTGAGATATTACTCTCCGCCGCTCTTTCGGCAAAATCTAAGGCATAGCGCCTATCGTCAAGCAGAGAGAGTTCTTTAAAACGGCAGATTACGGCTGCCGCCGACGCTTCTTTAAAGCCCGCCGTTTTAAGCTTATCAAAAAGGGCTTTTTCGGTATACGCCTTTTGGTCTAGATACCAAAGCGCCCTCTGACGAGCGCGCTCATAATCAGAGCGCGCCTTAAGCTCTTCCAATAAGTCTTCGCTTATTTCGTCCCCCTCTTTTATAGGGGACGCATTATAAACATCAAGGTCTAAAAGCACAAAGCTGTCGTCGGTAAATAAAACCCTTACCTGATGCTTTTTGTCCCTTGCTACCGTCTTTACAGTCATTAGTCGTCAACCGCTATATCGATATCAACCTTTTTGCGAGGACGGGCGGGTAAATCTGCAGTATCAACAGGCATAATTTTCGGCTCGTCTGCTTCTGCATTTTCTGCCTCTTCAGCCGACATATTAAGCGCCTTATTATATTTTTCCATAATCTTGGTTTCAATTTCTTTTGCAAACTCGGGGTTGTCTAGGAACAGCTGCTTAACATTGTCTCTGCCCTGACCGAGTCTTGTCTCTCCATAGTAAAACCATGCGCCCGAGCGTTTTAATACCTCAAGCTTTAATCCCATATCAACAATTTCGCCTTCGTGGGAAATACCCTTGCCGTAAAGGATATCAAACTCTGCCTCACGGAATGGAGGAGCTACCTTGTTTTTAACAACCTTTGCTCTTGTACGAGCCCCTACCGACTCACCGTCAACCTTCAAGGTCTCAGCACGTCTTACATCTATACGAACACTCGAATAGAACTTGAGCGCTCTACCACCCGTAGTGGTTTCGCTGCTTCCGTAAATTACACCAATTTTATCACGAAGCTGATTTATAAATATTGCAGCGCAGTTTGACTTTGAAAGTGCGCCTGTAAGCTTTCTTAATGCCTGTGACATAAGACGGGCAAGTTGACCCACATGGGCATCCCCCATCTCACCCTCGATTTCGGCTCTTGTAACAAGAGCCGCAACCGAGTCGATAACTATGATATCAATAGCGCCTGAGCGTACAAGCGCCTCGGCAATCTCGAGAGCCTGCTCGCCTGAATCGGGCTGAGAAACTAAAAGGCTATCAATATCAACGCCTAAGTGAGAAGCATAAACGGGGTCAAGCGCGTGCTCAACATCTATAAATGCGGCAGTACCTCCTGCCTTTTGTGCCTCTGCTACACAGTGAAGCGCAACGGTAGTTTTACCTGATGACTCAGGACCGTAAATTTCTACAATTCTGCCCTTTGGAATACCGCCTATACCGAGCGCTAAATTAAGGGCTAGTGAGCCTGTGCTTATATGCTCAACCGACATAGCAACATTCTCTCCAAGGCGCATAACGGCACCCTTGCCGTACTGCTTTTCTATCTGCGCCATAGCGGTAGCAAGCGCTTTTTCTCTTCCTTCGTTTTCTGCAGTTTTTGCAGTTACCTTAACCTTTTCTGCCATTTTTCATTCCTCCGTAATATCAGAATTCAAGACTTTTCGCCTTTACTTTAATTTTATTTAACTTAGTGTACCAAAAACTACCCTTTGGATTCCGTTTAAATCCTTTGCGGTGGATACTTTTACATAACCCGCATCTCTTAAAAGTGCGGCAACGCTCTCTGCCTGACCTATTCCTACCTCAAAAGCAATACTGCCGCCGTCATTTAGCGACTTTGTATAGTTTTCAATTATTGCTCTATAAAAATCAAGTCCGTCCGCACCGCCCCTGAGGGCTGTTTCAGGCTCAAAGTGAACCTCGGGCGAAATTATTTCCATTTCGCTATCCGAAATATAGGGGGGATTGCTAACAATAAGGTCATACTTTTCTTCCGACTTATCACCTTTCAGCACATCACCCTCAGAAAGCAGAACATTTTCTGCCCCATTATCAACAATGTTTTTATAGGCATAGCGCATAGCCTCGGGATATTTTTCTAAAAGGTCAACCTCAGCGTCTTTTCGCTCTAGTGCTAGGGTTATTCCTATACAACCGCTTCCTGTACAAAGGTCAATAATCCTCGGAGATTTTTTATCCTTTATAAGCTCTTTTGCGGTATCAACGAGAGTTTCGGTATCGGCTCTCGGTATTAAAACACCCGGACCCACACTATACTCTCTACCGTAAAAGCCCCAACTACAAAGTATGTACTGAAGGGGATATCTTATAGCGCGTTGCTTTAATATTGCGGTAAGATTATTCTGCTGAAATTCTGTTAACTTTGTATTATATCGGCTAAGTATTTCGGCATTTGAATAACCCGTTATATGCTTTATAATCTGCTTTGCTTCAAAAACGCAATCTTCTATACCGATTTTTTGAAGTTCTTTTTTTGTTTTGTTATACGCTTCGAATATTGTATCAGCCATTTTCTGCCTCGTCATTTAGATTTTCATCGACACTTCTGTCAACATCGGGGTTTTCGGGCTCGCACGCCTTTAGAGCTGCGATTGCAATTTCAATCATATCGTCTGTAGGCTCTTTAGTGGTAATTCTCTGAAGCCAAGTGCCCGGGGCTGCGATAATTCGGGTTACAACATTATCAAATCTGCCTGTAAGACGAAGCACCTCAAAGCCTGCACCGCAGGTTAAAGGCACCAATAATATCTTAATTACAACCCAAAGCCATCTTACGCTGTAAACAGACGGAAAAATTATCTGTACAACAGTTGAAAAGATAATGCTTATAAGTATCATTAAAATCATAAAGGATGTACCGCATCTAGGGTGAAAACGCTTTTGTGCTTTTACATTTTCAATATTAAGCTCTAATCCCTTTTCATAGCAGAAAATTGTTTTATGCTCTGCCCCGTGATACATAAACACTCGCTTTATATCCTCCATTAAGGATACAAGATAAACATAAAGCACGAAAACCGCAAGCTTGATAATCTGCTCTATACTTGCACGGACAACCGTACTAAAGGCGGTAGAGAAAAGCTTTTCAAGTCCTTCAACTGCAAGTCTTGGTAAAAGCATAAAGAGCACTACCGAAAGCACCACGCCGAGCACAGTTCCAATCGCCATAACGGCAGTTATAAGGGGATTTTGTTTTTTCTCCTCTTTAGTGTCCTCAGCCTTTACTTCTCCACCTTTCTTTTCCTCCTCCAAATCGGTAAAGCCCGACTTATCGGCAGAAATCATCATTGCCTTATAGCCCTGAACCATTGATTCTACAAAGGCAATAACGCCTCTGATGATGGGAAGATTTAAAACCTTATACTTTTTTCTCAAAGAATTGTCCTCTAAATAAATCGTATCTATAGATTTATCAGGTGTGCGGACACAAAGCGCTGTTTTTTCGGGGCTCTTCATCATAATGCCCTCTATAAGTGCCTGTCCGCCTATTGCGGTGTATTTGCCCATTTATAAATTTTCCTCCATATCTGTATTTGTATCATTAGTTTCTTCATCGGGAACATCCGCTATCTGTGTCAATTCCTCAAGTAACACAGTTTCTTCCTCGATAACAGCTTCTTCCTCATAAAGCGGTAAAACTATCGTAACGGTAGTTCCTACCCCCTCGGTACTCTCTAAAAACAAAAGTCCCTGATGCTGTTTTATAATCTCGTCGGCAACGGCAAGACCTATTCCCGAACCCCTTATAGTTTTATTCGATTTAAAGAATTTCTCCTTAACCTTATCGATATCCTGAGCGGGAATTCCCACACCCGTATCCTTTACAAGAATACGGACACAGGCTTCTTCAATGCTCTGAGTTATAAGAACAAGACCGCCCTTTTCGGTGTACTTCACCGCGTTATCGATAACATTTACAAAAACCTGTTTTAAACGGTCGGGGTCGCCCATAACGGTTGCCGTTTCGGCAGAGCGCGCATAGGAAAGCTCTATTCCCTGCTGACGCGCAAGCTCGGTATACATATCTGCGGTAGTGCTTAAAAGCTCGGATACATTAATCGGTCTTGTGTTAACAGTGAGCCTTCCGCTTTGCATTCTCGAAAAATCGAGTAATTCTTCTACCAAGTTGCCAAGTCGCTCAGCCTCGCTAAGTACCACCTCAAGACCTCTGCTTACAAGCTCCTCGTCGGTTCCTACCGACATTCGCGCCGTTTCTCCCCAACCTCTGATAGCGGTGAGGGGTGTTCTTAGTTCGTGAGATACCGAGGATATAAAATCGTTTTTCATAGTCTCGGCTTGACTTAGTTCCGACGCCATATTGTTTATACTGTCACAAAGTTCGCCGATTTCGTCATGGCTTTTGATTTCTATACGGGACTGAAAATCGCCGAGCGCTATTTTCCTTGCGGTATTACCCGCATCCTTAATCGGTCTTAAAATTGATTTTATGAAAAAGGCACCCGAAACGGCGGAAAAGATTATAACAAGCATTCCCATTCCGATTACTAGCAAAACCACCTGTGTTATTTGCGTATTTGCCTTTTCCATAGAGGTTATCCATCTGTATGCGCCTATCCTGTTTCCGTTTATGTCAAAAACAAGATTTGTACAGGCAAGAATTTTTTCTCCGCTTGAGTTTTCCCCTCTGAAAACAGCGGTATTTTTATTGGTTGATATCGCGGTTTTATAATCGGGGATATCGGCATCAGTATCGCTGAAAGCGGTGGTAGACGCCACGGGTCTTCCCTCGCTGTCTAAAATCTGCACCTCAAGCTTTGACTTATACTGATAATTTTCAATCAGGGCAAACGCCATATTCTCAAATGTTTCGGGGGTAGCACTTTCAAGGAAGGAAAAATCGTTTGTATAGTCTTCGCAAAGAGCGCGAACTCTTTCAACGCAAAGCGAGCTGTATATTATCGACACCGCAACGGTTACAACCGCTACAACTATTACAACAGGCAAAAATATGTTAATAACCCATCTAAAGCCGATGCTTTTAAACTTTTGCTCTAAATTCATTCGATTTTCCTCCTCTCTGAAAAATTGATGTTTTTTAAATTACTGTGCCGTGTTCCACTTATATCCCATACCCCAAACGGTAACGAGATGCTTTGGAACAGACGCGTCGTCCTCTATCTTCATACGAAGACGCCTTATATTAACATCCACTATCTTTTCTTCTCCGTAATAGCTTTCTCCCCAAACCTTGTTTAAGATTTCGCTTCTGCCTAAAGCGGTATCAGGGTTTGTGAAGAAGTATTCCATCATCTGAAACTCTACTTGAGTAAGTTCAATGTTTTTATCGTTTTTAGTAAGTGTTCTTCTGCGAAGATTAAGTACAAACTCTCCGAGCTTAATCTCATCCGAGGACACAGGAACCGCCTTTGTGTTGTTAACTCTTCTGTAAAGCGAGTCCACACGGGCAAGAAGCTCTGTAGGGCTAAAGGGTTTTGTTATATAATCGTCAGCCCCGAGCATAAGACCGCTTATCTTATCCATCTCCTGAGATTTTGCGGTGAGCATAATAATGCCGATTTCCGAGCTTCTCTGACGAAGCGCCTTGCAAAGCTCAAAGCCGTCCATCCCCGGCATCATAACATCGCAAAGGGCGATATCAAAACCCTGCGGGTCGTTATCATAAATATCGAGCGCCTCTTCGCCCGAGCCTGCCTCTACCGTTTCGTAGCCTACCCTCTTTAAATTTATCGCCTCAAATTCACGAATGGCAACCTCGTCTTCAACAATTAAAATTCGTTTCATATAAAATCTCCTTTCGAGCTCCGAATTAAACCGGCGCCCCATCGTATAGGAAGAACATTTCTTTAAGCTCTTTCTCGGTTATCGCAAGAGCACTTTTCGTGTTTTGCACTTCACCCACAAAAACATATTTCGTGTTTCTTGAAATTTCTATTGCAGAGGCGTTTTCCGCCTTAAAGTCCTCAAAGTCTTCTATCGGCACCGCCTCAAAGTAGACAAGCTTTTTGCCGACCTTATTCTTTTTAGCATTATACTCATAAACGGTACGGACACGGTTTTCGTTATCCCTTATAAGCGCTATATTTCCAATCCATTTTTCAGGCACATGTAAAAAGTAGTATTCAGAGGTATTGAAAAGGGTGACAAGCTTTGAGGTAAGCGCCTTTCCGTTAAAGGAGCACCACTTTGTATAGTAAACCTTTTCGGCGTTCTGCAACCCTTCCGACGCCTTCATAATTTCCGATACGGGAATTTCTATGATTTGGTCGTTATTAATATCCGAAGACGGCAAAGCGTTTGCACGAAGCGTTTTTATGTTTTCTCCGCTCTCGGCTTCAAGCAACGGGTTTACAAGAGCGCCCTTTGAATAGTAGATAACCTCGGTTATCATACCCGCGTCTTTGGTCTCGTCGATATATATAGCGGGGGTACCGTCAGACAAGACGGATAACAAAGGCACACTTGCCGTTCTCGCCGTCTTATCCATACCGCAACCCGAAAGCTCTAAAACGCCCGCATCCTCTAGAGTAAAGAGCAATGCCTCGTTTATCGAATTTACCGCATCAAAACGGTGGATAAATAATTCGTTTTCGTCATTTCCGTCTAAATCACAGCAGATAAAGTTTGCATACTCGTGAACAAAACGCTGAGATAAAACTCCGTTCTCTAGAGAATATACCGCAAGCTGCTTTTCACTGCTTGCATAAACCGTCCAACCGACGATGATTTCTAAGGTTCCGTCAGCGTTTAAATCGCAAAAATCAATTTTGTCAACTCCGCCCGCCTGAACCTTTTGGTCAAACACAGACTCCCACTTCTCTCCCTTTCGGCAGATAACATTTAAGTGCATACAGTCCATCTCGCCGTCGTTCTGAGAGTAAAAGGCAAAGGCTTCGAAAATGTTATCCCCGTCAATATCGTTTAAAATAACAGGGGAACGGTGCGCACCTCCTAATGGATATTTAAGGGTGTATTCTCCTTCAATGCTTGAAGACAACGCCTCGCCGATAGGCTTCATATCACCCGTTAAAGCAGGAGGCATAATGAGCTGCTCTGTTTCGGCGGTAAAGATATCGCAACCGCAAAGACTTATTGCTATAAGCACCGACAGCGCCACCGACAAAACTCTTTTTAAACGCATTCGCCATTCCTCCTTTTAAGCATAAATATACATTATGGATTATATCACAACTCTCTTAAAAAATAAAGTATTTTATATATTTTTATATAAAATTACATATTATAGAGAAAAATTCACAAAATTTTAGAAGAAATAATTTCAAAAAAACCTTGACATCGCCGAAAAATTGGTTATAATGTTATTGTTGCAAAAAATATTGGGGAATTGTGTAACGGTAGCACGACAGACTCTGACTCTGTTTGTTGG
>CAYXID010000029.1:0-19190 GCA_964465535.1 uncultured Ruminococcus sp.
ACCCGACAAAGTATACTCTCGATTACTCTAAGCTTACCGTTATGGATAAATGGCTTTTATCAAGGCTTAATTCAACGGTAAAAGCTGTTGACGAAAATCTTGCAAACTACCGTATTCCCGAAGCCGCACGCGCTCTTCAGGAATTTGTTGACGAAATGAGTAACTGGTATGTAAGACGCGGTCGTGAGCGTTATTGGGTACAGGGCATTACAGACGACAAGATTGCCGCTTATATGACCCTTTACACCGCCCTCGTTACAACCGCAAAGGCAGCGGCTCCTATGATTCCCTTTATGGCAGAAAACATTTATCTGAATCTCGTAGGAAGCGTTGATAAGGATGCACCTCGGAGTATTCATTTATGCGATTTCCCCCGTGTAGACGAAAATCTTATTGATACAGACCTTGAAGAGAATATGAAGAATATTCTTGAAATCGTTGTTTTAGGCCGTGCTGCCCGTAACGGTGCTGCAAGAAAGAACCGTCAACCCCTTAGCGTTATGTATGTTAAGTCTGACCTTACTGCAGACGGATTTTATGCAGACATTATCAAAGACGAGCTTAACATCAAACAGGTTTCCTTTACAAACGATGTTGACTCCTTTGTAAACTACAAGTTTAAGCCTCAGCTTAAGACCTTAGGTCCAAAGTACGGAAAACAGCTTGGAGAAATCCGCAACGCATTAGCAGAGCTTGACGGCACTAAGGCTAAAGCCGAGCTTGACGCTAACGGCAATATAACCCTCTCTCTCCCCTCAGGAGATGTTGTTTTAGCTATCGAAGACCTACTTATCGAATCCGAGCAAAAAGAAGGCTTCTATACTGTAAGCGACCGCGGAATTACTGTTGCTATTGACACAACGCTTACCCCCGAGCTTATTGACGAGGGTATTGTTCGTGAGCTTGTAAGCAAGATTCAGACAATGCGTAAAGAAGCCGGCTTCAATGTTATGGATCATATAAACATTACCTTAGACGGTAGTGAATCAGTAGTTGGAATTGCTCTTAAGTATTCTGATGATATCGCAGGTGATACCCTTGCCGATTCTATTTCTTCCGCAAACCCCGTAGGGTATGTTAAGGAATGGGATATCAACGGCGAGGCTGTTAACATCGGCGTAGAGAAAATTTAGTTATGGAGAGATATAAATGAAAAACAATACTGTAGATACTCCTTCTGTTAAAGAAAAAAAAAAATTCAAATTTCCCTTCTTTAAAAACACAGAGTTTAAATCCCTCGGTATTATAGTTAAAATAATATCCTTGGTTGTAGCTTTTGCAGTTTTAGGAATTCATGTAGCTGCCGCTTTCTTCTTGTTTGCTTTCAAGCCGGCTTACACTACAATCTGCATTGCAATTGTCCTTTTGGGTCTTATAGTTTCTCTTATTGTTTTATTCCTTATATATGCTCTCGGACACTGTATCTGTCAGAACAATAAAATTTTAGAGGAGCTTAAAAAATAGTTCTTTTGAAAACAAAAATTAAAACAAGGTTTGGGTATTTTAGCCCAAGCCTTGTTTTTTTGAAGTTCCATTTCAGTTAATAATAAATTATTGTAATTTTAATTGTTTTGTGGTATCATATTATATATGCGTAAATTTTAATGAAAGGAGCTGAAGTGATAAAATGTGGCTTAATAAAGTGTGCGACGGTGTTAAATCCGCCTACAGTAAAACGATTGCTTTTATTATAAGTCTTTTTACAAAGATTATCCCCAACTTTTTTAAAGCCAACTTTGAGGCTTCCTATACCAAAGCTACAAAGATTATTGCTCTTGTAGTTTTCGTTATTTTAGAAACAACTACCGTTATTTCCATCAGCAGTTTTTTATCACTTGACTTTGCTTCTAAATGGTGGCTTCTTTTAGCTGCTGCCGTAATTCCCGTAATTGTCGGCATAGTAATCATATTTAATGTTAAAGTTAAAAACAATAAAATTAACACAGCCTTACATTTTTCGATGATATTTTTAATGCCGTTTATTACCATTGTAATGACCGAGGCATTAAATAAAATCTTCGTTTATGATATGACATATCTCGGTTTTATCGCAAACTATGTCCTTATCCTTATATTCTATTTTATTGTTTATGCTATTTCGGGCAGTTTAAAGGTTGCTATTATTGTAAACTCGGCAGTTTTTTTCGGATTTGCCCTTGCCCACGCTTATATTATGGAATTCAGGGGCACCCCCTTTATTCCTATGGACTTTTTGAGTATCACTACCGCTGTAGGTGTTGCTAACACCTATAACTATTCTCCAACCTACAATATGGTTATAGCCATAGAAATTTTTGCATTTTTAGTTAGCATAGGCTTTAAAGCACCGAAGGTAAATGTAGGTTTGATAACAAAGATTATTTCCCGTTCCTTTACAGGCCTTTTTTCGTCAATTATATTGCTTGTATTTTTCTGTACTTCTTTTTTTGCTGATTTAGGTGTTAGACCTGACTTCTGGAATCAGTCGAGAGGATACAGAAATTACGGCTTTGCTTTCAGCTTCTTCTGCAACACAAAATACCTTTATATGTCCACGCCCCAAGGCTACGACCCTAACGACGTAAATGACCTTGTAAGCAGTACAATAAAGGATACCGAGCAGCAAAAGCCCCCTATAAATTCTAATGCACCAAATATAATCTGCATTATGAATGAGTCCCTGTCTGACCTTAGTGTTCTCGGTGAGTTTACCACCAATAAGGATTATATGCCTTTTATGAGGTCGCTTACTAAAAATACTATTAAGGGAAATCTTTATGTTCCGGTTATTGGGGCCGGAACTTCAAACACCGAATTTGAATTTTTAACAGGTCACACCACCGCATTTTTACCATCAGGCAGTAATGCGTATATGCTATATATGAAAAATCCCGTTGCTTCCTTAACCTCCACGCTTGACGCTCAAGGATATTATGCTATGGCATTCCATCCTTATTATGCGGCAGGTTGGAACAGAATTGCGGTTTATAATAATTTAGGCTTTGATTTATTTAAGAGCCTTGAGCATTTATTTGATGTTACTCTTATGGATAAGTATGTTCAAAACGGAAGCGACCCTGATTATTTACAGTCCCTTATGGACCAATATTACCCCGGTAAAAATATGCTCATCCGCCAATATATAAGTGATTCTTATAACTACGAGGTTCTTATAAAGGATTTTGAGAAGCGAGATAAATCCCGCCCTTATTATGTATTTAATGTAACTATGCAAAATCACGGCGGTTATACCTCTGTTTCCGAAAACTTCGAACAGGAAATTTTCCTCACTTCTACCGAAGAAGAATACAAAAAAGCCAACAGCTATCTTTCTCTTGTAAAGAAGAGTGATGACGCATTTAAAAAGCTTATAAAATATTTCAGCAAGGTAAAAGAGCCTACAGTAATTTGTATGTTCGGTGACCATCAGCCCTCTATTGAAAGCTCCTTTATAGCAGAGCTTTTGGGTGTAAAAGACCTTTCAGGGCTTACTATTGAGCAAGAGCAAAAGCGTCATATTACCCCCTTTATAATTTGGGCAAATTATGACATTGAGGAAAAACAAATTGATGCTCTAAGCGCTAACTACCTCTCTTCCCTTGTTCTTAAAACTGCAGGCGTACAGCTTACAAAATACAACAAGTATCTTCTCTCCCTTTCAGAAACTCTGCCGGTTATCAGTGCGGTGGGTTATATGGATAAGGACGGAAATCATTATCAGTGGAGCGACAGCTCGCCCTATTCTGAATTATTAAGTCAGTACGAAAGAATACAGTACAATAATATATTTGACCGTGCAAATATCGATATGGACACCTTCTATCTCCCTGGATATGTAATCCCTGAGGTAGAAGAAATGGACGAATTACCGCACGCTGAGGGTGTTATACAATGATAAATACTACACTCTGCCACATAGAAAAAGACGGCAAATATTTAATGCTCCACCGCATAAAAAAAGAAAACGATTTAAATAAAGATAAGTGGGTAGGTATCGGCGGAAAATTCGAGGATAAGGAAAGTCCTGAAGAAGCAAACCGCAGAGAAACCCTTGAAGAAACAGGGCTTTTTGTAAACTCGGCGCGCTATTGCGGAATAGTCACCTTTGTATCTGATAAATGGCCTACAGAATATATGCATATCTTCCACACCGAAGATGTAAGCGGTGAAATAAAAGCTTGCGACGAGGGCGAGCTTTGTTGGGTTGATAAAAGAGAGATTTATAATCTTCCTATCTGGGTTGGCGATAAAATTTTCCTGAAACTCATTGAGGATAAAACCACCCCGTTTTTCTCACTTAAGCTTTGCTATGAGGGTGATACCCTTGTAAGTGCCATATTAAATGACACTCCCCTCAATATAGAAAATCTCGTTTAAACGGAGAATGATTTTATGAAACTTTGTATTTACGGCTCGGCTTCCAATAATATTGACCCTCAATTTTTAGAAGAGGGCGAAAAATTGGGTGCAGCCCTTGCTAAAGCCGGTCACGGTATGGTGTACGGCGGCGGTGCTAACGGTATGATGGGTGCTGCGGCTCGCGGAATGACCTCTGAGAACGGCGAGATTATCGGTGTTGCTCCAAGATTTTTCCTTGTAGACGGTGTTTTATACGATAAATGTACAGAATTTATTTATACCGATACAATGCGAGAGAGAAAGCAGATTATGGAAGAAAAATCCGATGCTTTTATTGTAACACCCGGCGGTATCGGAACCTTTGATGAGTTTTTTGAAATCTTCTCTTTAAGGCAGCTTAAACGCCATACAAAAAAGATAATAATCTACAATATTTTAGATTATTTTGACCCTATGCTTGAAATGATTAAAAAGGCAGTCGAGCAGCACTTTGTATCCCCCGCAAACTTAAATCTTATTTTGGTTTGCTCTACACCCGATGAGGTATTAGAGGCTTTATCAAAAGAAGATATTGTTGATGCAAACGAAAATGATTTACGCTCAATTATGACAAATAAATAAAAAGATACGGCAGAAAGAAAATTCTTTCTGCCGTTTTTTTATGTTTCTTCCTCGGTAACAGTCTCTTTCTTAATATTATCAATTTTAATCTGATTAAGACTGTTATTCTTGGTTGTAAGCGACACCGACTTTGTAAGAGCATCTGCTGTATAGCCCTCGGGTAATATGTAGCTTAATGTGTATTTTCCGTAGGAAAGCTTGTTATAGGTAAGTTTTCCCTTGGAATCTGTTTTACCAAGCTTTACGGTTTTACCCGCTGCATTCTTTAAGGAAACCGATACTCCCTCAACTGCAGCACCGCTTTCGTCTGTTGCCTCTAATTCCACCGTTGCGGAAAATCTAATATTTGTAGGTGTAGAAATTATTGCTAAAAGCCACTGCGGGTCGGGGTCTCTGTTCATACGCTCAATGGCGCAAAACTCAGGTCCGTTATCGTTGCCCACATGGTATACCCAATGATATCCGTTGGCCTTACCTGCATAAACTGCAACATGTGAGCAATGGTTGTTATTACGCTTATAATAGTCTTGGAAGCAGATAATCGAGCCGATAGGAATATCCGCACTAAAGCCGATATCCGCCTTTATTCCGTAATCTTTTGCTGTATATTTAATATATTTAGCTTGTCCCTTGGAAACCCAAGTTTTAGCGGCATTATACCACGAGTGCGCCGAGTAAGATTTATCGGGACGCGCAAGCGAAGATGTATCAATACCTGCAACATTAGGAAGATAGTTAAAGTAAACATAGGTTACAAAGGAAGCGCAAACAAGACCTCCGCGCTCAAACCTCTTAATATCGGGAAGTCCCTTAGAGGTTGTCTCATAACCCGAAGAACCGCCACCGTAACCGATATTTGAAAGCCAACCCTTAGCACGCTTTTGTGAAGCTAAAATGTAGACCCACATAAGCCCGTCCTGACGGTGCTTTTTCAAATTATAGCCTGTGTATACAAGAGAGTCCATAAACACATTATCTTCAATATCAAGATTTGTGTTATAATCAAATTTTGTATTAACAGACGGCTTTGGTGTACTTGAAACCGGCTTTGAAGATGAGGGCTTTGAAGAAGATGAAGAGGGTCTTGAAGATGATGACGGCTTTGATGAAGAGCTTTCTTCGGAAGAGCTTGACTCCTCAGAAGACTCAATTTCACTGCTGCTCGGAAGACTTGATACCTGTGAGCTTGAATTATCAACAGAGCTGTTATCGCCCTTTGTATCGTCCTTAGGCTTTACCGACGCAAATACTACGCCAATAACAATAGCAAGAGCTAAAACTATTGCCGTAATCGCTACTTGCAGTTTATTATTAAGTATAAAGGATAAAATTTTGTCTTTCATAATTCCTCCTGAATTTTCAGTATGTAATCTAGACACCACGATATTTTATCAAATTCCCATTAAAAAGTCAAGTAGGGGCGATTCACGAATCGCCCGTTAAATTCACGAATCGCCCGTTGCATTATTAACCGTACAAAAACAAAGGGAGGGGTTCCCCCTCCCTTACATTATTTTTTACAATTTTTATCAAAGCTCGGGTTAAATGCATAGAAGTTCTTGCAGTTAAGTCGTTCGGTTGTATTTCTCAAAACTTCTCCAAAACGCTGATAATGCACAAGCTCGCGCTGACGAAGAAATCTTAGCGGGTCTAAAATATCGGGGTCATCTATGAGTCTTAATAGATTATCATAGGTTACCCTTGCTTTTTGCTCTGCCGCTAAATCTTCGTGTAAATCGGCTAAAATGTCGCCCTTAGCCTGAATATACTCGGCACGCCACGGAAGACTAGATGCCGCTATCGGATAAACGGCTGCTGTATGGTCAACAAAATACTTATCAAATCCACTTGCCTTTATTTCTTCGGGCGTTAGATTTTTAGTAAGCTGATGCACCATAGCACAAATCATTTCCAAGTGGGCGAGTTCTTCAGTTCCTATGTCGGTCAGAAGTCCCTTTGCATCGTCATAGGGCATCGAATAACGCTGAGTTAAATAGCGCATTGAAGCGCCGAGCTCTCCGTCGGGTCCGCCGTACTGCAAATAGATATACTATAGCTAATAAAAATAAACCTCGAATTTATTATTTCTCTTATCGAACTCTATACTGTGTACAACTGTACGCAGTGCAGAGTTTTTAACATTTTCGGGCTGTTGGGGGTTACGGACTATTTTTAACACTCCAAGTATTTTATTTAAATAATCCTGCTTATTAAATTTTGGTGTGTTCTCGTTCATTGAGGCCTCGAGTTTTTTTATGTTATCTAATATTTTAGCTTTATTAATTCGATATTCATCTATAGTGTCAATGCCATTTTGATATGCAAGTTTAATTCGGTTAAGCTTAGTTTTCTCGTTATCTATCAATTTTTTATAATTGGTATCAGGCATTACCCTTTTTGTGTTGTCATCCAAAGGAGCAAAATTAACTTCTCCTGTAGCGACTGTGTTCTCCAGATGGGCAATTACAGAAGCGGTTGCTCTATCAACCGTAACACTATGCGAAACCTTGCAAGTGCCTTTTGCGTAACTGTGGCACTGTAATGTTGGGGATTTTGTGTTAACCATAATCAGTGTTGAATTACAATTAGAACATCGAACCAATCCCTTTAACATATAGCCGACAGGCTGCTCTCTGCGCTGATATTTTCCGTACATTTGTTTTTGTCTATCAAGCTTCTCTTGCACCTTATCAAACAATTCCTGACTGATAATAGGCTCGTGATGACCGTCTATAACCATGATGTTTGGATTATTGTAATGTCGGGTTGATGCAGCTTTGCCGTCAATACTCCAACGTATTTTACCACAATACACGGGATTACGCAACATATATTCTATGCAACGATTATCGGGGGGATTACCTCTTGTGGTTTTCATCCCTAAATTACCGTAATGCACTGCAATAGCTCTAAGGCCCATACCGCTGAGATAATCATTAAATATACTCTTTACAAGCGATGCATCAGCGTTTGGTATGTACTTACCATCTTTAGAATCATAGCCTATCGGTGGAGGTGCTACAGGCAAACCTCTGGAAGCGCGTTCCTTCATTCCCCTCTTAACCTCTTGACTTAAGTTAGTCAGGTAATATTCGTCCTGCCATTCAAGTATGCGCTCTATTAACTCGCCGAACGGTCCTTCGGGTAGCGGCTCTGATATGGAAACAACCTCAATATCAAGTTTTTTAAGCATTGATTTAAGGGTGATAGCCTCTTCCTGATTACGTGCAAATCGACTGAACTTCCAAACCAATATCATATCAAACGGTTTAGGCTTTTTTTTAGCAGCAGAAATAAGCTCAAGAAACTTATCACGCTTTGCCATACTTTTGCCCGATTTCCCATCATCTTCCATATAAATAAACTCTTCAAGTAGAATTATATCGTTTTTCTCGGCATAATCTTGTATCAATTTGATTTGACTATCGGGAGAAAATTCTAACTGGTCATCAGTAGAGACACGCACATAGGCTGCAGCTGTTTTCATATCGTCACCTCACTTTAATATGTGTAACATTTAATTATAGAATATAAAAATATTTTAATCAAGGTAGCACAGTTCGTTTAAAAATTTGCTAATACATTATATACTTTTATTCGACAACAATTTACAAAGGAGTGCTAAAAAAATGAGTAAAAAAATTGAGTTAGATGATGCCATATTTAGACTTGAAATGCTGACCGAAACATTTGTTGCGTTAGAGGAAGCTACAGAGCATTCGGAAAACGAACTTCCAAAGCATTTTCTCTATTTGCCTGTAGCAGAATTAAAAAATATCTGTTGTAAAATGATTGACATAATTTCAAATCAATAGTTTATTTCTCTAATAAGTAACTTTGGTATACCAATTATACGACAGCGTTCTAACCTCTCACCCTCTATCTTTTCAGGGGCAATATTAGGATTTATTGGTACGAGTTTCATCCAATCTTCTCCCGCCGCAAATTCAACTTTTTTCAATGTCGCATACTCCTCATCGTAAAGAACAGCGCCGACCTGTCCGCTATAGTTTAATGTCGATTGTTTTAAAACAAGAACTTTGTCGCCATCTTGATATGTAGGGTACATGCTGTCGCCCTTAACACGTAAAACTATAAATTCTTCCCTACCTCTACCTATTAAATATTCGTTAGGTATATTTACCGTATCCCCGCTCCAATCTTCTAATCCTATGCTTTCATATCCTGCGGCAATGTCGCCATAAACAGGGAAAGTAGTATAATCATTAGTAATATTGGGATGGGGATATTTACTATTGGGGGAATCATAATAATCAGACAACTCCCCATTTATGAGTACAACCGGATTAAGTTGCAATATTTGTGCCAATTTAGCAATCTTATCCCTTTTAATATTTGCGATAGCACCTGTTTCCCATTTTTTTACTGTGCTTTTACCAACACCTACGAAATTACCAATCTCTTCTAATGTTAAATTTAACTCTTTTCGTTTTTCGTAAATAATTTTTCCAATATCCAAAGCATTTTACTCCTCTATTTATAGGTATTTTAATAAATTTTCTCAACATCTTAATTATATTGCAAAAGTTTCTAAAATGCAACTATTTTTGTAAAAAAATAAAAAAAAGTTTCCTTTAAGGGTTGACAAACACATTTTTTGTGTTATAATAAAAGTGTCCTAAAGGAAACTTATTTTTTGTGGAGGTGAATACAATGAGTCGGAAAAATAAAAACCGCAATGAAGACTGTAAGCTCAAATACATAATCTTCATTACGGCCCTATTTAACCTCATCAAAGCGCTGATTGATTTAATCAGCAAATTGATTGAGTGAGCGGAAGGGGGATAAAACCCCCGACCGTAAAATAGGATAACATTTTTTCGGCTCATTGTCAATATAAAAGAAAGGAGAGCAGATATGCAAGTTTTAAGTATGGTTATAGATACTGCGGTGATTATTGCAAATATAGTTTTAATTGTTGTGCTGCTAAAACGGAAATGAAAACCAAACCTCGAAAAATAACAGCAAAATATATAGTAAATAAAATGAATGAACGGAAAGAACTTATGACTTGGAGCTATTTGCAATACAAAAAATGGCGCAAAGTTGCTTGTGCATTCGGTTTCTTGTTTGGTTTTGCTTTTTGCCTTTTAATTTTTGTTCTTATTATTTTATGCAAAACTCAAATATAAGAGAGGCTAAAAACCTGTTATTCCGCCGCAAATCGAACTAAATGCAGCAACAAAATAATCGTGTTTTCTTTGCTCACGTTTTTCTTGTTTTGCTTTTGCTTCCTTAATTTGCTGTTCAAGTGATTTTACACCACCAGGCACAACTTTCCCCGCAGCTAATTTAGGAACTTGGAAATTCATAATATCACCACCCTTCTCCCTTATTATATCAGGTGGTGAACGATAAATCAATTTAAGGAGGTGTGTGTATGAATGTTAATGATTTAAATGCAGAGATAGCAAGATGCAGATTATCTATTCCTGCTCTCGCCCAAAAAATAGGCATGAGCAAAAAAACTTTATATTCCCGTATGCGTGGAGATACTATTTTTAATCAGACTGAAATTTCAAAAATATCAAAAGCATTGCATTTAAGCGACAAGCAAATTTTCGATATTTTTTTTACAGATTCAGTTTCTTAAAAGAAACTTTTAAGAATGAATTATAAGTGTAAAGTGTAATTGTAAAAAAGGAGTTGTTTATTATAAATCGTTTAAAGGAAATAAGAGTTGCAAGAAATATGAATATGCGTGAACTTGCAGAACAGTTAAATATTCCCTATACAACTTATGTTAATTATGAAAAAGGTGCAAGAGAGCCTAATTCCGAAACTCTAATTATGTTAGCTAATTTCTTTGATGTTTCCATAGATTATCTCTTAGGACGAATTGATGCCAAAACGGAAATGAACAAAAGATTATCAGATACAGTAAGCACTATTGATAACGACATAAAAAAACATTTAAAAGTGTTGTTAGATTCGGCAAAAGAAATTCGCACCGGCGAAGAATTGAAGGCTATCACCGATGCGATTGAAACAACCGTTAAATTATTAGGTTATTCACCTGCTGACGAAACAGCATTATAAATTGTTTTGTAAAAATCTGAAATTTGTTTCGCGTTGAATATGTTGGCTTTTTCTATTTCTTCTTGATTATCTGTGCGAGTGTTGTCAAGATGTATAGCCTTGTTTTCAATTGCAATTTTAGTAATTTCAGATGCAATCCCATAGCTTGACATATAATATTCCCCCTTTCGAATATGATAAGAATATTATACATAATACGAAAGACAAACTTCTACCCTATATGAATATTTTTTTAATTGCAAACTTATATCAACGTATTCACAGTACCATTGAAAAGAACGGTGGGAGGTGAGGTAATGGAATACTATCTTGATAAAAACGACAAGATTATTGGAAGATTGTATGAATGTAGCGGTGGTTTTGCAGCTGAAATTGGAGGCTATAATCCTCAAGCTAAATTCTGTCAGTTTTTTGCAAACAAATCAGCAAAATTTAAAACCTACCGTCAGGCAGAAAATTTCTTATTTAAAAACGGTTGTGTGAATGTGGCAATAGCATAAGGAGAAATTCTGAATGAAATAATTGCCAAAAAAAAACAGGTTATGTGTGTTACCTCTGTTCCGTATTTCAAAGAAATCGTTCGTGAAATGAAAAAAGCGGGATATAAGGTAACGGAAGTTGTAGATACTAATTAAAAGGAGAAATTTATATGAAACAGTATGATGCAAACAAGAAAATGGTGAGTCTTTTCGAAAAGATGGTGGATAAGGCTGAGGAGGCAACGGATAACGAGGAACTTACGCTCTTTACCGACAATGCACACAAGCTATATATCACCCTTACAAATTCGGGCGCGTTTGATAACGGTCTCTCTTCCCTGCCCGATTCGGATTTTTCAAGCTGATGAATAGGACAAGAGCCTATTCAAGTAACATTAGTTAAGGAGTGATTTAATGTACGAAGAATATAGTTTGGTAGGAAATGTGCTTCACAAAAACGGTAAGCCTGTCACTTCAAAAGGTATTCCGCTTACCGTCAACGGCTATATGATAATGCCCGATAAAACGGTAAAGCCTGTTGAGGAACTAACCTATGAAGAAAAGAGAGACTGGCAAAGACGCGCTTCCCAACGGCTAAGCAGCGTGATGGGCGAATGTTACCGCAATCTTCCAAACGGTGCCGAGCTTCTTGCACAAATGGAGGAGGTGCCTTTTGAACAAAAAATTGATTTTTATGAGTTGTGTCCTGAATACCTTGACCGTTGCACGGACCCTGAAATACTCAAGCATTTCGGCAGAAAACCGAAATCTACATAAAAAAAAGCCGCCTTAGGAACGGCAATTCCAAAAGGCGACAAAAGAAAAATATCTTTATTTAAGTATAAATGAAAGGACGTAAAAAGTCAATGATTAACTATTTTGAATTTACATATTTTTTAGCGGCTCTTATTGTATGTGCTATAGCAATTGCCGGAGCCGTATGCTCTATAGGTTGGTTGCTATGTGAGAAGGAACTCAAAAAGCAGCAGCAAATCAAAAATATTTTTCATGCAAGGGTTAGAAGTCAGAACCTTGAGATTGAAAGTTTACAGGCCAAAAACAGCTTTCTTCTAAACCGTATAAGTGAATTTGAGGAAAATGGGAAGGAACAGAGCGATGTATAGATGTGATGATTGCAGAAGGGTATTTG
This sequence comes from uncultured Ruminococcus sp., assembly GCA_964465535.1. Lineage (GTDB taxonomy): Bacteria > Bacillota > Clostridia > Oscillospirales > Acutalibacteraceae > UBA737. The sequence goes on from CAYXID010000029.1 coordinate 12,649, forward strand.
AGCATGCCGACACAGTAAAAGAGCATCACGGGTTAGCCGAACCGCCATACGAGATAATAAATGTTTGTCCATACTGCAAAAGCACGTGTTTTTCAGAATACAACCCAGATATCTCTAAGATAGAGGTGGCGGAGAGATTACTTGAAGCTATAAAAGAATTACATATTTTTCGAAAGGCACTTGAAAAGCTATTCGGGGAGGAAATTGAAAACGAAAATTTAGACGGTGCTTTAGGAAACATAACCGAGTTTATTCTTGAGATGTTCCCGGATATCAGTATAGAAAGCACAAAACTTCTATATTCTCTGAGCAGTTATGAGGAAATAAAAACTGTTCTTGAGGCTTTGGAGGGATAAAATGTTCAGATGTAAATTTTGCGGCAATATAACCGATGAACGCCGTACAACCGGAGTTATACGCGATGATGAAATTGAGGTAGTTTTTTACTGTACCGAATGCGGAGCGTTAGAACCCTACGAGGAGAAAAAGCAGAATGAAATATGATAATTGGACTACCGAAGAGCTTTTGGAAGAACGGCGTCAGGAAAAGCTCAACCGAATGGAGCTTGACGATTATTTAGGAGGAAAGAAGGATGCCTAAATTCGAAAGTGGAATATCGGATTTTGTACACTTTCCGATAACACTTGATATAACCTTCCCCGTAACACAAAAAGGCAAGCCTGTAATTGCTTGCGAATATTGCAGACTTTTTACAGGTCGACGCTGCACCGTTACAGAGGAGGTAGTTTTAGACCCTGAGCACTTTGTGGGTTATCATTGCCCACTTGATAAGAAGGAGGAATAAGGATGGGTAAAAGTATCTTAATATATGGCAAATCAGGCAGCGGTAAGAGCCGCAGTCTCAAAAATTTTTCGGAAGATGAGATTTTGCTTATAAATGTTATTGGTAAGGATATGCCATTTAAAAAGAAGTTTAAGTACGAATACCGTACCGATGATTATGCAAAAATTAAAAACGCACTTTTAAAAATGCCCGTTAAAATCGCTGTTATTGACGATGCGGGTTATTTGCAGACCAATATGTTTATGCGCGGACATTCGGCACCTAAAAAGGGCTCTAGCTCGTTTGATTTGTTTAATGATATTGCTGACGGATTTTGGTCGCTGCTACGATTTATTTCAGAAGAATTAGCTGAAGACGTGCTTGTCTACATAATGATGCACGAGCAAACAAGCGATTATGGTGAGACAAAGCTACGAACGGTTGGTAAGCTACTTGATGAAAAAGTTTGTATTGAGGGGCAAGTAACGATTTCCTTGCGTTGTCTTACAGACGGAACGAGGCATTATTTCAGGACACAGAGCGACGGTAACGATATAAGCAAGTCGCCAGAAGATATGTTCCCACTTGAAATCGACAACGATTTAAAGGCGGTAGATACTGCCATACGCGAATATTACGAATTTAATTAAATTTAAGGAGAAAGAATTATGAAAAATATTAATTGGAATGAAGTTGAAGAAGCAAAGGGCTTCGAGAAATTACCTGCAGGCGGATACATTTGCGGCATTACTGCCGTTGAGGACGAGCCTGACCGTGAATTTTTAAAGTTTGAGTTTGACATTGCCGAAGGTGAGCACAAGAACAGATTCCGTGAGCTTTACGACTCAAAGGGCTTTTGGGCCGCAAAGTTTGTGAAGAGCTACAAACAGAATGCTCTTGGCTTCTTTAAAAAGATGCTTACAGCCTTTCAGAAGAGCAATAAAGGATTTGTGTTTAACAACGATGAAAAACAGTTTAAACGCAAGCTTATAGGTCTTGTGATAGGTTACGAGGAGTACATAGGAAACGACGGCAGCTTAAAAGAGCGAATGATTGTTACCGACTTTCTACCGACAGAGGATATTAAGGCGGGTAATTTTACTATTCCTCCACTAAAAAAGCTTTCGGATGATGATTATGACAAATTAGAGGATAGCAGAAACAAGAACGCATTTACCGAAGTATCCGAAGACGTTTCGGACGATGATTTGCCCTTTTAAACTATGAAGAAATATTACACAGACAAGCAATACAAGGAACTCTTATCCCATATTTGCATACTGTGTCAGACCAACGAGCAGGTAAACGACCATATATTGAATTACTTTGACGCTCACGGTATAAAGTACCGTCAGAAAGCTATCGGTGAGGGAGATTACAGCTTTATGATAACAGCTGCTCCCTCTCTTGGATTTCCAATTGATACATACTTTACAGACGAGGTCTTTATTGAGCGCAAGAATAGTCTTCAGGAATTGGCGCAGAGTCTTTACGGACAAAAAAAGAAACGCTCGAACGGTAGGACGGAATATGACGATGCTTTCCGTCGTGAGCTTAAAAGAGCCATAAACAAAAAGCACAAGTATCTACTTTGTGAGCAGCCTTCCGGATGGGACGGAATTTTAGCCCACGATTACCCGAACAACTATTCTGAAAAAGCCTTTTGGGGAATGCTGCACAGGATAGAGGTCGATTATGGTCTACATATAAAATTTATAAGCCGAGAGAATATGGCGCTTGAAATTTACACAATATGCAAATTTATTTTGGATAGAGAGATAGAGAGGTAGGATATGCAGGAATTAAACGGATATATAAAGCTTTACCGAAAGTTGATTCGGTGGGGTTGGTATCAAGATAATGTTGTAAAAAGTTTGTTTCTTCATTGCCTACTTTCAGCTTCATTTAGGGACTTTGATTGGATGGGTAGAAATCTTAAAGCAGGGCAGTTTATAACCTCACGTAAACACTTGGCAGAAGATTTAGGTTTTTCAGAACAGCAAGTGCGTACTGCTTTAAAAAAATTAGAAAGTACGCAAGAAATAACCATCGAAGCAACCAACAGATTTACCATAATAACTGTGGTAAATTGGTGTGATTATCAATGTGACGATTTAGAAAGCAACCAAGTGCTTAACCAACAGATAACCAACAAGCAACCAACAGATAACCAACAGATAACCAACAAGCAACCACATCGTAAGAATAATAAAGAATTAATAAGAATTAATAAGAATGAAAAGAATAGTATGCGCGCGCGCGAGGAAAAGCCTTACAGTGGTTTCCCCGGTGTAAAAAAATTAGTTGATGAATAGGAAGAGAAAATATGCGAGTATCAGACATTGAAATAGAGCGTTCGGTATTGGGACAACTTATGGTCTTTGAGGAAAATCGTGAAAAAATACTCTTGCTCAGTGCGGAGGATTTTGATTTTCCCGAGCATAAAAAAATGATTACTGCAATGCGCTCGCAGTTTGATGAAAACGGCAGCTTTGATTATTTGACTGTTGCCAACGCCTGTGGAGAGAACTATCGTGACGAAATACAACTTTGCGTGCAGTTAGCAATAAGCTCGGTATTATTTGAGGAGCATTTAAGACTGCTTAAGGAAATGACGTCGCGAAGGAGACTTACTAAAGGTGTTAATAAGCTTTGCTGGAACGGTGATATATCTGCTGCAACTCTTCAAAGTCTTATTGACGAGGAAAACCAAAAGTGCATGGGTAACAATGCACGGGAGTCGACCGAAAAAAGTATTACCGATTTTGTTGGTGGGCTTAATAAAAGCATAGGCGTAATAAAAACGGGTTTTTCGACTATTGACAGAATATTGGGCGGCGTGCGACAGGGCACAGTTTTTATTGTGGGCGCTCGTCCTTCGGTAGGAAAAACAGCACTAGCTCTTAATGTTGCGGTAAACCAGTTGATTGACCCTGACAAAAAGGTTATGTTCTTTTCTCTTGAAATGACTGCCGAAATGATATATGAGCGTGTTATGGCGGCAAAGCTCGGCATTGAGTACAGAAAATTCAGTCAAAACACACTCACTGACGACGAGATAAAGCTTATAACTGAAAATGCTCAAAAGCTTAAGGACGAGAAAAGGTTTTTAGTGTTGGACGAGGTTTATAATGCAGAGCTTATTTGTAATATGATAAGAGAAAACCGACCGTCACTTGTTGTTGTGGATTTTATGCAGATAGTGTCTGTTACAGGAAAGTTTGAAAATGTGCGCGGCCGTATTGATTACATATCAAGTCTTTTTAAAAGAACTGCAAAGGATACAGGCTGCGTAATATTAGTTCTTTCGCAACTTACACGCGCAGGTAAGGATAGACCTACTATGAGTGAGCTTAAAGAATCGGGCGGTCTTGAACAAGACGGAGATTATATAGCATTACTTCATAGACCGTATGTTATTGACAAGGGAAACTGCCATGTACAGCCCGAAGAAACAGAGCTTATGCTTGACAAAAACAAATTCGGTGGTGTGGGCAAGGTGGATTTATGGTTTGATTTAAAACATCAGAAGTTTACTGAATGTGATAGGCGTTGGGACTGTTCGGGTGAGCCGTTCGAGGAAATTTCGATATGAAGCTTAGTGAAGTTAAGGCTAATATGCATAAGCCAGTTATATTTGACGGTAGCATATACACTCTTTGGTCCTGTGTTATGTGGCTTGATGAAAGAGAAGCAGAATTTAAATACAGCTTAATTTTAATAGACAAAAACAAGAACAGTACGGTAGACGTGCCAATTGAGAAGGTTGAGGTAATAAAAAATGATGAGTTATGAAGAAAGACTTAAAAAATATGAAGCGGACAAGCAGAAGGTAAGAGAGCAAAATTTATCATACTTTGAATATTTAAGAGCAATTAAGGAACTTGCTGACAAGTGGAGGATATAATATGCCGGGTAAAAAAGATAGGAAGCTTATAGAAAAGTATTGTCTTTTCTGCGGCCTTACCTTCGAGACTAACAACAACAGGACTAAATACTGTTCTGCGGATTGTAGAAATGCGGCGAAGGCAAAGGTGAAAAAGGCAGCGTACAAATCTGTAAATCAAAAACACATAGCCCGTACGGCAGAGAAGTCCATCGGTGAGATAATGTGTGAGCTGGATGAATACAACCGCACACACAAAACAAGTCTTACCTACGGGCAGTATGTTGTGAGAAATGAGGGTGGAAAATGACGAAAAATGAACTCGTAAAATTATGGAAAAGAGAACCGGACGAGCAATACGATACCGCTATTACAAAAATAATGCAAGCAATAAATGTAAGTTATCATTTGTACGATGGAATTCTTATTTGCTTTTCTGGCGGTAAAGATAGTTGTTTACTGCTTGAAACCTATGCTTATGTAGTATCGAATATATTAACCAACTATAAAGACAAACCAATAAAAGTAGCTTTTGCAAATACAACTAATGAAACAACGGAAATGCTTAAATTTGTTCGTGGGTTTATTCCATACATTGAAAACAAGTACGGTGTAGAAATTGATTTTGAAGAAAAAAGACCGCCAAATAATCTTACTTGGGCTAAATTTATTTTAAAAAACGGAATACCTCTTATTAGCAAGATGCAAAGTAAGCATATTCGTACAGTTAAAAATGAAATGAGCATATTAGGTGTAGATTATGAGACCGTTTTAAAACTTGCTATGCCAGATATGAAAAATGTAAATGAATTATTTGATATCGGTTTTTCTAAAACAGCAGTGTTAAATCTTACAGGATATATATCTTACAAAGGAGAATTTGGTAAACAATTTATTATATCAAAAAGATGGTTGCCGATGCTATGTTGTCCCATAGACATTACAGAGCAGTGCTGTGTAAAAATTAAAGAAGCTGCTTTAAGCTCAATTCACAGTAAAGCCATTATGACAGGAGAACAAGCTAAAGAAAGTAAAAATCGTGAACAAGCTTATTTAAAAAGCGGTTGTAATTCTATTCTTGCGAATGGTGAATATAAATCAAAACCTTTTGGTCCTATGACACAACAAGCTATTTTTTGGGCGTTAAATAAAAACCAAACCCCTTTGTGCGCTGACTATGGAAGCTTGATATTAGACGATAAAGGGACCTATCATTGTACGAAATCACGGCGTACTGGCTGTGCTCTATGTGGATTTGGCTGTCAGTATGATACGGAACGGTTTATTAGATTACAGGAGACAGAACCAGCAAAAGTTAATTTTGCATTTAAGCCTAAGGATAAGGGCGGTGCGGGTTTTAAAGAAGCTATAGAATATATGAATGAATATTGTGGCACAAAAGTAAAAATACCGATTATTTAAGGAGGATACCAAATGCCAAATGTAAGTATGGTAGACGGACACATAGACGAGCCGAAGAAATCAACAAACTATGACAGCATAAGGAATATGAGTGTTGAAAGAATGAGCAATTTTCTTATGGATTGGGCAACGGAATTTATGTTGGGTAAATCGCCAATGAATGTGAAAGATTGGCTTGAAACAGAGGTGACGGAATAATGGAACAGGCAAAATTAAATAAAATACTTGATGAACACAAAGAATGGTTGAGAACAAACGGACAAAGTGGTAAAAGAGCGGATTTAAGCTATGCGGATTTAAGCTATGCGGATTTAAGCTCTGCGGATTTAAGCTCTGCGGATTTAAGCTCTGCGGATTTACGCTATGCGAATTTAAGCTATGCGGATTTAAGCTATGCGGATTTAAGCTCTGCGGATTTACGCTATGCGAATTTAAGCTATGCGGATTTA
>CAYXID010000030.1:0-18674 GCA_964465535.1 uncultured Ruminococcus sp.
CCGCTAATTCTCAAATACTGTGCCACCGATAAAGTGGCTGTTTGCAAGGGGGTTGAGCAGTTCGGTAGGTTTCACTCTAACCGTTCGGTATGGTATCCCGAACGCAGCTTACTCTTGCGGTGCCCGACGACTTGATACTGCCGTATCTCGCTTGTCGACCGCTGTGCCTTTTCGCCCTCGTTTAATCTCGCACTGCGAGCACTCGGTCTCAAAGCTACAAAACTGAGCCACGCCTCGATAAATATTAGATACACAGCTTTATAATTATATATAAATAAATGAGAAAAGTCAACATTAATTTTGCCTTAATTTAGAAAAAGCGGTATTTTTGGATATTTTGACAAAAAAATAAAAATTTTCTAAAAATATGGTAAAATCTAAAAAAATATAGTATAATGTTTGAGGTAAAAATAATATTATATTATTTTTTTGTTTGGAGGTTTAATTTATGAAAAAGAAAACTATAATTTTAATCGCAGTAATAGGCGTTGTTGCAGTGCTTCTCTTTAGCTTGGTTGGTAGTTACAATGGATTTGTTGATAAGGCAGAAGAGGTTGAGTCTGCCCGTTCTACTATATCCACATATCTTCAGCGTAGAGCTGATTTAATTCCAAACTTCGTTAATACAGTAAAGGGATATTCCGATTATGAAAAGGAAACATATACTGCTGTAACCGAGGCTCGTGCGGCTGTTGGTAAGGCGTCAAGCGTTGCAGAACAGGAGCAGGCAGAAGAAAGACTTAACGGTGCTATTTCAGTTTGGGTTAATGCCGTAACTGAGGCATATCCCGAGCTTAAGGCAAACACACAGTATTTGGCTTTACAGGATGAGCTTTCAGGCTCTGAAAACCGTATATCAACAGCCCGTAGGGATTATAACAAGGTTGCAAAGGAATACAATGTTAAAATTAAGCGTTTCCCGGGTAACCTTTTGGCAGGAATTTTCGGCTTTGATGCAGTAGATTATTTTGAGGCAGACGAAGGTGCTAACAGTGTACCTCAGGTGTCATTTGACTAATTATGAAGTATTTAAGAATTTTTAGTGTAATAGCGGTTGTCAGCTTCTGTTTGCTCATCTTTTCGGGATGTTCTGAGGAAACTGTTCCTCTAAAACCTACCGAAAAATTCTTTGTCAACGATTTTGCCGATGTTATAAGTGACTCCGATGAACAGCTTATATATTCACAGGGCAAATCCTTGCAGGAGAGAACAACAGCTCAGGTTGTAGCTGTTACGGTAGATACCGTAAACGGTGAGGAAATTGCCGAATATTCTCTAAATCTTGGCAGAGAGTGGGGAATAGGTCAAAAGGATAAGGATAACGGCGTTCTTATACTTCTCGCTGTAGAGGACAGGGAAGTTTATATTTCTGTCGGTTACGGTCTTGAGGGGGCTATGCCTGATAGTAAAACAGGCAGAATTTTAGATAATTATGCCATACCTTATTTTTCGGAGGATAATTTTTCAGGCGGACTTGTTGCAGTTTATGATGCAGTAGTAAATGAAGTGCTTATAGAATATGGAATAGCACCCGATGAGGATTATATTCCTGCTGATGAACTTCCAACTGAAACTGAGGACAGCGAGGCAGGCCGTGTTGTTATCTCGTGGATAATTCTTGTCGTACTTGTTGTGATTTATGTTTTCATATTCAAGGGAAGAGGGATTTTCTTTATAGGAGGTCCTCCTTTTGGAGGCGGATTTATGGGCGGCTCGTCTGCAGGTAGAAGAGGTGGCTCATTTGGCGGCGGTTCGTTCGGAGGATTTTCGGGCGGTGGCGGCTCGTTTGGTGGCGGAGGCGCCGGTCGTGGATTTTAAAAAATACAGTTTTTGGGGATAAAGATGTCTGAAAGTTTTCATAATAAAGATTATTCCGAATATTTTAGTAAGCTTGAAAAGACTATAAACGAGCCCGAGGATATAAAGGAAAATATATCTGAAAGTCCGAAGGCTTCAAAGTCTTCTTTAAGAAAAAAACTGATAAAAAGGCGCAGAAGGTTTATACTTTCTGTGCTTTCAGTATTTTTAATTCTTGTAGCTTTGATATCAGGAATAGTTATTCTAATAAATAAACCTAAAGAAAAACCGTCTGTTTTGGCAAATAGTTCGATATCAAGTGAACCTAAAGAACCCGAGGTTAAATACCCATTCGAAACAGAAAATACACTTGAAATAAGTAGTAATACCGATAGTAAGCATGTTATTGTTATGGACTTGTCAGACCGTTCTATCAAAGCTTCCCGTGCGGCATTTGAGAGGGCTTATCCTGCTTCTACCACTAAAATTATGACTCTTTTGGTAGCGGTAGAGAATATAACCGATTTAACCGATACCTTTACTATGAGTTATGAAATTACCGACCCTTTGTATGTTGAGGGGGCAACCGTAGCGGGCTTCTTAGCAGGTGAGGTTATAAATTTAAAGGACATGCTTTACGGAATAATTTTACCGTCGGGCGGAGACGCATCTATAGGCGTTGCCATGAAGATTGCGGGTAGCGAAAAGGCCTTTGTTGACCTTATGAACGAGAAAGCAAGGCAGTTAAAGCTTAAAGATACCAATTTTACAAACTGCACAGGTCTTTTTAATAAAAATCATTATACAACAGCGGCAGATATGGCGGTTATTTTAGCCGAGGCGCTTAAAAATCCTCTTTGTAGGGAAATACTATCTACATATAAATATACCGCAACGCCGACTGCCCAACACCCTGAGGGTCTAAAGTTTTCCTCAACTCTTTTCAATTATATGTATGGAACAGAGCCTGTGGGTGCAGATATTTTAGGCGGTAAAACGGGATTTGTTAATGAGTCGGGTTACTGTATAGCCTCTTTCGGTAAAAAGGATTCGGGTGAAGAATACATAGTTGTAACCCTTGAAGCCTCAACCCGTTGGCCCGCTTTTTATGACCAGATAGGTTTATACAGCGATTATGTAGCTGATAAAACAGAGGAATAAAGTTTTTTGAAGTTAGATAGGTGGTGTTTTAAATGAGTTTGCCCGTTTTGTATTTGGTAATCCCTTGCTATAACGAAGAAGAGGTTTTGCCGATTACATCCTTAGAATTTAAAGGTGAGCTTGAGGTTTTATGGGAAAAGGGGAAAATCAACAAAGACAGTAAAATCCTTTTTGTAAATGACGGCTCTAAGGATAAAACATGGGATATTATTTGCGACCTTTCTAAAAATGATAAGGTTTTCAAAGGCATATCTTTAAGCCGAAACAGAGGTCATCAAAATGCCCTTGTTGCAGGTCTTGATGAGGCAAAAAAGACTGCCGATATCACAGTTAGTATAGACTGTGACGGACAGGACGATATAACCGTTGTAGAAAAAATGGTAGACGAATATTTAAACGGCGCCGACATAGTTTACGGGGTTAGAAAGCAGCGCAAAAGTGACACATTTTTCAAAAGAACAACCGCCCTCGGTTTTTATAAATTTTTAAAGCTTATGGGGGTAGAAACGGTTTATAACCACGCCGATTACCGTCTTGTTTCCCGCCGAGTGCTTGAGGCTTTTTCGGATTTTAAGGAGGTAAACCTATATCTTCGCGGAATGTTTCAGCTCGTAGGCTTTAAAAGTACGGCAGTGTATTATGACCGCATTGAACGAAAGGCAGGTAAAACCAAATATCCATTTAAAAAGATGGTGTCCCTCGCTATTGACGGCATAACAAGTCTTTCGGTAAAACCGATACGAATTATTACAACACTTGGGTTTATAGTGGCAATATTCAGTTTTATCGGTATTGTTTGGACATTAGTTCAGTTTTTCCTTAATAACACCGTTTCAGGTTGGGCATCTACCGTTTCGATTATATGTTTTGTGTCGGGCGTGCAACTGCTTAGCCTCGGTGTGGTGGGTGAATATGTCGGCAAAATATATATTGAAACAAAGGCTCGGCCACGATATATTATTTCTGAAAAAACCGACGATTTGAATAAATAAGAATAAAAATAAAAAGCCTTAAAAAGCGTTTGCTTTTTAAGGCTTTTGTCATTATTTGTAAAGTCTGCCCTGAACAATATCCCGTTCCCTAAAGGCTTTTGTAACGGCGTTTAAAACCGACTTCTTATCTGTACTCCAAAGAGGTGCTATAAGGGTCTTTTTGTCACCGTCGCCTGTAAGTCGGTGTATTGTAATATCCCTCGATAAATTCTCTACGCATTTGCAAAGAATATCTATATATTTTTCTCGGCTTAAAGGTGAAAAAAGTCCGTTTTTATAGTCTAGGGCGAGGTCAGTTCCCTCTAAAATATGTAAAAGCTGAAGCTTGATGCCGTCACTTTTGTGATTACTCACATATCTTACCGAGTTTATCATATCGGCTTCATTTTCAAAGGGTAGACCTAATATTATGTGGGTGATAACCTCTGCGCCGATACTGTGAAGGTCTGCTACTGCTTTTTCATAAACTGCATTTTTATAACCGCGCCTTATATATTCGCTAGTTTCTTCGTTTGCGGTTTGAAGTCCAAGCTCTACCCATAAAGGCTTTATTTTAGAAATCTTTTCTAATACCTTTAATATTTCGCTGTCAAGACAGTCAGGACGAGTAGCTATTGAAATTACCGATATATCGGGGTGACTTGCCGTTTTAAGAAAAAGCGCCTCTAAATATTCGGGCGGGGCATAGGTATTTGTAAAGCTTTGAAAATAGGCAATATATTTATTGCCCTTAAACTTTTTTGAAACCTGTGCTTTGGCTCTCTCTATTTGGGTAAAAATATCCTCGCAAAAAGGCTCCGCAAAATCGCCGGAGCCTTTTTCACTGCAGAATATACATCCCCTTGTATCTATCTTACCGTCACGGTTTGGACAGGTCATACCGCCCGATAGGGAAAGTTTGTAGAGCTTTTCTCCAAATTCTAAGCGAAGCTTATCGTTAAGGGAATTATAATACATTATTAAAATCCTAAAAGGGTGGTTCCGCTGTTGGCAAGAGCTTCCTGTGTTGCCAATGCTTCTTCAAGGGTTGCGCCTACTGCTTCAATATAAAGCTTAATCTTAGGCTCAGTACCGGAGGGGCGCACGAAAATATGACTTCCGCCTTCAAGACTAAATTCGATAACATTGGATTTCGGAAGGTCAAGCTTTTCTGTTGTTCCCTCGGCTTTATTTGTGGTTAAAGAGTTGCCGTAATCTCTGATAATAACAACCTTTTTACCTGCAATTTCTTTAGGGGAATTGTCTCTTAACGACTGCATAATGCCGTTGATTTTTTCCATACCACTTTGACCCTCACAGGCAAAGTTCTTCTGTGAGCACTTAAAGTAGCCGTGTTTTTTGTAAATGGCATCGAGAACTTCGGTTAAATCCTTACCCTCTGTTTTATAAAATGCTGCCATTTCGCAAATTAGCATAGAGGCTATAACAGCATCCTTATCGCGAACATATCCGCCGGCAAGATATCCGTAGCTTTCTTCAAAGCCTAAAACATAGCGCTCGGTCCCACCCTTTTCTTCAAGAATAGCTATCTGCTCGCCGATAAACTTAAAGCCCGTTAAAACATCTATAAGCTTGCAGCCGTAATGCTCAGCAATTTTTCTTGTGAGTTCAGTTGTAACAATGGTTTTTACTGCAACGGGGTCTTTAGGTAAAGTGCCCTCTGCTAGTCTTCCCGATAAAATATAATCAAGTAATAAAACGCCTACATCGTTACCCGTAAGAAGTATATATTCACCGCCGTGATTTACCGCAATACCTACACGGTCACAGTCGGGGTCGGTTGCTAATAAAAGGTCAGGATTTGTGTTCTCAGCAAGCTTAAGTGCACACTCAAATGCCTGACGGATTTCAGGGTTCGGATATGGAGCGGTAGGGAAGTTTCCGTTTGGTAATTCCTGTTCGGGTACAACAGTAACATTTTTAAGACCGATTTTAGAAAGAATACTGCGAACAGGCTTGTTTCCGCTTCCGTGAAGAGGAGTATATATAACACTTAAATTTGAAACATCAAGATTTCTATGAACTCTGCGGGCTAAAACTTCGTTTAAATAGTCCTCGATAACACTCTCGTCGATGTATTCGATTTTGCCCTCTTTCAAAGCCTCATCAAAATCCATAGTTTTAACACCGTCGAAAATATCAACGCTGTTCATAATAGAAAGCACATAGTCAGCAGCCTCAAGACCTAACTGACAACCGTCGGGTCCGTAAGCTTTGTAGCCGTTATAGTTAGAGGGGTTGTGACTTGCGGTGATTACAATACCTGCGTCGCAGGAAAGCTTTCTAACGGCGTAGGAGAGCATAGGGGTGGGCATAAGCTCTTTGTAGATATATGCCTTAATGCCGTTTGCAGCAAAAATTTCTGCTGCCGCCTTTGCAAATGTATCCGATTTAATACGGCTGTCATAGGCTATAGCCACGCTGCCGTTTTCGGTAACAGAGTTAATGTAGGCTGCAAGACCCTGTGTTGCCTTGCCTACGGTATATATATTCATTCTGTTGGTGCCGGCACCGATTACTCCGCGAAGACCGCCCGTTCCGAATTCCAAATCCTTATAAAAGGCATCGGAAATAGCATCTGTATTTCCTTTAATCGATTTAAGCTCTTCAATTAAGTCATTATCCTTGATAGCTTTTTCGCACCATAATTCATATTGCTTTGTATACATAAAAAAACCTCCTAAATGCCGGACATTAAACTTTATGCAAGTCCTTTAATAATATTCTATATTTTTTAAAAGGACTTGTCAATAATAAGTTAAGTACAAAATTCCCTAAATTTTGGTATTTTTAATAAAAAAACTTGACAATTGGGGAAAAATAGTATATCATTAGTACAATAAAGTGTTTTCAGTGGTGTTTAAATGAGTACAAGCTTGCCAAAAACGAATACTCCCGATAAGGATAACGAACTTATTCTTCGCATAAATTCCGGTGAGTATGAGTTATTTCCGATATTAATTAAACGCTATACGCCTTTAATTAATCGTACGGCAAGGTCTTTTTCGTTTAAAGAAGCAGAAATTGAGGACTTGGTTCAAGAGGGTAATATTGCTCTTTTTTCGGCAGTATCGTCTTTTAAAGGGGAAAAATCAAGCTTTAAAACTTATGCTTTAAGCTGCATAAGAAACGCTATGATTGACCTTTGCAGAAAATCAAACGCTAAAGGAACAATCCCCGATAATATGTTTTCTTCTATCGAAGAGGTTGAGATTAAGGACGATAATACCCCTGAAAAAATTTTCTTCGATAATGAGAATTACCGATTTTTAACCGATAGTATAGAGATTGAACTTTCAGAGCTTGAATATAAGGTTTTAAATGCTCACTTAGAGGGGCTTTCCTATGGTGAGATTGCGCTAAAGCTCGGCGTTTCTTCTAAATCGGTGGATAATTCTCTTAAAAGAGTGAGAAATAAGCTTAAAAACATTAAAAGGCTATAACATTTTAAAAATGTTCAGCATATATGCCCGTGTAGCTTAAAAAGCAAAAGCGTTGTTAACAAAGATGGCGGTGCGATTCCGTCCTGGGCAATAACCAACCAAGAGAGAGGTACAAAACATGTTTGAAGACAAGACCCTAGTGTGCAAAGATTGCGGAGAAGAATTCGTATTTTCTGCAAGAGAACAGGAATTCTATCAGTCCAAGGGATTTGAGAATGAGCCGCAGCGTTGCAAGCCTTGCCGCGATAAGCGCAAGAATGCCGGAAGAGCTCCCAGAGAGATGCATGAAGCAGTATGTGATTCATGCGGTGGTGTAGCACGCGTTCCTTTCGTTCCGCGTGACGACCGTCCGGTTTACTGCAGCGAATGCTTTGCAAAGATGAAGGAAGAAGAAAACAACGCTGAATAATCTATGTGTTCTTCAGAACCGCTTAAAGTTTTAAGCGGTTCTTTCTTCATATTTGGAGCTTTTTAGCCTTTAAATGCTTGACGCTTATATTCACATTTGATATAATTACTTTGGTTTGGTAGGTCAAAATTTATTAAAATATATTACAAATATTCACATTTTTTTAATATACTCGTGGTATTATTAGTTCTAAATCAGGTTGTGGAGGAAAAGTTATGAATCAAAACAGAATACTGATAGTTGATGACGATGAAAATATTTGCGAGCTTTTACGCCTTTATCTTGAAAAGGACGGATTTAAAACCTTTGTAGCAACCGACGGTGAACAGGCAATATCAGAGGCGCAAAAGCAGTCACCCGATTTGATTTTGCTTGATATTATGTTACCTAAGCTTGACGGTTGGCAGGTTTGCAGAGAAATCAGAAAGACCTCTGATACACCGATAATTATGCTTACTGCAAAGGGGGAAACCTTTGATAAAATTTTAGGTCTAGAACTTGGGGCTGACGACTATGTGAGCAAGCCCTTTGATACTAAAGAGGTAATCGCCAGAATCAAGGCGGTTTTGCGCAGATGCGCCGATAAGGACAAGTCAAATCAAGTAAAGGAAGTCCGTTTTGATAAGCTTCGTATAAATTTGACTAACTACGAGCTTGAAGTAAATGATACTAAGGTTGATACTCCGCCTAAGGAGCTAGAACTCATATACCACCTTGCAAGTAACCCTAACAGAGTTTACACCCGTGACCAACTCTTAGACGAGGTATGGGGCTTTGATTATTACGGTGATTCAAGAACTGTTGACGTTCATGTAAAGCGTCTTCGTGAAAAGCTTGAAAATATTTCGGAAGAATGGTCCCTTAAAACCGTGTGGGGAGTCGGATATAAATTTGAGGTTAAATAGGTATGCGTCTTAAACTTTTTAAGAAATACTTTTTAGCAACTGTTGCAATAGTTGTTTTCAGTCTCGCGGTTTTGCTGATGATTTTGTCTATTATTTTTAATAGTTATCTTTCTAACAGTAAGTATAAATCAATGCAAAAGACCACCGAAACAATAATAAATTTCTATGAGCTTTCAAATAATAATTCGGGACAGCTAAACGGCGGATTTTATTATATTGTTTCAAACCTCGGCTATGCGGGGGATTTGGATATTTTCGTAACCGATTTAAACGGAAAGCTTAAGCTTTGCGCCTGTGAAGAATGGCGAGAGAATGGTGTTTGCACCCATTCTTCTGTGAAAATTTCAGAAAAGATACTAAAAAAAGCGGTTTCGGAAAAATATTGGGGTGTGGATACGCTTGGTAGTTACAGTAATCCGCAGAATATTCTTGCAACTCCGATTGTTTCGGGTAGTAAGGCTGTGGGGGTTATATTCACAGTGTCTGAGGCTTTGCCGATAAAATCCCTGCTAATTACCGTGCTCAAAATATTCGCTCTTTCTGCAATTGCCCCCATAATAATTATGTTCATTGCGCTTTATATAATGACCTACCGTATGACAAAGCCGCTAAAGCTTATGTCGGATGCGGCTAAAGCGATGGCAAGGGGCGATTTTTCTAAAAGAATTCCTGTTACAAGCGATGATGAAATAGGCGAGCTTGCAGTATCTTTTAATCAGATGACCAATTCTTTAGCTCAGCTTGAAGGAATGAGAAGAAGCTTTGTTGCTAATGTGTCTCACGAGCTTAAAACCCCGATGACCACTATTGGTGGCTTTATTGACGGAATAATTGACGGAACGATAGAGGCAGAAAAACAGTCTTATTATCTTAATATCGTATCCGAAGAGGTAAAGCGGCTTTCCCGAATGGTTCAGTCAATGCTTAGCCTTTCAAAGCTTGAATCGGGCGAGTTTATACTAAAACCCGAAAAGTTTGATTTTAAAGAAATGCTTTTAAGCGTTGTTATCAGTCAGGAGCAACGCATTGAAAAGAAAAATATAAATGTAAACGGTTTGGATGAAATCTTTACGGTTTTCGTAAATGCCGACCGCGACCTCATTTATCAGGCAGTTTACAATCTTGTAGATAATGCCATAAAATTTGTAAATGAAGAGGGAACAATTTCCTTTTATCTTAAATCCGATAGTAAAAAACTTATTTTTGAAATTGCGAATACGGGTAAGGGAATTCCCGCAGAAGAATTAAGATTTATCTTTGAAAGATTTTATAAGGTTGATAAGTCACGCTCGGCAAATAAAAACAGTGCGGGGCTCGGTCTTTACCTTGTTAAAACTATTCTTCACGCCCACGGCGGTAAAATTTCGGTTAAAAGCCGTGAAAATGAATTTACAACATTTAAAATTGTATTACCGTTACCAAAATAATTTTTAGGAGCCGAAAAAATGGAAGATTACAAAAACGAAAATAATAGTGAGAGCTTTGAAGCCGAAGTGAATAAACCCGATTTAGAGCAGAATATGAATAATAACGATGCTGACCTTTTTGGTGACGAGCTTTCGGAGGATAGCTTTACTGCAGAGGAAGAATTCGGTTTTGAAGAAAATTCTGATATGAATTTTGAGGAAAGATATGAGGCTAATCCTAATTTTTCGTCAAGCTTTGAGGAAATAAAATTCAGTCCCGTAAACCCTTATGAGAAAAAGCCTATGAGCCGAGGACTAAAAGTCTTTTCTTTGGTTTTAGTAGCGGTAATTCTCTTGAGTGCTGCTTGTTGCGGCGGATATTTTATGGGTAAAAACTCAAATCTTTACGGCAAAAATCAGACAAGTGTGGGACTTGAAGCAAAGCCCCAAAAAAGCGACGAGCTAACAGCCGCTCAGGTTTACGAAAAGGTAAATAAATCGGTTGTAGGTATCTCGGTTTATAACGAAAAGGGCTTGGTTTCGGGAGCTTCGGGCGTTATTTATTCAAAGGACGGATATCTTGTTACAAACGACCATATTTATTCTGAAATAGCGGCACCTAAATTTAAAATTCATACCTATGACGGTAAAGAGTATTCCGCCGAATATGTAGCAGGTGACACAATAAGCGATTTGGCGGTTCTAAAGATTAAGGGCGGTAGCTTTACCCCTGCAACCTTTGGCAATTCTTCGGACATAATTTTCGGTGAATCGGTTGTGGCTGTTGGCAGACCTAACGACCCTACCGATAAGTCTTCTATTTCTAAGGGTATTATTTCGGCGGTTTCAAAGCGTGTTCAGACAACCTCTAACTATTCCGCAAGTCTTATTCAGACCGATAGTGCTATAAACCCCGGAAGCTCGGGCGGCGCTCTTGTAAATATGTACGGTCAGGTAATAGGAATTACCTCGGCTAAGCTTGCAGGTGTTGAGTATGACGCTGTAGGCTTTGCAATTCCTACCGTTATGATGAAAAGGGTTGTAGAGCAACTTATCTCTGACGGCGGCGTTAAGGACCGTGCAAAGCTTGGTATATCCTATACCGCAATCGACTCAATTACTGCAGAGGTTAAGGGATATTCTGCAACGGGACTCGGAATTGTTTCTGTAAGTGAGGATTCAGACCTTTACGGAAAGGTAAATGCAGGGGATATTATAACTCATGTAAACGGCAACGAAATAAAGAGTGACGAATTTGTGCTCGACTTTATTGAAAACAGTAAAGCAGGGGATACCGCAACCTTTACCGTCCTATTTGCAAAGAGCAACCGTTCAAAAGACTTTACTGTCAAGTTTAAATCCAATGTAGGTCAGTCAAGCTACCAAAAAGCAGATAATTCTTCCGATAATTCGGATAAAACCTTCGATTTCCCAAACGGTGAATAATGTTTAATATTTTAAAAGTCCTGAGTTTTTCGGGACTTTTTTAATTTTTTTGGTACTTTTAAAAATCTACCTTTAATAAAGGTTAAAAATAGGTTACAAAATCGCCTAAAGGTTGACAGTTAAGCGATTTTTTGGTAAAATAAAGGAGAATATAATGGGATTATATCAGGTTTTTTGAAAAAGAAATTTGAATATATTTAGGGGTGAGTGTTACGGTTAGAAGTATGACCGGTTTTGGCAGAGCCAAAGAAACAATTGACGGTATGGATATTACCGTTGAAATTAAGTCTGTAAATCACAGATATTTTGAGTTCTTTGCCAAAACACCAAGAACTGTTCAGTTCTTGGACGAAAAATTAAAAAGCTTTTGTCAGGGAAAAATCGCAAGAGGAAAGGTAGAAGTTTCGGTTATCATCGATAATAAAAATGATGATGCTGTTGAGCTTGAAATTAACCGCGCTTATGCAGATGCGTATATATCTGCGCTAAATCAGTTGTCGGTTGTATATTCTCTTGAAAATGACCTTAAGTTATCCGATTTAGCGGGTAACTCCGAAATCTTTTCGGTAAAGCGTAAGGAAATAGACGAAGAGGCGCTTACAAACGCAGTTCTAAAGGTTGCAGAAGAAGCGGTTAGTGCCTTTTTGGAGATGAGGGCAATAGAGGGTACTAGACTTGCAAACGATGTTTTAGATCGCGCAAATCTTATTTTGGAAAAGGTCGCCTTTATCGAAGAAAAGTCACCCGAAACGGTTATTGCTTATAGACAAAGAATAGAGCAAAAAATCAGGGAACTTCTTGATAGCGCTCAGGTTGACGAGCAGAGACTTCTCACCGAAACTGCAATTTTTGCGGATAAAATAGCGGTTGACGAGGAAACAGTACGCCTTGCAAGTCATATAAATCAGCTTAAAACAATATTTGCCGAGGGTGGCGTTATAGGCCGAAAACTTGACTTTATTGTTCAGGAAATGAATAGAGAAGCAAACACAATCGGCTCAAAATCACAAAATCTTGAGATTGGACAAACTGTTGTAGATATCAAATCCGAGATTGAGAAGATTAGAGAGCAGATACAAAACATAGAATAGTGTGAGGTGCGGTATGAAACTTGTAAACATAGGTTTCGGTAATATGGTTTCGGCAGATAGAATGGTAGCCATTGTAAGTCCCGAATCGGCACCGATAAAAAGAATTATTCAGGAAGCTAAAGAAAACGGCAATTTGATTGACGCTACACACGGCCGCCGTACCCGTGCGGTAATTATAACCGATAGTGACCATATAATACTCACATATTTGCAGTCTGAAACGGTTGCAAACCGTATGTGCGATGAAGACGCTGAATGCGCTGAGGAGGATTTAAGTGAGTAAGGGAAGAGTTTTTATAATATCAGGCCCCTCAGGCTCAGGAAAGGATACCCTTTTAAAGATACTTTTTGAAAGATATCCTAATATGAAGTTTTCTATTTCTTCAATAACCCGTCCTATGCGCGAGGGTGAAGTTGAGGGCGAAAAATACAACTTTATATCAAAGGAAAGCTTTCTCAGTATGCTCGCTAATGACGAGCTGCTCGAGCATAACGAATTTGTCGGCAATTTTTACGGTACACCTAAAAAGCCTGTAATGGACGCTGTTTCTTCGGGAGAGGACATTATAATCGAAGTAGATGTAAACGGAGCCGCTCAGATAAGAGAGAAAATGCCCGAAGTCATAAGCATTTTTATAATGCCGCCGTCTCTTGAAGTGTTAAAGGCGCGCCTAAGTGGAAGAGGCACAGAGACTAAGGCACTCGTTGAAAAGAGGTTAAACGCTGCTCTTGACGAAATTCGCCGTGCAGAAGAATACAATTATATCATCGTTAACGATGTTTTAGAAGAAGCCATAGAGGACATCACAACTGTTATAAACAGTGAGAAGTTCAGGCTTGACAGACAACAGTACTTAATAAATCAAATTTTAGATAAAGCTTGAAAGGAAAGAAAATTATGTTAAACCCTTCTATCAGAAAATTAATCGAACACTATGAGAACCGTTACCGCCTCGTTACAGATGTAGCTAAAAAGGCTCGCAAGGTATCGGAGGAAAGCGCCGAGAGAGGAGAAATTATCATCGAAAAACCCGTAAGTATTGCTATTGATAAAATTGCAGAGGAAAAAGGTCTTTAATCTTTATCTTTAAATTTAAAGGAGGGGGCGTCAAACTGTGAAATCTTTAATCGCAAAGGTAGCAATAGATGGCGCCATAGGCTCTTTTGATAAAGAATACAGCTATAAAATTCCCGAAAATTTACTAGGTATGGCAAGACCGGGGTGCAGAGTTACGATGCCTTTCGGCCGTTCAAACTCAAAACGGCAGGGAATAATCCTCTCTGTTGTTGAGGGCGATACCGCAAAGCTAAAGGAACTAATTTCCGTTACAGACAAAACTCCCGTTTTAAACGAAGAAATGCTTATGTTAGCTAAAGCCCTGCACGAGAGAACTTTTTGCACATATTTTGATGCGGTAAAGGCTATGCTTCCTGTGGGTCTTAGTTATAAGCTTACCCCGTATTATACCGCAAACGAAGAGTTTGATGCCCAAAACCTAGGGGAAACCGAAACTAATATTTACGAGTATTTAAGAAAAAATCCGAGTAGCACCTTTGATAAAATCAAAAAGGCTTTCGGGGACATTCAGGATGTTTTGGATTTACTTGTACTTTCGGGTGCAGTTTTAAGGGATTTCGAGTCACTCAGACGGGCTGACGACCTTAAAAGCATATGGCTTAGAGTAAAGGACGGCATAGATGGAAATTTACCAAAATTAACTCCTAGACAAGAAGAAATTTATAAGCTTGTTTCGGATTTTGGCGAGCTCAGCCGCCGTCAGCTACAGTATTTTACAGGTGTTACGGCATCTGTAATAAATAATTTAGTTTCAAAAGGTGTTTTAGAAACCTTTTATAAAGAAGAATTCCGAATACCTTATCGACTGCAAAATACAGTTAAACGCGACGAAATTGTTCTAACCGAACAACAAAATCGCGCCTATGAGGGTATTTTAGAGGAAATCAATGCCGATAAACCCTCAGTGTCTCTTTTGTACGGAGTTACGGGAAGCGGAAAAACACAGGTCTTTTTAAAGCTTGTTGACTTTGTTGAGGCAAAGGGCGAGGGTGTAATTATAATGGTGCCCGAAATAGCCCTTACCCCTCAAATCATAGATATTTTTACAAAGCGCTACGGCAATAAAATAGCCGTATTTCATAGTGCGATGTCTGTAGGACAGCGTATGGATGAATATAAGAGGGTAAAACAGGGTAAAGCGAGAATTGCAATAGGTACAAGAAGTGCGGTTTTTGCCCCGTTTTCAAAGCTAGGTCTTATTATTATGGACGAGGAACAGGAGCATACCTATAAATCCGAGATGTCACCCCGTTTCCACGCAAGAGATGTTGCAAAGCTAAGGGCAAGGTATCATAACTGTACCGTTTGTCTTGCATCTGCAACACCCTCGATTGAAAGCTACAGTATGGCTTTAAGCGGAAAATATAAACTGTTCTCCCTCACCGAGCGATACGGTAACGCAATACTTCCCGAAGTAGTTGCTGTTGATATGAAAAAGGAAGCAGAAGAGGGAAATAAGGGACTTATTTGCCGTCACCTTGTAGAAGAATTAGAAAAAACCTTCGATATGGGAAAACAGGCAATAATACTATTAAACCGCCGAGGTCATAATACCTATGTTTCCTGTTCGTCTTGCGGATGGGTAGCTACTTGTCCTAATTGCAGCGTTTCAATGACATATCATTCTGCAAATAATAGACTTATGTGTCATTATTGCGGATATTCGGTTCCAATTTTGAAAAAATGCCCCGATTGTGAAAATGAAAGACTAAGATTTATGGGGGCAGGAACCCAAAAGGTTGAAGAGGAGTTAAAGCTGCTTTTCAGAGATAAAAAGATATTAAGACTTGATGCAGATACAACAGTTGCCAGAGGCTCTTATGCTAAGTATCTTGAAGAATTTGCGAGGGGCGACTATGATATTATGCTCGGCACTCAGATGGTAGCAAAGGGTCTTAATTTCCCGAATGTTACTTTGGTAGGCGTTATAGGTGCCGATAAGGCAACCTATAGCGAAGACTATAAAGGCTTTGAGCGTACATTTTCTCTTTTAACTCAGGTTGTAGGCCGTGCAGGCAGAGGAGATTTTGCGGGTAAGGCGATAGTTCAGACCAATGAGCCTGACAGTAGCTTAATATCCCTTGCAGCATCTCAGGATTATGACGCTTTTTATAACGAGGAAATATTAACTCGAAAACTTATGGTTTATCCGCCTTATTGCGATATTTGTGCAGTTTGGGCGCAGTCCTCTGTAAAAAAACAGGCAATTGATGCTATAAATGAGATTTTTTCCAAATTAAAGGAAAAAATAAAGGATGAATATAAATCTGTAAAGCTGATTATTTTGGGACCGTCTGCATCGAGCGTTTCAAAGGTTAATAATCGGTACAGATTTAAAATAATTATAAAGTGTAAAAACAATTTTACTTTCAGGGAGCTTTTAAGAAATGCCACCGATATTAAGCTTAAAGGTGATACGGCGGTGTTTGTTGATATCAATCCCGAAACATTAATCTGATTATTTGTAAACTAGGTGAAAATAATGGCAATTCGTAATATTGTAAAACTAGGTGACGATATTTTGCACAAGGTATGCAGAACTCAGCTTACCTTTGATGCTAAACTTCATCAAATTCTTGATGATATGGCAGAAACTATGTATGCGGCTGAGGGTGTCGGCCTTGCAGCCCCGCAGATAGGCATTTTGCGCAGATACTGCATAGTAGATGTGGGTGACGGTCTTATAGAACTTATAAACCCCGTAATTTTAGAAGAAAGCGGAGAGCAAACGGCTGATGAGGGTTGCCTTTCGGTACCGGGTCAATATAAACCCGTAAAGCGACCTATGAATGTAACGGTTAGGGCACAGGATAGAAACGGTAATACCTTTACCGTTTCGGCAGAGGGTCTTAAAGCCCGTGCTTTTTGTCACGAAATCGACCACCTAAACGGAAAACTTTATATAGATAGATAACTAGGAGTTATATTTATGAGAATAGTTTTTATGGGTACACCCGAGTATTCGGTAAAAACTCTGAAGGCGCTGATTGATGCGGGTCACGAGGTAGTGGGTGCTTTTGCTCAACCTGATAAACCTGTAGGCAGAAAAAGGATACTTACTCCGCCGCCCGTTAAGGTCTTTTGTTTAGAGCATAATATACCCGTTTTTCAGCCCGATACTTTAAGGGACGGCAAAGCACTTGAAATAATAAATGAACTCGGTCCTGAGCTTATAGTAGTTGTGGCATACGGAAAAATTTTGCCGAAAGAGATACTAAATTCGGCAAAATACGGTTGTATTAATGGCCACGCGTCACTTTTACCTGCCTATAGAGGCGCATCTCCTATTCAGTGGGCAATAGTCTCAGGAGAGAGCGAAACGGGTGTTACGATAATGTATATGGATGAGGGCATGGATACAGGTGATATCATTGAAACCGAAAGGGTTAAAATCGGTGAAGATGAAACGGCAGACGAGCTTTTTGAACGCCTTTCTTATGTTAGCGCCGAACTTACTGTTAAAACTATCGAAAAAATAGCAAATGGAACGGCTACAAGAACACCGCAGTCTAGCGATGGCGTTTCCTATGCACCTATCCTTAGAAAAGAAATGGCGCTTATGGACTTTTCAAAAACGGCAAAGGTTCTTGAATTTATGGTAAGAGGTCTTTATTCATGGCCTTGTGCTTACTTTCTTTTAGAGGGTAAGAGAATAAAGGTTATAAAGGCTAAGGCTTTAGATATTACTACAGATAAACCCTGTGGCACCGTAATTTTGTCCGATACAAGACTTTATATTGCTTGTGGAGACGGCAGTGTGCTCGAGCTTTTAGAGGTTCAACCCGAGGGCAGTAAGGCAATGGCGGTATCTGTAATGCAAAACGGCAGAAAAATACCCGTTGGAACTTTAATAGAAAAGGTATAATTTATGGCAAATGCTCGTTTAATCGCAGTTAATGCGCTGATAAAGGTTAATAAAGAGAATGCTTATTCGAATATTACCCTTGATAAATATTTGTCCGACGCTGATATCTCCGATAAGGATAAGGCACTTGCTACAACCCTTTTTTACGGAGTTTTGGATAGAAAAATTACTATAGATTATGTAATTTCAAGGTTTTCAAAAACTCCTGTTAAAAAACTCTCCCCAATAACTGCCGAGGCTATAAGAATAGCAATATATCAGCTTATGTTTTTAGAGCGTATTCCTGAAAGTGCCGCAGTTAATGAGTCGGTAAATATAGTTAAACGCTCAAAAGAAGCTAGAAATTCAGGCTTTGTTAATGCGGTTTTGAGAAATATTATAAGAAATCCCGTAGAGCTTCCGAGCGGAGATAGTGTAAAAGAACTGTCGGTTAGATATTCTTGCCCCGAGTGGATAATTGAAAGCTTTATTGCCGATTACGGTAAAGAAAATGCTGTTGAGCTTTTAAAATCGGGCAATGAAGCCCCACCCGTGATTTTAAGGGTAAATACCCTTAAAATCGATGCTAAGGGCTTAATAACTGCTCTTTTAGAAGAGGGGATAACAGCTAGAGAGCACGAATTTATCGAAAACGCACTTGTTTTGGAAAACGGCTTTGATATAAGAAAAAGCGAACTTTATAAAAAAGGCTTTTATCATATTCAGGATACCGCTTCGCAACTGATAGTTACTAAGCTTTCTCTTAAATCAGGTGAGCGGGTTTTGGACCTTTGTGCAGCCCCCGGCGGTAAGAGCTTTACAATGGCTGAGATTATGGAGGATAAGGGAGAAATTGTTTCCTGTGACCTCTACGAAAAAAGGGTAAATCTTATAGATAAGGGCGCTAAGAGGTTAGGTCTTTCTGCGATAAAACCCCAAGTTTCAGACGCCACTGTTTTTAATAAGGAATTATCCCTTTTTGATGCAATTCTTTGTGATGTTCCCTGTTCGGGATTAGGGGTTCTTCGCCGTAAGCCCGAAATTAAATATAAAAATGTAGAGGATTTTACTGAGCTTCAAAAAATTCAAAGAGAAATCCTCT
>CAYXID010000031.1:0-18540 GCA_964465535.1 uncultured Ruminococcus sp.
TATCACCGTAATTTACTATTACACTGATTCCGTTTTCATAATCAGTTTGATACACTTTATCAGCAATACATTTATGAGCTACAATTTTTTGGTCGTAAATTTTTAAAAGCAAGGGCTGATAACCCTGATACCATTCTTTAGCATAATCCTTCCAATCGGAGAAGGTAGTATTGTAGAGTGTATCGTATTCCGTACCCATAAGTACTGTAGCCGCTTCCTTTATTCCTGCAAACTGCAATTCACAACCCGCTTCTACAGATTTGAGCAAACAGGTAACACTATCCTGAGACTGCATTACACTCGGAGTAGTAAGGTTTACTAATCCGTGAAGAACAATTTGATAGAAAGGTACATCCTCATCATAATTCAAATTGCCGCTTGAGTAGATTGGAGTATCGTAAATTTTAGTTGCAAAAGGAACTGCGTACATATTACCGTCCGCAATTGCTATCCTTTCAAAACCGTTTTGCAGTTTTTCAAATGCCTTTATTGCTGACTGATAACTTTCTTCTCTATAAGATGCTTTTTCGGAAAAATCCGAATAGAGCATTTCAGAAATTTCAGAAACAGAAATGTTTTCAGCATTGGTTTTTTCATACTTTTTCAGTATTTTATCCATTGATTTATCTAGCAAAGAATATTTCAAAAGATAAAGCGGTTTTTCTGTTCCTAAAATTGTATATACAGACGGTGAATATTTAACCTGCTTTGCAACATCGTTAAACATTGTACGAATTGCACTATTTCTTGATGTTACACCACCACCGTTACTCTGAAAGGACAAAAATTTGATTTCGGGATAAAAATCGTATCCTTTTTCACTCAAATACGAGGACAACTTCTTCCAATCAGATTTTCCACCTAATTTTGAGGAAATAGTGCCGGCGTTATTAAGTTTATTATTGGTAATGCCGCTTTTTTGCCATCCTATATATCTAAGCGAAATATCGTCAACTCCGCTTTTTGCAAGCTCGGATACAATTTCTTTAGCTTCGGTATAGGTTGTAAGCTTCTGAATTCGTGTAAAGTGGAATCCTAAAAATGTTGCATCTACTCCTACAGAGCCATAGAGGGTCAAATTGAAGCTCGGCGAAGTAACTTTACTTTTAAGTCCCTGCTTTTCAACAAGATACTGACGGTATCGGTTAGCCATTCCTACATAATCGGCATCTTCGCCATCAAGCATATAGTAGCCAACAGAATACCTTTTTTGAGTAGTATGATTTTTGGATACACGGTATAGGGTTTTCTGAATACCGCTTACCCCTTTGAACATCAGCTTTTCCGACCAAAAACGATAAGATGCGGCAGAACTTACAGCATTATATCCACAAGAATATGTACTGCAATAAGCCGAAATTTCCGCAACAGAATCGCCTTCCTCAACAATACCTAAAAGCGCATTTTCACTACCGCGTACAATACCGAAAACAGGCATTTTTACAGTTTCATCATTGGTTGACTTTTCTGTCTTATTGCTTACAGCCTTTTCATCCCCGTAACATTTTTTAGAAATATTTTCGGTTAATGAAGTGTGTTCGGAAAAATAAATCAACGCCCCTGAGCCGTCTGGATAAAAGAGATATCCGTCCTCTCCTGTTGCAGCCGCACCGAATGTCGGCAAAATATTAAGTGACACAAGATAGGAAATTTTTCCTTCGTCTATTTCAGAAAAAATAACTGTGGCTACAAATCTATCGTCC
This sequence comes from uncultured Ruminococcus sp., assembly GCA_964465535.1. Classification (GTDB taxonomy): domain Bacteria; phylum Bacillota; class Clostridia; order Oscillospirales; family Acutalibacteraceae; genus UBA737. Next base: position 1,704 of record CAYXID010000031.1, read on the forward strand.
TCAAGCGTGTATTCAATCGGTATAGACATATCAATATCCGCAAAACCGTAGGTTACACGAATTCCGTTTGATATTTCCTCAACATCAACATCGCCGTTTTCAACCGATGACATATAACTGTTCACAGACTTTGTATATGCTGTGGTTTTTTCGTCTTCCTTATCCACATAATTGACAATCAGCTGTGACTTTATGTTAGAGCGTACTGTACCTTTGGTTATAGTGTCAGAATCGGAATCCTTAGGAACGCTATACCATAAATAACCGTTCTTTCGGTTTTCCAACACAAAATAACCGTTATCCATATCAGCATACATTGTCATACTATCGGTTGAAGTGACTTTTTTAAATGTAGAGTCTGACGGCAAAGAAGTTTCATTGGTCACTACAGGAACATTAGCACTTGCCTGAAATATCAAAAAGATAAAGGCTAAACACAGAGCAATCAATATTTTGATTTGTTTCACAGCGCAGCGACGCACATTGATATACATATTCTCTGTCCTTTCTTATAAAAACTACAAGGTTGCTTCAACATATAGTGAATATACAAAACCAAAGGCCTGTTGAAGTAATGTATAAATCATAATCAGTACAAACAGTATAAGAACCATTCCTACTGCTGTTAAAATCAGTGAGCCAAAGGTCTTACCTGCCGAGAACTGATGAATGGCATATGTTCCTAGATAAATCACGGCAGCCGACCATATTATTCCAATGGCTTTTATTATTGTTATAAATATTGCTTCATCAGCCGTAAACACATACGACAGAGGTATGCAAACAAGCTCTGTTACGATATAGGGAATCAAGGAATAAGCAGTCATACAAAAGATGTATTTGAAGGTTCCCTTTCCCTCTATAAACGAAGCTATACACCAATTCGAAACAACAAATATAAGGAAAAGACCTACCGTTGAAAGTACGGTTGATAACGGATTATAGGAATTTACATCCACAGAATTATAAATATAAGCCGTAAAATAGCTCTTTATAATTGCAATAACCATCCAAAACAGTACAATCCCTGTTGCCATAGGCATAAAATACAGGTTGCGGTTTCTGAATTGCTCAAATCCGTCAACAGGATGCCTTAAACAGTAAATCGGCAAGAGCCATTTATTTTCAAGCGGAGAGTATGCTCCCTGAGCTCTACTTTTTGCTCCTTGCATTTTCTTTTTTATGAAAATAACAGTTAAAACAATTATTACAACAACTAATGCAATTCCGACGACTATAAGTCCGCCGTGTTCCTTTAATAACTTATTACGGTATTCACTGAAGGCTTCTGAATAATTTTCTTTATCGTCAGCCATTTTAAAGCATTTCATAGCATTCAGGTAATCGCCGTCAAGCTGATATGCAAGACCCATACCGTAATAGGAATAAAGACTGTTAGAATTAAGCCTTTGAACCTTCTTCCATAGGCTAAGCGAATTTTCAAGGTCGCGTTCCTTTAAGCTGTTCGCCGCGGTAACTAAAGCGTTCATATATTCTGTAGGAATAAACTTAAATATCGCGTTTCTTCCCTTATCCAAAACATAAACCTTACCGCTTACATATAAAATATCTATTGGTTGTTCAAATGTTCCGGTCTGTTCACCCGAGCTTCCGAACACAGTCATAATTTTTCCGCGATCACTATAATAAAAAACTTTATTTCTGCCCTGATCTAAAAGAAAAATGTTTCCGTTTTTATCAGTTTCAACTGCTGCAAATGTAGTCTTTACATTCCAATCGTCGCCCGGCTTAACATCACCGTAAATTATAGAAGAGTCGAGTATATTACTTCCGTTATAATTAAGGCAGCGCACCATTCCACTTTGTGAAATAGTAGAGTCGTTCTGCGAAACGGTGTATATAAATCGTTCTTCATCGATACAGAAATTATGTACCTTGAGCGGTGTATTCTGCATACGGTTGCGTATTTGCTCAGGCGTCATAATAATGCGCAAAGCATAGTAATATAAAACATTTGCCGTTGTAACTATAGGTGTGCTTCCGACAAATTTAGAAAAGCTACCGTCAGGACTGAAAACAAAGATACCTAAATTTATTCCGTCAACTGTCGCATAAATTTCGCCGTTGTTGGAAACCTGAATTTTACAGGCACGAAAAGGTAATTCATTTCCCTTGAGCGCTTCGTCAGGACGCACAATCTCCATCAGAAGCTTACCGCTTTGTGCAAGCTTTAAAATTCGGTAATTTTCAGTATCTGCTATATAAATGTTTTCTTCATTATCAACTGCTATTCCCTGAGCACCGATAAATTTCAAAGTTTCGTTTCCGCTTATCACACCGTCAATAGTTGCTATAGCTTTCATATCAGAATTGAGCTTTATAACTCTGCCGTTTCCACTGTCAAGCACATAAAAATATCCGTTTTTATAGCAAAAATCCTCCGGTGATAACATCGGTAATTCTAGTCCAAAGCTAGCATTTCCAAACGCACCGTCCTGAACATATCCTGCAGGAACATTTATTGGCAGTCCTTCTGAATCCAATTCATAAGCATTTGTGGAATTATACGAGGGGGTCAAAGCGGATACCGAAAGAGAAAAAGCAACCACCAAGCACAATACGGACAGGAAAAATTTAAATAATTTTTTATTCATATTTAGCCTCCTGATTCGATATTGTTACTTAAGACCTGAGTGGGACATTGTTTCCATAACAGAGTTCTGTGAATAAAGGAAAACAACTATGGGTGGTATCATCAAAATAACCGCTACAGCCGCACCTGCACCTGCACGGGCAATACCACTTGAAATAATAGTGCTTAGTGCACTTGGAAGCATTTTTAAGCTTTCACTATAAATATAATTTCCGCCTGTATTGTTCCACATCGCTTGGAAAGTGAAAATTATAAGAGTAAGAATACAGGGTTTAATGCAAGGGAAAACAATACTTCTTACAATTCTCAATTCCCCTGCCCCATCGATACGCGCCGCCTCTAATACAGAATCAGGAATGGCAGTAATCATAAACTGCTTCATTAAAAATACACCCATTGTAGAAGCCATTGCCGGCAAAATAATGGAAGAATGTGTATTTACCATATCAAAGCCTGAAACAACTATATACTGCGGTACGGCTAAAACCTCGCTCCTAAACAGCATTGTCCATACAACAAGGTTTGAAATAAGTTGCACGCCCGGGAATTTACCTTTTGCCAAGGCATATCCTGCCATTACGGCTACAAAAATATATAATGTAGTACTTAATATCGAAACATATAAGCTGTTAAATAAATATCTTGAAAAAGGAACCCAAAGGCTATTTGCAAGTTTAAAAAGCTGCGAATAATTTTTAAGAGTAGGATTACGGACAAAAAAGCGTGGCGGATAAGCAAAAATCTCATCCAAAGGCTTTAATGATTGTAAAACCGCATAAAGCATAGGTAAAATCATAAAAGCCGATACTAATAACAGGAAGATAAAAATACTAACATTTCCACCTGTTGAACGATAAGAAAATCTTCGTAAACCCCTTATTCTGATTGTACGGGATTGAATACTTTTGGCTTTTTTACTCATTTTTCAATCCCCCTTAATCATTAAACTGCTTTAAAACTTTTTGTATCAGCAGCCAGCTTAGTAACATAATCGCAAACAGTACAACCGCAATAGCAGATGCATAACCTAACTCAAATCGTGTGTTTGCATAATCCTGCATATGCAATAAAATTGTATGTGTTGAATAGTCAGTACTTGGATTACCTGTAAGGGCTGCACATTCTGCGCCAATAGCAAACGAAGAAGATATCGTCATAACGGCACCGAATAAAAGTTGCGGTCCCATCTGCGGAAAGGTTACATAGTAAAGCTCCTGCCAGCGATTTTTGAGTCCATCTATTGATGCCGCCTCATAATATACAGGATCCAAGGTCTGCAAACCTGAAATAAAGGAAAGGAAGCCTGTTCCAAAGCTCATCCAAAGCACAACAATAATTACAACTGTAAAATTATACTTTGTATCGGTAAGCCAATACACCGGCTCATTAATGAACTTCAACTGTAAAAGCAAGTTATTCAAAAGACCTCTGCGGTCTGATGAAAAAATGTAGGTCCACATAAAATATACATTTCCTGCTAATGCGGGAGAGTAAATGAAAAATGTAAAAATACTGCGAACTCTCCTATTGAAGCTATTTATAAGCCACGCTAAAATAAAACTTAATATGTAACCTATAGGTCCTGTTATAAGGGCTAATATCAATGTGTTTTTCAAAGAAAGAATAAAAATTTTGTCACTGAAAAGTAAACGTAAATAATTATCAACACCTACAAAATGCGGAATTTGCACCATATTGAAATCCGTAAAGCTAAGTACAATTGACGAAATAGTAGGAACAAGCATAAAAATGATAAAAAATATCAAAAAAGGTGCCAATAGAAAATAGTATATTTTGTTCTGTTTAATTTGAAAAAATATATTATTTTTCATCTCTATACTCCTCCTATTCCAATGAAAATTCTTTTCGCTTACGGGCAATTTCTTCATTTATAGAGTTGTTATATACCTCTAATTGACGCTCGGGTAATTCGAGGTCGCTAAGTGCCTTACGGAAAGCGCTGGTTAAATCACGCTGTAAAACATAATTTCCGGGAACCTGCGGAATATTTTCCACCTGACCCCATTGTTCTAAAATGATTGCTTTTTCTCTTTTGGTCCAAGCAATTGAATTAAAGGCAACCTTGTTTGCCGGATAATATCTTGCGGCAATTCCCATTGTGGATTCAAGCTCTTTAGCGTACATAGCCTGTGTAGAACTGCAGGTCCACCACTTCATAAAATCAAATGCCTGTTCCCCTAGTCCTTTTTTAACTGCGGAATTAAGCATAATACAGGCGGTACCTGTTGCAGCTTCAGTTCTGTTAATTGTGCCGTCTGATGTCAGAGTTCCCGGAATAGGTGCTATCGACCAAAGTCCACGAATCTCGGGTGCTGCAGTATAAATCTGATTATAAAAATTAAGATTTTGAATTGCCAATGGCATCTCGCCTGAACGGAATCTGTTATAAAGGTCGAAAGAGCGGTCTAAACCGTATTTTTTATATAACTGAACCCAATCGTAAAAAGCATCCTTTGCAATATTGGTATCAAATGCCGTCTTGCTTAGGTTTTCGTTATAGTAGCTTCCTCCGTTTTGAAGCAAAAACTTCTGAAAGGTTGCAATACCGCTCGAAACACCTGCATTCGCCGCATTAATTTCGGGAATACCAACCTGCAGATTATTACGCTGAAGTGTTTCAAGTACCTTATAAAAATCGTCCCAGGTTTGAGGCGGTGAAATATGAAGCTCTTCAAAAATATCTGTACGATAGAATATAACATCAAAATTTTGCGTTTCCGGAATAGCATAAAGTCCGTCTTTGTAATAATACGGAGTCCATGCAGAATCGTAAAATTCTTTATTAATATCGCTCATATCATATTGCTTGAGATTAACTAATCCGCCTCTCATAGCAAGATTGATTGGAGTTTCTTCAGGGATCATTAAGGCAACATCAGGGCCTTTTCCCGCAAGAGTAGCCTGAATCAGCGTAGCTCCTGTATCAACTAAGTTTAGTTCAATATTTACATCATGATTAGGCGCATAATAGCCTTCTATCATTCTTGTAAGTAACTGTAATTGGTCACGGCCTGTGCTTACCCAAACAACCAAGCTTTCATCCGACTTACTTTTTGCATCATATTCCTTTACAAAAGAATATAAAAATCTTTTAATTTCGTAAGTGAATTTTTTGAAAAAGGATACCTCGGTGTTTTGAAGTTCAGTATCCACAGGTTGAAAGAAAAACGAATCAATCGCCAGTCCCTGTAGACCAATTGTATTTACGATGGATCCAAGATTAGTAATAGCATCGGAGAAATTAGTTACATGCTCCTGTAGAACATAGGATTCCTCAATCATCGTATGAATTACAGAACGAACCTGTTTAACGGTAGAAAGAGTAGAACCGCTACCCTTTCTCTTTTCCATCATAGATGCGATACTATCAAGCTGTTTGCGTGCATTTTTCAAACTGTCAAGCAGTTCAGGAATTTGGGTATCCAATGCATAATCTCGGTATATATCAACATCAGGTCCTGTAATTACCAACATTTTTCTATAAAGAGAATTCATTTGGAGCGTTACATTATTAATATCTCTTGCCATCTTCGCGGAGGTCTCATCGACTACAACCTCAAGAGCCAATTTATCGCCCGGTTCCAAATAGAAAAGATAGGGATTTTCGTCTCCAAATGTCTTTATATACCAATCGGTAGAATACTTAAATGCAATCGAAGCTGCCTCTTTAAAAGGACAAACTCCGTTTATTGTAAATTTACGGTATGAATTTCCGCTTTCGTTATAGCTCTGATTTACGCGAAGTGAAATTGTATAAAGACCTGCTGTCTTTACCTCTGCAGTCCAAGAAATTTTATCTCCTGTATTTGACCAGTTTGACCCACCTATATTGTTAAGTAAAATCGCTTTATAGGACTGCGGAGCCATAGAAGCGTCCATATTATCGTATATCGGATAAAGATAAGATGCATTTTTCACATCTGCATATTCTGCTTCCTGACGGTGTGCTTTCACATCACGGTTCTTACCAGAAATCTGTGATTTATATTCTTCATAAGAAACTTCTGTCTCATAATTTGAAAAAGTGAGCTGTGATACAGCTAAATCATTCTCTGTAGAAAGAACAAGCGAATGATGACCGGCAGTCAGGTAAAAAAGATAGGGTTCGGAATAAAGTCCGGTAGAATCAGCAAAATATATTTCATTCTATGTATATATCTCTTTCTGCGACGGACGAACCTCGTCCCCGTCTTTATCTATTGCAAATTTCCCGTTTTCAAGATCATCAGTATAATAACGCGGAAGCTCAAGCTTGCTTAATTCATCGAAATAATATGTACCATCAATAGCAACATCAAGCATTATAGTGGTATTATCGGTATCAAGAGTATGATAATCAATGGCAAGGCAATATACACCCGAATTTGATACATAAAATTCATAAACTTCCGATGAATGTGTATCTCCAAAGGTAACTGCATTTTTGCCATCTATCTGTTTTAAAGCTGAAGAAGGATGCAGTACAATATTATCTTTAGCCATCGCCAAATCGGCAATTTCAAGATAATAATTATAGTACGAATTATCTGTTCTCTCTGAGGGAGTAATTATCTCCGCGTTTTCTGCAAGAACAGTATTGCTTGTAATTGTCGGTAAAGCCAACATAACACAAAGCACAATCAGTATTAATTTTTGTACTATTTTTCTGCACAATACCATTTACTTCAACTCCAAAAAAATCTTTTTAAGTCATCTGAATTTCAAACACAAAATTTTGAAATTCAGATGAAGCTTAATTAGAACAATACTTTATTTCGCAAATTTGGATTTTTTTCTGCGAACAACCAAAAATACCGTTAAGCCGCCTCCTACTAAAAGAACGGCACAAACCGCAATAATAATCGGTAAAATAGAACTTTCTGATGAGCCTTTAACCCTTTTGGTTATAACAACCTTTTTCTTCTTGGTTTTACTTGGCTTTTCTTCGTCAGGTTCTTCTATATCTCCACTATTTTCCGGTGTATCGTCAGAATCGCCATTTAGCTCTTCTCCGTCACCTAAAACGATATCACTAATAGTAGCGCCGGAATCAAGAACTAAATAAATCGGCCTTTGTCCAATGGAAAGATTTAAAGAATTTCCATCCATTTTTATATACTTACTGTTTCCAAAGCAATCGTAAAGACTAACATCAGTACCGGAAACTTTGATATTACATCTCACATCATTGCCGTTATCCCAAAGCATATAAACATTTCTTCCGTCTCCGGAAGTGTAAAGATATGCGTACACACCGGCATCGTTAATCAGAACACTCTTGAACTTTTTACCGCCCAAAGCATTCATATAACCTGCGAGCATTAAATGTGCCGACTTTGATGTTTGACTTCCCTTATCGGAATTTGGATGTCTCATAATTCCGTAGTTACCCTCTGAAAGCTCATTGTTATCGTACATATCATACGCAACATACGGCATTGCCATTTCTACAAGTCCCGATGCTGCCATCATTGCAGTATAGCGTGTCATATAAACCGCCTGTTGCTCCTCTGTTACAGGAGAATGAGCATTATCTGTACCTGATGTAAAATAGCCATACTCGTCACACCATATAGGCAACGGTTTTTTCTTTTTACTGTAGCTTGCTGTAAGCTCAGCTAATTCCTCAAGTGACTTTATAACCTCAGACACCTCAGGAGCACTCGGATAAATATACGGATGAATACCTACTGCATCCATATAATCATAGGCACCTAACTCTAACATATCTGTAATATAGGATATACCCCAACCGGAAACCTCTGCTCCTACAACCTTTACTTTAGAATTAACAGCCTTTATTTTTTTGTAGGATGTTTTGAGCATTTTAGTGTAGACATCTACAGGGACATCGCAAAAATTAGGCTCATTTGAAATAAGGGCATATTTAGCATATTTACCTATATATTTTATAAATGCTGCACAGAAATTGCCGTAGCCCTCTATGCTCTCTTTTGCACTTAAATTCCCATTAGCATAAAGCGGATTGCCGACACCTGCCTGTAGGTTTTCTTTGAGTACAGGGGCAACCGTTATACCAAATTCTGCACAAACCTCAAAATAATTCTTTAAATTCTGAGTAAAATTATAAACGCCCTTTTCTTTTTCGTAATCGGTCCAATGGAAAGATGTACGAACAGTATTAACACCCATTGCCGCAAGAGGCTTTAACTGCTTACGCAACTCGTCTTTTTCACTTTCAGCAACCTCACCGTAATGGAAGTTAATACCAAGCATATCTTCCTCGTATACCTTTTCAACCTCTTTAATACGGCTGATATTTATCTTTCCGGCATAGTACTGACTTCCATCAGTTCGTGTAACTGAAAAATCAACAGTGTAGGTTCCGTATGCTGCTACTGATGAACAGTCAACCGCATAAGTACTTGTAGACTGCGGACCGATAGCAATATCAAAATCACCTGATGAAATCTCGTCGCCAAGACTATCAGTAACTATATATTCACAAAGTCCTGATTCAAAGGAGCTTGTAAGGTTTTTAATAAGAATTTTCTGCTCAATATGGAATGTGCCGTCTGCTGTGCTCTCATAATAACGAGCGCCGTTAACATCGTCTGAAATCTCAACCTTTAAGGGATTTTCAGAGCCGCTTCCTCCAGTGGCAGTTTCAATATCAAAATCGTCTATATAAAGTATGCCCTCACCAACAAAGTTAATAAAGGAATACATACTCACATAACCGATATCAAAATCATGCATTACCTTTATGTAATATTTTTTCCATTCTTTAGAAACATCTTCCCAGAGATTTTTTTCATCGGGATTTAAGGTACTACCAAAAGCATAAGCGTTTGCCCAACCGTCAAGCTTTAGGGTTGTGCCGTCGGCCGCTACCTGATATATGTTACCGCTTCCCATTGCACCCTTATAACCGACATTTTCATCAGCCTTTGCATAAAAGGTAATGAACACATCCTGACCAAGCGGAATTTTATCGTAATTGGTTGTACTTGTAATTTTGATTGAGCCGTCTTCTGAAATCTTTGTAGAATATTTACCGCTATGAGCTTCTTCAGAGGTTTTTTCGGTAGGTGTTCCTGTATCACCGAAAGCTTTTGTTTCACTTCCTGCATTATCGATTATAGCGGTATCGTCATTTCCTGCACTCAAATCAACAATATCAAAATCATCAAGATACAAAGCACCGATACCGTCAAAATTGATATAAGAATACATACCGTTATAGCCGTCTTCAAAGGGCTTTTGCACCTTCATGAAATACTGCTTCCACTCTTTATCGAATTCTACCCAGCCATCCTCTGTAGTGGCAGTACCTGCAGCAAAGGTAGGCGTATAATTATCGAGCTTATTAGAAGTACCGTTTGCAGCTGTTTGATAAACATTTCCGGTAAATATCATACCTTTAAAGCCTACGGTTTCATCAGCCTTTGCCCAGAATGTAATATGTACCTCTTTATTAAGCGGTATCTTTTTGTAATTGGTTGAGCTTGTAATTTTAATTGAACCTTTTGTTGAGATTTTGGTGGAATAGTTACCGCTATGAGCTTCATTTGAAGTTTTTTCGGTAGGTGTTCCTGTATCACCAAAGGCTTTTAATTCACTGCCTGCATTATCGACTATGTCGCCATCTAGGTTTTCGTCATCGTCGTCGCTTCCGCCTTCGCCTCCACCACTGTTATTCAACTCAATGATATCAAAGTCGTCTACATATAAGGTACCTTTACCGTACAAATTTATAAATGAATAGCATCCTGTATAGCCTTCTACGAAGGGCTTTTGCACCTTCATAAAATACTGCTTCCATTCTTTATCGAATTCTACCCATCCATCCTCGGTACCTGCAGTACCTGCGGCATAAGTTGACGTATAATTATCAAGCTTATTAGATGCACCGTTTGCGCCCGTCTGATAAACATTTCCGGTAAATATCGCACCTCTAAAGCCTGCTGTTTCGTCAGCCTTTGCCCAGAAAGTAATATAAACCTCTTTATTAAGCGGTATTTTTTTGTAATTAACTGTACTTTCAATCTTAAATGATGCGTCCATTCCTGCGGCTTTTGTTACAATCTTGGTTGAATAATTACCGCTATGTACCTCGTCTGTATTATGTGTATTGGTAGCAGTATAGCCACCGTTTACAAACGGATAAGGCATTTCCTCGCTTCCAGCATTATCAATTATGCTCTCATTTTTAACATCAGAAGCCACAATATCAAAGTCATCTATATAAAATGTGCCCTTACCGCACAATTTAATAAATGAATAGCATCCTGTATAGCCTTCAATAAAGGGTCTTTGTACCTTAATTGAATACTGCTTCCATTCTTTATCAAACTCTACCCAGCCATTCTCTGCTTCTGCACTACCTGCAGCAAAGGTGAGCATATAATTGTCAAGTTTATTGTTAGTGCCGTTTGCACCTGTCTGATAAACATTTCCGGTAAATATCGTACCTCTAAAGCCTGCTGTTTCGTCAGCTTTTGCCCAGAAGGTAATGTAAACTACTTCATTAAGGGGGATTTTATTGTAATTTGTAGTGCTTTCAATCTTAAAAGATGCATTCATTCCTGCGGCTTTTGTTACAATCTTGGTTGAATAATTACCGCTATGCACCTCGTCTGCATCGTGTGAGTTAGTGGCAGTATGACCGCCATCTACAAGCGGATAAGCCATTTCTTCGCTACCGCCGTTGTCAACTACCCCTGTATATGCCTCATCTGCCGATATATTGAGAGTAATCGAAAATGTAGGCAATATAACTCCTGCAATTAACGCAATTGACAAAACAAATGACATTATTTTTTTCATGCAAAACACTTCCTTACTTTATTTTTCTATTTTTAACGCTTTATCCAAAACGAACAATCCAAATTCATCCGGCAAATATGACGCTGGATTTCTCCAGTCCCCTATACCGCCAAACGCCGATAAATAACCTGACAATCCACTCGGGCAACCCTCGTATGAATTACCAACTCTAAGTGAAAATCCGAAACGATCACACTTATTAAGAGGCAACCAATCCGGCAAAAGCATTTTCCAAGAAATCTTCGCCTGATAATATGTAACCCCATTTTCAAAAGTAACTCTTAAGGGTAAATCTCGCAATTTGCCAATAGTTTTACCGGGTGCTGAATGCCAACGCCAGCAAAGCTCCTTTCCTGTATCTGAGGAAAGACATAATCCAATATCGTTATAACGAGTATCAGAACGAGCCGTATCGCTGAGAGGTTGGATAATCAATTCAATATAATCTCCATCCCAAATATCATGCCACATAACACCTGTCGTGCCGTGCTGACTATGATTAGCGTCTACTACAGCTGCGTTAAAGTACAAATTGTCATCGTCATAACTAAGGCCGATTTTAGCTGAAATCGGTTCGTCATTTTCGTCCAATACGGTATAACTGTTTTTATCTAATGAAAATTCAAAACAATTATCTTTTCCGTAAGGAACGCTAATAAAGTTAATTTCTTCTTTGAAAATTTCTCTTTTTCCGCCCGAAAAAATAACATCGGTTATTGTGCGATACAAATCAAGCGGAGATACTTCCTTATTAATCTCGTATGAAAACTCGCAGCTTTCTCCACAGGACAAATCAAAATTCTCATATTTTGTTTTTAAATTTAGCTGCGGAATTTCAATACGAATTATTCCACTAGCTTTTCCTTTATTACAGTAGGCTTTAAGCTTTACATTCCAGCCGCAGTCTGTACGCTCAGGATAAACACTAAGCATAAAATCACGGTTACTTTTCGGAAGGATAATTTCTGAACTTAAAATTTCTACCTCATCGCTTGTTGTAATGTAACACGGTTGCTCATAAACGATAATCTCTTTATCACAAGCAGTTTCATTTCCGTACATATCAGAAATTATTGCACCGTCAGGTAAATTAAGCTTTACTGTATGCGCTCCGATAAGCGACCAAAGCATATATCTAAAACCGTCTTTTGTACGGTATTTTATAATTTGAATATTATCTTTAACATATGAATCGAGTAGTTCACAATCCCCAACCATATTTCCATAACAGCAAACCGCTACATAGCTTTCCTTTGGAGCCAATGGCTGTAATGCGTCACCCGCTTCGATAAGTCCCCAATTTGACTCAGTATCAAACGGATTAGTACCGTCATTTCTGAAATCATACATTAAAAGCTTGCCTATATTTTTACTTTTTTGTGCAATTGCAAACGCGCGAACCATAGCGGCCGCCTGTTGAACACGCGAGCACGAGCTATAGCTTGAAGGTGTGCTCCATCCTATTTCGGTAACATCAATTTTTGATTTTAACCCGTATTTTTCAGCGATTTTTTTATATTCGCCCGTGTTTACATCAACCTGAAGCTGTGTATCGTCAGGATAAGCAAAATCCATCATACTGTAAGTATGAGTAGAAATGCCGTCGCAAAATTTTGCACCGCCAGCCTCAAGCAATCGCTCTAACCAAGAATAATGCGGATTACAGGTAACACCTGCAATAACCTGTGCCTCAGGATTTACCTTTTTAATTTCAGTATAAGCAGCCTTTAGCATTTTTGCATATACTTCAGGCGGTTGCTCTTCGGTATTAAAACCGCCCAAATCATATTCGTTCCAAATTTCAAATCTACTGATAACGCCTTTAAATTGCTTTGCTACTGCTGCTGCAAATGCGGCATATGCATTAATACCCTCTTCGGTATAAGGTACTTTTCCGTTATCATAAAAATGGTTTCCGTAACTGAGAATTGCATTAGGCTCCAACCCGTTATTTTTATAATGTTCTATCATAGAAATATAATATTCTGGGACTTCAATTACTCCCTTTTCGGTTTCACATTTTTCCCACAATATATCGTCACGGAAATATGTAAGCCCTGCCTTCGCCATAAGTTCAATTGCACAGCGGTTTATGGGTGTATCGTATGCTATAACATGAGCACAAGCACCGCAATCTTTTAACCTTGAAGGAACTTTTATGTGTGCAAAAGGCAACTCAAAATGACCAATTTCCCCCGAGAAATCAACAAGCCTTACTTTAAGGTAAAAAACACCGTAGGACTTGCAAAGTTCGGCTAAATCTACACTTATCTTTTCTTCACACTTATATTTACCAAGATAAATATTTTCACCATTTGGCATTTTAAGAGAGATTTCAAGGTAAAAATCCGATTTTTCAGTTATTAAATCAAACTCGCACTTTTTTGGATATTCATTTCCAAAATAATACGGATTTCCAATCGGTTTAACAGAAACATAATCAGGTAACTCGTTTCTCTTTTCCCGTTTTGAAACAGAATATGAAAACAAACTCGGATTCTGCACCATATAATCACTCCTAAAAGCAAACTGCACTTTTATGTAAATCGCACATTAAATATATACTTCTCACAACATAATTTTATCTTAAATAAACAAAACTCACAAGAAACAAAGTACGGCATATATACAAAAAATCACGGATAACGCTATTTTTTTGGTAATTCTTTCAAAATCTACCAAATCTGACTAATAGGTCAAAAACTATATTTTTATTGGGTGTTTTGGTTTACAGAATTACTTTTAAAATTTCTTCTAATTTATCTACTTTGTAATCACACAATTCACTGACACCTGATTTTTCAATATTGCCACCGCTAATACCAACACAAGAAAAACCGGCAAGCTTTATTGATACAACACCTGCAGAGCTGTCCTCAATACCGATAACCTTGTGTCTTCTTTCAAAGGGAATACCAAGTCCTACCCTTGCGGTTTCGGCATAAAGCCAAGGATGAGGTTTTGGCGCTAGCTCGCCGAGTGTACCTGTCTGTCCTTTTCTAAGCGCCTGACCCGCTGTTATTATTGCATCGTAAAAATCAACAGGGTCACCCATACCGAGCTGTCTGAAAGCAGAGACAATCTCAGGCATCGCCTTTTCATAAAGACCGCTTGTAACTAAACCTATCTTTATGCCCTCATTTTTTACGGTTGTAAGAAACTCTTTAAGGCCCGGGGCGGGTGTAAAAGCGTCCTGCTTGCCTCTGCCCTTCATAATTTCATCCATCTCGTAATTTACAATTTCAAAGTAATACTGACGAGCCTTTTCAAGAGATGCACCCTTAGCATATTTATCTATCATATACTGCAAATGCTCTGAAACACTGTGTCCCGATATAAAGGGTTCGTCTTCCGCTTCCCTTTTAAAATTACTGTTGCTGAGAAGTCGTGCAGTAGTCTGCTCTATTACCCACATCCAAAAATTTTCAGAATGTACGCTTGTACCGTCAAGGTCCATTAAAATTGCCTCTGCTTTAGGCTCAAAGTCGGTTTCATACATTGGGTATATTGCAGGATACCCGAGTGCGCTTTTAACATAACAAAGGGTTTTGTCTTCAAACTCTATTATGTCGATTTTTTTATCCTCGGGAGTAAGAATTTTTCTTACTCCCTGTTCACCTACTTTATATAAATCACTTTTTTCTATACTGAGCATTATAGTACCTCAACTGTGTAAATTTTGCCCTTATTGACGCTGAATTTAAGAGTATTATTCTCTCTTTCAAGTTTTTCGTTTTTCCTGCCGTCAAGCTTTACTGAATATGCCTCATTGAAATCAAAACCAATATTAATTTTAGCCTCAACAGTTTCTTCGGTAGGATTATAAAGTCTTATAAGAACAGTATCGTTTTCAGACTTGGTTACAGAGCTTAAAACAAGGTTATCTCCTTTAATTTCAACAAAGCTCTTATCGGTTTCAAACATACCGTCTTGTCTTCCGAATTCACAAACCTTTAAGGGTGCATTAAATGCCAAGGCTTCATTGTAAAGGCCTGCCTTATCCCATTTATCTGCATGGGGCATAAATGCATATCTGTATGTAAATTCACGAAGCGACTGTGAACTCTCGTCTCCCGGATATTCCATCCACAAACGGTTATCACAGGCAATTCTGAGACGGGTGCTTCGAACAAGTCCCATAGCAATAGTCTGATCTTCGCTGTCCTCTAATATTTCATAGTCCTTTGTAGCATCGCTAAGAAGTGCAAAGCCGTTGTTATCGTCTGCCAAATCACACCACAGTTGGAAAGGATGACGGGCAAGCTCATTACCTCTAACATCGCCGTCTATTGAAGGTCTTACAGGGTATTCTGCTACCATAAACGAACCCTCTGCCCAAGTTTTTTCGGCATTTAGTCCTGTAGGCATACAAACTTTAAGATAGTGGTCTTTAGCCTTATTATCAATATTTGTAACAACCTCAAGATACTTTGTGCCTTTCTTTAGTATCATCTCAATGTGAACCGGCATTTCGACCATATTTTCGCTTCGAAGTTGCTTTGCAAAGTCATATTCCTTAGGAAGCTGCATTTTGTAATCTACGGTAAACTTAACTGCAAGTGGTCCGTTTACTGTTGTTGCAACTACCGCATTTGCACCTAAGCTTGAAATTATTCTGTCACAGGGGATATTGTCATAAGACCACATATTTCCCCTATCACCCATATCAAGCAGGTAATTAAGGTTCTCATAAACCTTGCCTGTCTTTTTATCGGTAATATTAACTGTACCGTCAGGATTAACCTTTACTCGAATGAACTCATTTTGAGCTTCGTTTACTCCGCAAAGCATATTGCTGCTCAAAATTCTCGGAGCATCCCAATCCTCGTGGGGATAAGGATATACATTCTTTTCAGCCCACTTAATTTTAAAGGTTTTATAACCCATTGCAGGAATGTTTTCAGCCTCAAAATAAAGATGAATTTTATTGCAATAGTAAGGCATATTACGGCTACGGGGATGATAAATACCTGCTCTTACGTTATTCTGTCTTTCTACTTCCTGTACCTTAACAGGATTACCGTTCATATCCTCAATAATTACATATTTGAGGATGATATCTTTAGGGATATCAACATACGCCTCTACAATCTCACTTCTTTCAAAAGAAGACGGATTATGTACTGCAAGGAAATACTCGGTATCATTTACATTTGAGGTATTGATTTCTTTAGTGATATTCTCAAGACCCTTACGCTCCATACCCTTAGCAATAATTCCTGCCTGCTGAAGTCTTGAATGTTCTCCATCAGCAAGAGTCTTAGGACCTAATCCGTGCATAGAATCGTGAGCATGGCTTTGGAAAAGCAACTTCCAAGCCTTTTCAAAATATGTATCAGGATATTTTGAAATGCCGTGCTTCCAAGCAAGAGTTGACAGGGGCTCTGCATATCTGATAAGTGTATTTTCAGAGTGGGAATTCTCAATCATAAC
>CAYXID010000032.1:0-11604 GCA_964465535.1 uncultured Ruminococcus sp.
CCTGTTCTTGCAGCGCGCTCACGCACTTCAAAAGTACCAAAGCCTACGAGCTGAATCTTGTCTCCTGCTTTAAGTGTTTCAGCAACTGTATCGGTAAATGCTGCGAATGCCTTTTCTGCATCCTTCTTGGAAAGACCTGCCTTAGCGGCGATAGCTGCAACTAATTCTGTTTTGTTCATTTTAAGAACCTCCTAATAATTTTAACAACTTTGGTTGTTTACCTAATGTATGAACCTTCAAGGCTTTACCTATAAAGATTTACTATATATATACCACACATTTTAACAAAAATCAATAGATTTTATGAATTTTTTAACTTCCGTAGATATATAATTTCCATTTTTGTGCAATTTAACGAATTATCTTAAGCTTTAAGCAGATATTTAAAAGTTTTTCGCCCTTTGGAAGAGCCAAAACATCCTCACGCTCAAAGGTATTAAGTAATATAAGAACAACCGCATATACCACAGCAGCTACAACGATAGATAAAAGCGTAACCGTTCTGCCGCTACCTATAAGCGAAGTGAAGTATGCGGCTACTCCGCATAAAAGAGAGGCTATAAAGGGTTTTATAAGCACCTTAGAAAAAGTCGGCTTTACTCCCGTTACTTTTATAAGGGTTAAAAGGTTTGCCACAAATATGAAAAGATAGGAAGCCAAAGTACCGAATGCGGCACCCTGAATATTTATCTGCGGTACACCTACCAAAACGAAATTCACTATAATCTTAAGCACCGCACCGATTGCCACATTTCTGAGAGCCGCGACCTGATGACCTACCGCCTGAAGCATACTCGTCATCGGAATGGCAAGACCTGCAAAGAATGCCGCAAAGCCAAAGATACGCATCATTGCTCCGCCTATTTCGACAGAGGCAACCGAAGTATACAAAAAGCCCATAATCTGACCGCCCAAAGCTACAAGACCTGCCCCCGCAGGCATTGAAATTAGCGCCGTCATTTTAATCATCGAATCTACATTTTTCTTTACTAAAGCTTTGTCTTTCAGCACCCAAGAGGAAGCTAAAACCGGTAATGCACTTACTCCTAAAACTGATGTAATCGTGGGTATAAGGTTATAAACCGTAAACGCTTTGCCCCTTATTCCGTAAAGGAAGGTGGGTACGGCGTCAGCAGTTAGCACTTCACTTGCAGCCGCGTTGTAGGCATCTATCGAAGTCTTGTACATTGAGGTTATAACTTCTCCGCTTGACTCCATTAAATTAGCAAGCTGCCATTTTACCATTGAAACATCCACTAAAGATGCAATATTGTTAGCAAGAGAAGATACTACAACAGGTATAGCAATAGCTATAAGGGCTTTAAGGGTAGCACTTTGAGAGAGCGGTTCTGCACTGCCTTCAAGTTCTTCCTCTGTAATCATATCGCCCTTAAACTTAAATCTAAGTCTTAGGTACAAAGCCGAAAGTCCCGCCCCTACTGTGATACCGAGCATCGCGCCTGCGGCGGCAAGGGCAACATTATCGGTAAGCTTCATTACAGCAAAAGCAAAGCCTAAGCCTAAAACAAGCTTGCCCGAGGCTTCAATTATATCGGAAAGGGCAGTTGGGTACATATTGCGAAGTCCCTCATAATAGCCTCTGTAGGTGGACATTACACAACAGAAAACTAATGACGGGGCAATCGCAAAAAGGCTGTATATTGTTTTACCTGTAGCATCGGTAATTTTTACAAAGGGGTAAATAAGCAAAAGCATTAAAACAAAGCCTATAAATCCCATTACAAAAAAGGCTCTTTTAGTAACCTTTAGCGACTGATGCACATCACGGTATCTGCCCGCAGTCATATTCTCTGCTACTAAACGCGAAACTGCAATCGGCAGTCCCGCCATAGAAAGAGAATAAATAGGGGTAAACAAATCATAGGCAGATGAGAAATAGCCAAAACCTAAGTCGCCTATAAGATTTGAAAGCGGAATTTTAAAAATTGCGCCTATAAGCTTTACAATCATAGTTGAGCACAACAAAATTATTGCGCCGTATTCAAAGCTTTGCTGCTTCCTTTTCTTGTTCGCCATTTATCTGACTCCTAAATTTTAATCGATAATTTCTTTCACAAATTTTAAGAAAACATCTACAAGTGCGCCGTTGCCTGTTTCGTTCATATCGTTATAACTCTCAACAGCATCGTTACCCGCATCATCCGAAATTCTTCTTAAAGCTATAAAGGGAAGCGAGAACATATCGCAAACCGACGCTATAGCGGCAGTTTCCATATCGCAGGACATAGCCGAGAATTCATTTTTAAAGAATTCTCTGTCCTCGTCCTTACAGATAAAGCGATCACCGCAAACGGCAGTGCCGTGCTTTATTTGGGGATAAATTTTAAGTAAAACCTCTAAAAGCTTGCTATCTGCTGTATAGATATACTTTTGTCTCGGCTTTTCACAGGGCTTGTATCCTATGGTGGTAAGGTCAAAGTCGTGCTCTAAAAATCTGTCAGCAGCTATCACTTCGCCTCTTCTGACTCCACTTATACCGCCTGATAATCCATAGTTTAAGATTATTTCACAGCCAAGGTCTGCAAGGTGAACGGCAGCGGCGGCAGCATTTACTTTGCCTATTCCGCAGTTTATGCAGTAAAGCTCAGCGTCCGCATTTTCGCCCTTTAAAAGATATGCGTTATTATCGCGTTGCATTTTAACAGGCGAAGAAATTTCACTTTCTGCCAAAAGCTCGCATAAAGGCTTATATTCCTCAACATCTGCAACGACAACACCGATTTTAATATTACTCATATTTTACTCCAACTGACTTATTCTTCACTGCTATCGAAAACAAGTTTCTCTCCGCAAGAGGGACAAAATACTGCGCTTTGAGGGATTGATGCCTTACAAGCGGCGCAAATCTTCTTGTTTTTTGCAGTTTCTATCTCCACATTAAGCTTATCAATCTCTGCAATTTTTGCATTTATCGACTCTACCATTTGCTTTACTTCCTCAGGGGTTTCTGCAGAATTCTTTAAAAGCTCGAAATAATACTTGCCGAGCTTTGCATAATCCTTTTCAAGCTTTGACTTTATGCTTGAAACATCAAACTTCTGTTTTTCAAGGGTTACAAATTCGCCTGTTTTCTTAGAAACTACATCAATAGCTTCCTTTGCTTTATTTAGTGCGTTATCTAAAAAATCCATAGTGAGTCTCCTTTTCTTTTTTTATTTATTTTATCACAATTATGGTTTTCTTACAAGTAGGTTTCCTATAAACTCCCTTATAAGTGAGCCTTCAGGTATATACTCTTCTTCAAGGCAGTAAAACTCAGATACGCCCTTTACGGTTTTAAGAAAATAATCATAGCCCTTATGGTTTTTATCTACCTTTTGAAGCAGAGCCGAAAAGCGTTCTTTATAAAGACAAGGCTCATAAAAATGAAGTGTTTTAAGATTAAAATCTGCCGTTTCCTTAAAGCAGTAAAGATGCTTTCGCTCGGCTAAAACTACATCTTCCCAAAGTGTTAAGGTTTTATTTACATCTGTTCCTCTGAAAACCTCGTCCCTTAGAGTTCTGCGCATAAGCCTTATCTGTCGGCTTGACAAAAGCTTATTTCCCTCATCATCGAAAACGCCCTCGTTTACGCTGACATAAACCTTGTAAATGTTGTTTCGAGGTACTAGGTCAGTTATAACGGGATTTAAGGCGTGAAGCCCCTCTACTATAACAATTCCTCTGTCTCCGATATCGATTTTTCTAGCATCAGGTTTTGAGGTTTTTGTTTTAAAATCAAATTCGGGTAAGAATGTTACACCGCTTATTACAACCTCATTTAAACATTTTTTAATAAGCTGTTTATCAAGGGCATTTACCGACTCAATATCCTGTTTCCCGTTTGGAAGAACGGGCAATTTATCACCCGGAAGATAGAAATCGTCAAGCGATACAATAGCAGTCTTTTCGCCTAGTAGGGTAAGTCTTTCCTGCAGAATATGGGCAGAGGTTGTTTTGCCTGAGCCTGAGGGTCCTGCAAGAGATACAATCTTTATATCGTCATTATCAGCAATTATCTGAGCTAGTGAATAAATGCTTTCTACATATTCCCTCTCGCACTGCAAAACAAATTCCTGCTTATTTTGCAAAACCCCGTTATTTATTACAGATAGGGTGTTTCTCATAAAATTCAACAATACCGTCCTTTCGGGTAAGTTGTTCTGAAAATCTGCTTATATATTCGTATGGGTATTTAAAGTTAAATATTCTTGAAATAAGGTCTCCGTCAGGCTCACGAAGTTTTGTAACAGCCGAAGCACCGCAAGCCAAAATAGTATGAGTTTCGTCCATAATGTAAACATTATAAAGCCCCTCAAAGCCCGCCTTCGCATAGCCTACATTTTCAAGATTTCCTACCGTTTTGCTCTGTCGGTACATATAGTATGGCAATATCCCGTTTTTCGACAGAGTTTCCCTCGCATAATCTACCATTGCCGATGCCGTTTTTCCCTGTTCTATTTCGGGCAAAGCGTCCTCACGACTTAAAGTAGACGCCCTCTTCATAGAAAGTGAATGTATTGTAACACTCTCGGGATTAAGCTCCAAAATCTTTTCTACAGTACTTTTAAAGCTTTCAAATGTATCGGTTGGAAGACCTGCAATCAAATCCATATTTATGTTATTAAAGCCGAGCTTTCTTGCAAGGTAAAATGCCTCTTCTGTATCTTTTGCTGTGTGGCGTCTGCCTATTACGGATAAAACATCATCGTTCATAGTCTGAGGATTAATGCTTATCCTTGTAGCCCCGTTATCGCGGATAGCGATAAGCTTTTCCTCGGTTATGGTATCGGGTCTGCCCGCTTCAACAGTATATTCTAAAATTTCCTTAATGTTAAAGCTTTTTCTCACCGTTTTCATAACCCTATCGAGTTGCTCTGCCGAAAGGGTTGTAGGGGTACCACCGCCTATATAAACGGTTGAAAGCTTAAGATTACATTTACGGGCAATTTCTGCAGTATACTCGATTTCTTTGCATAAAAGCTCTACATACTGCGGAATAAGACGCTTTGCCTGTTCTACAGAATGAGAAACAAAGGAACAGTAACTGCACCTTGTAGGGCAAAAGGGAACCGAGATATAAAGGCTAAAGGAATCAGCCTTCGATAGCGAAGTAATTTTATTTTCTCCGCTTACTGCCTCTTTACAAAGAGAAATTTTATTGTTATGAACTAAAAGTTCATTTCTAAAATATTCCTCTGCGCCGATATCCCCCAAATTCTTGCAAAGTCTTGAAAAAAGCTTTGCGGGACGAACGCCTGTAAGTATACCCCAATCGGTACTGTATCCGAAGATTTCTACAAAAGCATTGTAAAGCTCCACTGCAAGTATTCGCTCACACAGTTTATCAAAATCTTCTAAACCTAAGACTATTTCTCTTTTTCTCTGTACAGTTTTTCCGTTAAGACAAAGCTCTATTTTAGCAAAATACTTATCGTTTTCTTTTTGCAGTTCTGCTACAGCGAGACGGTCGTCTGTTACCGCTTCGTATAATATCTCGATTTTTTCAAAGGGCAAAAATATTCTGATAAGCTTTTCAAGCTCATAATTAAAGCTATGCCCTATATTACAAAGTTTCATATATTAAATTCCCTCAGATAAGGATTATATTTTCGCTCATAGCCTATAGTGGTTTTTTGACCGTGCCCCGAAAAAACTGTTATATCGTCACTAAGTTCCATAAGGCGTTTAAGTGACTCTGCCATTTCGGTATAACTTCCACCCGGGAAATCGGTTCTGCCGATACTTTGGAAAAACAAAATATCTCCGCTAAAAAAATTATCACCGCATAAATAACAAACTCCGCCTTTTGTGTGGCCTTTGGTTTCCATTACACTAAACTCTATATCCCCTACCGAAAATTTTTCGAGGTTTGACAGCAAAACATCAGCACCAAAAGGCTCAATACCCGAGCCAAAGTAGGCGGAAAGATTTAAAGCAGGATTTAAGAGAGCGTCATTATCGTTCTTGCCAACAGCTATTTTTACTCCTGTTTCTTCTCGGAGTCTCTTAGCACCGCCGATATGGTCAAAGTGACCGTGGGTTAAAAGAATCATACGTTCTTTATCGCTGTTTTTTTCTAAAAAGTTCTTAACCTCAAAAGAAAAAACTCCCGGGTCAATTACTACTGCGGCAAAATCGGTAGAAATAAGATAACAGTTTGCTCCCATTTCTCCAAGCGGTAAACATTTAATTTCCATTTTTATTCCAAATCTCCGTATCATAAAGAATAGTAACAGGACCGTCATTTACAAGGCTTACCTTCATATCCGCACCGAAAACGCCCTTTTCCACCTTCTTTACTCCGAGTTTTAAAAGCTCGTCACAGAACTTGTCGTAATAAAGGGATGCCTTTTCGGGCTCCATAGCATTTATAAAGGACGGGCGGTTGCCCTTTTTAACATCGGCACAAAGGGTAAACTGTGATATGCAAAGAATTTCGCCGTCAATATCAAGAACAGATAAGTTCATTTTATCCTCGCTATCACAAAAAATCCTAAGATTTGCGGTTTTTCTAGCCAAAAGCTCAATATCCTTTTCGGTATCACCCTCGGCTACACCTAAAAGAATTAAAAAGCCTTTACCACATTCACCTATTATTTTACCGTCTACACTAACACTTGCAGACGATACCCTTTGTATAACTGCTTTCATTTAAAATCACCTTACTGATTGATACGCTCTACATTAAATACGCCTTTTATTTTCTCTAGCTTTTGAGTAATGCTTCTTAAATGCTCAACACTTTCGGCACTTATTGTAATAGTTATAATGCAATTTCCGCTTTTAACAGGTCTTGCATTTACAGAGTGAACTGCAACCCTCATATTCTGCATAGTGGTCATAACATCAATAAGCACACCGTCTCTGTCAACAGAATAAATCTGCAAGGTAGAAACAAAGCTTTCTCTTTGCGATGTATTCCAATAAGCCTTTATCCAACGCTCAGGCTCTGCCGCTTTAGAAATATCTGTAGGTACATTGTTGCAGTCTCTCTTATGGATAGATACGCCGTGACCCCTTGTTATGAAACCGATAATTTCGTCACCCGGAAGCGGTGCACAGCACTTGGAAATTTTGATAAGACAGTTATCTATTCCCTCAACGATTACGCCCTCACTTGATTTTGATGTAACAGGCTTTATCTCGGTAATTTCCATCGGCTTTGAAGCCTTGGTGCGTTTTGTGTATTCGTCTTTTATACGGGGAAGTATTTTGTTTATTGAAATTCCGCCGTAGCCTAATGCTGCATATAGTTCCTCGATATCGGCAAAGTGAAGTCTTGAGGCTGTATCAGAGAGAATTTCGTTATACTCTTCGTCACTGAAATTGATACCGTTTTTAGAAAATTCACGCTCAATTTCGAGCTTACCTGCGGCAATATTTTCAGGTCGCTTTTCCTTTTTAAACCAAGAACGGATTTTTGCCTTTGCCTGATTTGTAACCGCAATACTCATCCAATCTCGGCTCGGTCCGTGACCTGCCTGATTGGTGGTTAAAATCTCTATAACCTCGCCGGTTTTAACCTCGTGGCTTATGGGTACGATTTTTCCGTCTACCTTAGCGCCTACCATTCTGACACCGACTGCCGAATGTATTGCAAAAGCAAAGTCAACAACGGTAGAGCCCACAGGAAGATTTATAACATCGCCCTTTGGCGTTACCGCAAATACATCCTCTTGCGATAAGTCAACCTTAATGCTTCGAACAATTTCCGAAACATCGCCTGACGACTCCTGATTATCAAGAATTTGTCTAATCCAGGCAAGTCTGTCCTGCATTTTTTTGTCGTCTTCGGTTATACCCTCTTTATACTTCCAGTGCGCCGCAATACCGAATTCAGCGGTATGGTGCATCTCAAAGGTTCTTATCTGTATTTCAAAGGGTATTCCCTCACGGCTTATAACGGTTGTATGAAGCGACTGATACATATTCGGCTTAGGTGTAGAAATATAGTCCTTAAACCTGTTCGGTATAGGTCTGAACATATCGTGCATTATACCGAGTATATTATAACAGTCTGCAACCGTATCGGTAATTACACGGATTGCATAAACATCATATATTTCGTCAAAATCCTTACCCTGCAAGTACATCTTTCGATATATGCCGTGTATGGATTTCACTCTGCCCTGAAACGCCATCTTCACATTGGGCATAGTTTCTTTAAGGCGCTCTTCTATCCTTGTTTCTATATCATCAAGAATTTGCTCTCGGTCATGACTGCGGTGCTGCAGTAATTCCTCAATTTCTGCGTAAGCTACAGGGTCTAAGTGCTTTATTGCAAGGTCTTCGAGCTCTTCTTTTACGGGTCTGATACCAAGTCTGTGCGCAATAGGTGCATAAACTTCAAGAGTTTCAAGAGAAGTATCCCTCTGCTTTTGCTCGGGCACCGCGTCAATAGTTCTCATATTATGAAGTCTATCAGCGAGTTTTATAATAATTACTCTGATATCCTGACCCATCGCAATAAGCATTTTTCTAAGACTTTCTGCCTGTTGCTGTTCTTTACTTACAAAGGAAAGTCTACCGATTTTTGTAACACCGTCAACAAGCAGTGCTACATCCTCGCCGAATTCACGCTTTATATATTCTATAGGGGTTTTTGTGTCTTCAACCACATCGTGAAGAAGAGAAGCCGCTATAGACTGCGAATCCATACCGAGAGATATTATAATTTTAGCAACATTAAAGGGGTGGATATAATATTCCTCACCCGTCCAACGCTTTTGTCCGCTATGGGCTTCGACACATAGTTCATAAGCCTTTGTTATAAGCTTAATGTCATAAACTTCGCCTTGACGGTTCAGCTTTTCAATAAGCTCGTTATAATCTCTTTTTGCAGCGTCATTCATCCGACTTTCCCCCTTCCATCAATTGTTTATAAAGACTTGAATTCATTAAATCGGTCTTAGGCGCATCCCTTTTAGCCGAAAGAATTCCGTTCTCCTCTCTTATTAGCCCGAGTTCCTTTAATACCTCGATTGCAATCTCGGTTTTAGCATACCCTAAACTATCATTTTTAAGAGCAAGATAGGAAATTCTGTCGTGCAAAAAAGCTCCCTCTAAAATGCTTCTGTAAACAGAGGCTATTTCATTTCTGTCGGGACAAATAAGTGACAAATCTTCAAGATTACCCGACTTAAAATCATCGTAAAGACAAATACTCTTAAATGCAGCCTCATCATCGGTAGCAGATAAACGAAGCGCCTTTATTTGCACCGAAAGACTATACGCATCTCTAAAAAAGTTTGTTTCGAGGACTACCGCCAAATCAAGCACATCGCCAACATTAAAGCAAAATCTATCTGCACTAACACCGAAAAGCAAAGCCTGAAAGGCGTTTTTCTCCTTTGTAAAAAGAAGCTTTAAATGTTTTCCGTTTCCTATAGGAGTAATTCTAGAAAGGGTCACCCCGAAAATTCCAAATACGGGTGCGGGATTTGCGTTTCCAAACGGCTCTAACAGCTTTATTGCCTCTGCCATTTCGAGCGACATTCCTGCAGGATTTATTCTGCAATCCAAATTTAGAACAGGCGGAGTAAACTCTAAAGTTTTAGCGTAAGCATTAATGGCTTTTCTAAAGTCCTCAATTTTTTCTTCTAAAAGACTTATTCCGCCTGCAAGCTCGTGACCACCGAATTTTGTAAGATGCTCACTGCAATTATTCATTGCATCATAAAGGCTAAAGCCCGAGATACTTCTACCCGAGCCGTGAGCATCGCTTCCCTCAGAAGAAATAACAAATGACGGCTTCCCGTACCTTTCGGTAATACGGGCAGCCACGATACCCACTACTCCAAGGTTCCAATTACTACCCGAAACTACAATAACCCTATCGTGCTGATATCCAAAGGCTTCGATTTTTTCTATTGCCTCTGCAAGTATCTGTTTTTCGGTATTCTGACGGTGAGCATTTTGCTCATCCAAAAAGTTAGCGATTTTCAAAGCCTCGAGCATATTGTCCGACAAAAGAAGCTCTAGCGCCTTATCGGCACTGCCCATTCTGCCTGCGGCATTAATTCTAGGCACTATTGCATAGGATATTTTGCCTGCCGACATACTTCCCTTTTCGACACCCGAAACACCCATTAAAGCGCCTATACCAACACAGCTATTTCGCTTCATTTTAGCAATACCGCACTTAACAATACTGCGGTTTTCCGATACTAAAGGCATAACATCGCCTATAGTTGCAACCGAAAGCAAATCGGCATATTTATCCATTAATTCTTCAGGCTCTTTATCAGCAATAACGCATACAAGCTTAAAAGCTACCATAGCGCCGCAAACTTCTTTAAAGGCTGAGGGACAGTCCTTCCTGTGCGGATTTACCACCGCAGCAGCACTAGGTAATTCTTCGGGCGGAAGATGGTGGTCGGTGACAACCGTGATTATACCGAGAGATGCCGCATAGTTAATTTCTTCGGCACAGCTTATTCCGTTATCAACCGTGATAATAAGCTCTACGCCCATCTCCTTTAGTTTATCTACCGCAGACTTATTCATACCGTAGCCTTCTGCTATTCTGTCAGGTATATAATAAACTGCATTAGCGCCTCGCTCTCTTAAATACGAGAGCATAATAGCGGTAGCGGTAACACCGTCACAGTCATAGTCGCCAAAAACGGCTATTTTCTTTTTATCAGCTATTGCCGCATTTACAACCTCGGCTGCAAGTTTAATATCAATAAGCTCAGCGGGGTCTTCAAACAAAACCTCGTCTGTTATAAGCTGTTCTATTTGAGAGGGGTCGTTATATCCTCTCTGACAGGCAATAAGAGCTGCAAACGGGTCTATATCACATTCAATCGATAGCTGCTTTGCAAGTTCCCTGTCAGGTGTGCCTACTACCCATTTTTTTAAATTCATCTCTTATTCCCCCCTAAACAATAATATTACATTTTATAATATCATATTTATATATATATTTCAAGAAATTTAGAGTTCATATACCGCCATATTTTGTTTTTTACATACTTTTTAATATTAAAGTCTAATTTTTCAAAATTCTATAAGGTTTACATACAAAAAAACACCGCAAAAATTTGCGGTGTTTTTAATCTTTCGGGTTTATTCCTCGTCATCAATATCAGGCATTTCCCAGTTATGCCAGATTGCCTGAACATCGTCATTTTCTTCCATCATGTCGATAAGTTTTTCCATCTTTGTAACAAGCTCAGGGTCATCAATAGTGGAAGTAGTCTGAGGTATATACTGTACCTCTGCTGATAAGAAGCTGTAGCCTTTTTCCTCAAGGGCATCTCTAACTGCGCCTAAATCGTTAGGCTCTGTTGTGATTTCGAAAACATCGCCGTCATAATTAAAGTCCTCAGCGCCCGCATCTAGAGCCGCTTCCATAACATCGTCTTCACTAAGACCCTCAGCTTCAATTTCAATAACGCCCTTGCGGTCGAACATAAACATAACCGAGCCGCTTTGACCCATATTACCGCCGCATTTATCGAAATAATGACGCATCTCACCTGCAGTTCTGTTGCGGTTATCGGTTAAAGCCTCTACAACAACGGCAATACCTGCAGGACCATAGCCCTCATAGATTAACTCTTCGTAGTTTGTAGCGTCGCCGTCGCCTGCTGCCTT
>CAYXID010000032.1:11614-17400 GCA_964465535.1 uncultured Ruminococcus sp.
GCCTTTTTGATAATTCTTTCAATATTTTCGTTTGGCACATTAGCCGCTTTTGCCTTTGCAATAGCGTCCTTTAGCTTGCTGTTTTCTGCAGGGTTAGCACCGCCGTTTTTAACTATAACGGCAATCTCTCTACCCATTTTGGTAAAGATTTTAGCCTTGGCTGCATCTGTTTTTTCCTTTTTACGCTTTATATTACTCCATTTGGAATGTCCTGACATTCTCTCTCATCCTTTCAAGGAATTCTTAACAATATTTGATTTTAACACAAATCTTTATTATCTTCAAGGGTTTTTTCGCATATTCTCTCAATATCTTCGAAAGAATTTATTTCTCCGCACATTCTGCGAAGAGCGGCGGCATTTTTAAGTCCCCTCATATACCAAGCCGTATGTTTTCTTGATTCTAAAATCGCAGTGCGCGCATCCTTATATTCAAGCATCAGCTTTATCTGCTCTTTCATAACGCGAAGTCTTTCATTAAGGGTAGGCGGTATATAAGCAGCGCCGTTTAAATAGGCGTCAATCTCCTCAAAAACAAAAGGGTTTCCCATAGCCGCTCTTCCAACCATTAAAAAATCACAATTTGTGATATCTAACATTTCTTTAGCGGATTTTCCGTCACAAACATCCCCGTTTGCGATTACGGGAATACTGACCGCTTCTTTTACCGCCTTTATGGTTTCATAATCAATTCCCGGGGCATACATCTGCATTCTTGTTCTGCCGTGAACCGTTATAGCCGACGCTCCTGCGGCCGCACAAAGCTTTGCAAGGGCAGGTGCATTTATACAGTCTTTATCCCAACCCGTCCGCATTTTAACTGTAACAGGAATATCAACTGCCTTTACTACTGCTTCAACGATTTTTGCTGCATTATCGATATCTCGCATTAGCGCACTGCCGCCACCGTTACCTGCAACCTTGGGAGCAGGGCAACCCATATTTATATCGATAAAATCAGGTCCTAAAGAAAGGGCTGTAACAGCCGCCTTTGCCATAACCTCAGGCTCACTGCCGAAAAGCTGCGAAGCAAAGGGCTTGCCGTTTTTATCAGGAGATAACAAACGGGCGGATTTTTTATCCCCCAGGCTTACTCCTTTAGCACTCGTAAGCTCTCCCACAGAAAAGGCTGCCCCGTATTTTACACATATTTCCCGCATAGCCTTATCGGCAACACCTGCCATAGGAGCCAATGCGGCGGTTCCTTTAATCTCAATGTTTCCTATTTTCATAGTAAAATTATACTAAAAAGTTAGTTTGCTGTCAAACCTAAAAAGGAATTATATTTAATTGACACTAATCGTTTTAATTGATATAATTATTTTTAATAGACTAGGCGGAGGTGTTGTTTTGAAGGTATCGCGAATAAATACTGTTGCAGGAATACTCTATATTTTTCTTGCAGCCCTTTTTATCTGTGTTACGGGCTCGGTTTTGTCCTTTTTCAAAATATCCTACACCGCTAAAATAATTATGGTAATTTTAAGCTTTGCTTTGGCGTTTACTGCCTCATATTTGCTTGTGAAAAAGGAAAAATCCGAGAAAAGAAAATACCGAATTGTTAAAATTACTACTCTGCTTTTATTTTTATTGTACCTAACTGTTGTAATAGATTTTACCCTCATTAACGACCATTTTGGGAGGAGTATATCAAACTTTTTCGCTCTCTCCGGTGAAGAAAAGCGTCTTTATTTAGAAGCGCATACAAATTTTGTTCCGTTTCACACCGTAAAGTTTTTCATTGACGGCTATCGCAACAATTATTTCTCCCTTTTTGAAACAGCAGAAAATCTTTTGGGCAATTTTTTGGTTTTAGCTCCCCTTGCCTTTTTTATGCCGATATTTTTTAATTTTGCAAACAATTTACTAAAATTTTTAGCATCAATTATATTTTTTGTTATCGCCATCGAAATCCTACAGATAATCTTTTTAAGCGGTGCTGCCGATGTTGACGACCTTATTTTAAATACACTCGGCGCTCTTTTAGCCTTTATGATTTTGAAATCCAAAAAGGTCAGTGAAAAATTATCTGCTTTTACCTTTAAGGTATGGAAAAAAGACTAACTTTACTGAAACGAGGGATAAAAATGAAGCTTTTATGCAACGCAAAAATCAATTTAACCCTTAATATAACAGGAAAACGCGAGGACGGATATCACCTTTTAGATTCGGTTATGCAGTCGGTAAATCTAGCTGACGAAATAACCGTAGTCCCCTCTGATAAAATAACGGTCGATTGCTCAAATCGGCTTTTCAGCGGTGAGAAGAATATAGCATACACCGCGGCAGTCCGCTTTTTTGAATATACAAAAATTTCGGGCGGTGCTGAAATTTACATAAATAAAAATATTCCCGACGCCGCAGGACTTGGCGGCGGCAGTGCAGATGCCGCAGGGGTTATTTTAGCACTTAATAAAATTTACTCTGCCAATTTATCCGAAGAAGAGCTTTTAAATATTGCCCTTAAATGCGGTGCCGATGTTCCGTTTTGTATAAAGGGCGGTACCAAAAGGGTTAAGGGAATAGGTGAAAAAATAACCGACTGTCCCTCATTTAAAAACTGCTTTATTGTAATTGCCAAAAATGGCACTAAGCCCTCTACCGCCGAAATGTACAAACGCTTTGATGAAATCGACAACCCGAAATTTGCCGATAACGATGCCTTTTTAAAAGCATTAGAATGTGAAAACACCGAAGAAGCGCTAAAGTTCGCCGAAAATTCTTTTGAAGTTGTTACGGGACTATACGGCATAAAGGAAATTATTTCCTCTACAAATCCGCTTAAGGTCTCCCTTTCGGGAAGTGGTCCCTCTGTTTTTGCGGTATATAAAGATGAGTTAAGCGCCGACCTTGCTATAAAAACTTTAAAGCAACATAATATCCTATCCTTTAAAACCGTACCCACCGATAAATCGGTTATATTTGAATAAAAAAATATACTCCTGTCAATGCTTTTGATTGTAAAACTTTGACAAGGAGTATTTTTTATGAAAACAAAGAGAAAACATATTGAGTTAAGCATACTTTTCGGTCTGATTTTTGCCATTTTGGTAAGCTTTTCAGGATTTGATGCCGCTTGTGCGGATATCAGAAAAAATGTTGTAAGACTGCATATAATAGCAAACTCTGATTCCGCTTGTGACCAAGAATTAAAATTAAAGGTGCGTGACGCTATACTTGCCGAAAGCGAAGCTATTTTTGAAAATTCAGACAACTATACTGAGGCAGTAAGTGTATGCACCGAAAACCTTGAATTTTTCGAGGATATCGCCAACCGTACAATAGCCGAAAACGGCTTCGATTACACGGCGGTAGCCGAATTCACAACCTGTTATTTTGAAACAAGGCACTATGAAAGCTTCACACTTCCTGCAGGAAATTATCAGTCCCTTAACATAAAGCTCGGCAAAAAAGAGGGTAAAAACTGGTGGTGTGTTGTCTTCCCCGCCGTTTGTATCCCGGCAGCAGTAGATACCGATTTATCAAAAAGCGTTAACGAAGAGGGTGTTAAAATCACCTCAAATCCCACCAAATATATTATGAAATTTAAAATAGTTGAAATTTACGAAAATATTAAAAACGCACTAAAATTTAGTTAGGACTAACAAAAGGTATTCCGAAATAATCAGCTAATGAAATTACAACATTCTGAGCTATAGCGTTAATATTGTTTGCTATCCATGTAGCATCCTCATAGTTATCGTGATAGGCAAATTCTATTAAAACAGCGGGCGCTCTGGTGCGGCTTACTTCACCTAGCGTGGTTGTAGGAATTGTTCTTACCCCATTTGGAACAGGGTATATTATCTGCAGATTGTTTGCTATAATTTCTGCCGCTCTTCTACCATTTTGTGAGGTAGGATAGTAATATACCTCGCTTCCTCTCCTACTGCCTGCCGTACCGCCCGAAGCATTAGAATGCAGACTTAAATGTAAATCGTAATTCCCCGCATTTGATGCCCTTATAGAGCTTCCTGCCGTCATTTCGGGTGTGTTTCTTGTAAAATCTATACCCGTAGCATAAAGATACGGCTCCATCGCATCGGCAATCAAATTCATATAGTATTCTTCTGTTCCGCCGATTATATAGGGGTTAAATTCCTGTGTTGAGGGACTTAAATAAATACTTGGCATAATAAAACGACCTCCCGTTCAGTATATGAAACGGAAGGTCGTTTTTATTCGTTTTAGGTTAGCCAAAGCATTCAAACTTGAATCAGGTTTTGAAACAAGGATTTTTCGCTGTAGCTTTGTTAAAATACTCGTGAATCCGTTAGGATTCACTGCGTTTTGTGCCTCGCACACCAAAAAATCCTTCATTTACAAAATTCTGCGACCTTAAAGGTGCGTTTTTTTGTGTGGATTTTGGGTGTTGAGGCGCCCATAAGGCTAACGCCTATGGGTGACAATAAGCCGAAAGCCGCCTAAAAACCGCCCTTTAAGGCTGATTTCGAGTTTAAATGCTTTGGCTATCTGTCAAGTCGATATTCACAGACAGTTTTTCTGATTTCTGCCGAAAACCAACAGTAAAGCGCTTCTCCGCGCTCTTGGAAAATCGGGTCGCCGTCTCTAGAACAAAGCATCGCAAAGGTCTGCCCTATTCTTCGCTCAATATCGCCGCCGCGCCTGAAAGCAAGATAGTAAAAGGAAAATGCACCCATATCCGAAGATGTTTTATAAATTTCTTCGCTTTCACTTCTTAAGCGGTCAATAAAGCTTTTCTGCGCAATACCTGCGAGGGTATCATTTTTGCAAAATCGCTCAAAGCCTACGGTTGCCGTAAAGGAAAGTAAAAGTCTGCGCTGTAAAACGGCGTCATAGCCGTATTCACCGTCATCCCCCTCTAAAAAGTTCTGGGATTCGGTTATATATTTTTCGGCTATTTTAATTCCGAGCTTTTTAGCTCTTTCGGCTTCATTTGAAGGCGCCGTCTCACCCATATTTTCCTTCATTTTATTTAGTTTAACCGAATAGGAAGGCTTGTCACCTGCTATTTTAATATCTTCATCCAAATGCATTTTCTCACCTTCTTTTTTTAAACTTCGAAAATTTTAAAGGTTTTCTGCCTTGTATTTTTTTAGAGCATCAGCAAGCTGAGCCGGACAGGAAGTGTTTTTAAATCCGCAACGGATACCTTCGAGCTTTTCTATAACATCGTCAATATGCATACCCGCAACCAACGCCGATATGCCCTGCAAATTGCCGTGGCATCCACCTGTGTATTTTACGGAATTTATTGTTTCCTCCTCAACGTCTATAAGAATAGACACAGAACATACTCCCTTAGTTTTATATGTAAATTGCATCCTAAATATTCTCCTAAAATCAGCGGTCCTTAAATTTGTTGCTTCTTACGGGGTGACGAAGCTTGCGAAGTGCCTTTGCTTCAATCTGACGGATACGCTCACGGGTAACATTAAACTCCATACCAACCTCTTCAAGAGTATGGCATCTGCCGTCGTGGAGGCCGAAACGAAGTCTGATTACAGACTCCTCCCTTGGTGTAAGGGTACGAAGAACGCTGTCAATATCTTCATTTGTGATGGTTTTAAGAGCCGCATCGTCGGGAGCTAGAGCTTCTTCGTCGCGGATAAAGTCCATAAGACGAGAATCCTCCTCGGGACCTATAGGTGTTTCCATAGAAACAGGCTCCTGTGCTACACGCATAATCTCGCGAACTCGCTCAACGGGCAGGTCCATCTTCTCGGCTATGAGCTCTTCGCTCGGCTCATATCCGTTTTCGTGTAAAAGCTGACTTTGTATTTTCTTTAATCTATTGATAGTTTC
>CAYXID010000033.1:0-16664 GCA_964465535.1 uncultured Ruminococcus sp.
TTTGAGATTTTAGAGGTTAAACAAGCCTTGCCTCAAGCTGAGCCTTAGCCTCTTCATATCCCGGTTTGCCTAAAAGGGCAAACATATTTTTCTTATAGCTTTCAACACCCGGTTGGTCAAACGGATTTACTCCAAGCATATAACCCGAAATCGCACAAGCACGCTCAAAGAAGTAGATAAGTCTTCCCAAATCTTCTTCTGAGGCTTTATCAAGTGTGATTACGAGGTTTGGCACGCCACCGTCGGTATGGGCTAAAACTGTGCCCTCGAAAGCCTTTTTGTTTACAAACGACAAGCTCTTGCCTGAAAGGAAGTTAAGGCCGTCACCGTCGTTTTCT
Source organism: uncultured Ruminococcus sp. (assembly GCA_964465535.1). Lineage (GTDB taxonomy): Bacteria > Bacillota > Clostridia > Oscillospirales > Acutalibacteraceae > UBA737. The sequence continues at coordinate 339 of CAYXID010000033.1, forward strand.
TCCTTTTCAATAATAACATCGCTATTATTATCTTCTATATTCACAACGGTTTCAAACATAAGTCTTCTACCGTCCTGAACATACTGTCCCATAGAATGAAGGTCAGTTGAGAATGTAACGGATGCAGGGAAAAGTCCCTTATTATCCTTGCCCTCACTCTCGCCGAAAAGCTGCTTAAACCATTCCGACATCATAGTAAATCTCGGCTCATAGCTTACAAGAAGCTCTATTGCCTTGCCCTTATTGTAAAAGGCATTTCTCAAAGCTGCGTACATATAGCAGTCATTACTGCAAACATCGGGATTGCTGTAATCCTTCATAGCAGCTGCAGCGCCTGCCATAAGCTTATCGATATCAGCTCCTGCTGCAGCGATAGGTAAAAGACCTACTGCTGTCAAAACAGAAAATCTGCCGCCTACATCGTCCGGCACTACAAAGCACTCATAACCCTTTTCGTCGGCTAACTTTTTAAGAGTGCCTCTTGCTTTATCGGTTGTGCAGTAGATACGGCTTGCCGCTTCTTTTTCACCATAACGCTCTCCAAGCATTTTACGGAAAACTCTAAAAGCGATTGCAGGCTCGGTTGTTGTACCTGACTTAGAGATAATATTAACCGAAACGCGCTTACCCTCGCACATTTTAATTAAATCCGACAAATTAGAGCCGCTTATACTATTACCTGAAAAATAAATTTCAGGAACACCATCGCAGAGATTATTATAATACGGTCCCTTTAAAAACTCAATTGCTGCTCTAGCGCCTAGATAAGAACCGCCAATTCCTATAACGATAAGAATATCGGTATCTTTCTTAATTTTTTCTGCAGCAGCCTTTATTCTTGCAAATTCTTCCTTATCGTAATTTACAGGAAGGTCTACCCAACCAAGAAAATCAGAGCCTAGTCCGCTTTTATTCTCTAAAAGGTTATGAGCCGCCAAAACCTGCGACTTTAAACCCTCAATATCATTTTCTCTTATAAAATCTTTTGCGTAAGAACTGTTAAATTTAAGTGACATTTTAAAACCCCTCAAGGAAATTTCTTTCTTTTTTATTATTGTACAATATTTTATTTGATATTTCAAGAAATAATATTAAATATTCATAAAAAATTACCCAAGTTTTAACCTTTAGGACACAAAAAGTGCTCTAATTAACCAAAAAAGTGCTTTTTTCAGGGTTATACACTCAACATCGGCGTCGGCTTTTATATCTATACTACCCAAAAGTTCATCGCCTAGATATACTTCAACGCTGCCGAGAACATCTCCTTTTTTAACGGGAGCAGTAACACTCTTTTCTATAAAGGTTTCTCTTTTTATCTCTTTTTTATCGCTTTTTTTAAGAATTGCGCCTAAAGTATCCTCAGCTACTGCCTTTACGCTATCAACTACTCCCTTTTCTACTTTTACAAAAATTTCACCTTTAAGGTCTGCATCAATGGACTGATAATTATAATTAGCAAAGCCGAAATCGAGAAGTTTTTTAGCGCCTTCAAATCGGTCATTTGTTGTATCTGAACCCATAACCACGGCTACAAGTTCTAGTCCGTCACGCTCAGCGGTAGCCGAAAGACAGTACCCTGAGCCCGAAGTAGTACCTGTTTTAAGACCTGTAGCGCCGCTATAAAAACGGATAAGCCTATTTGTATTTACAAGCTCGCTTTCTCCGTTTCGAAGACTATCCATCCAGACAGTTGTATAATTCTTTATTATATCGTGTTTTATAAGCTCTGCCGACATAACGGCTATATCGTGAGCCGAGGTTAAATGCCCTTCAGCATCAAGACCTGTGGCATTTTTAAAGGTTGTATTTTTAAGTCCTAATTCCTTTGCCCTTTGGTTCATAAGACTGACAAAGCCTTCTTCGCTACCCGATACAAGTTCACCTAAAGCCACCGTTGCATCATTAGCCGACACTATAACTGCGGCTTTCAGCAAATCGTCAACCGTCATAGCCTCATTAGGCTCAAGCCAAATCTGAGAACCGCCCATACTACAGGCGTGCTCGCTTGCATTTACCACAGTTTCAAGTGTAAAATTCCCTCGTTCTAATGCCTCAACCACAAGCAACAAGGACATAACCTTAGTAATAGAGGCAGGTGGCAACACAAGGTCGATATTATCCTCATATAAAATCTGCCCTGTATTTACTTCCATAAGGATTGCCGACTTTGCCTTGATATCAAGTCGGTTTTGGGTGGTCTCCTGAGTTTTTGCTTCAGGTTTGTTCTGTTCCTCTGCATTTACGCTCAAAACAGGCAACCCTAAGATAATCAAAAAAGACAAAACAACAGATAAAAATTTTTTCAAAAAAGGCACATCCTTTCATAAAAGTGTTTATAAAAGGATATGCCGAAAATCTTAAATAAATAACCTAGTAGCCTAGTTCTTCACCGCAAATAATAACGGTTATTCTGTTTTTAATTCTCTGTCTGCCGCTCACAAGGTAATTAACACAAATTCTGCCGTCCCCCGAGCAACCGTCGGTTATAGGTGGTGTTTCACTTCTTTCAAGCGAAATACAGTGACCGAGCGTTGCGCAGGGAGAATTTATGCCGAGCCTTACGCAGTTTTTAGGCGCCGCAATTTTCTTTATGCGCAAAAAGCCCTCTTTAGCATTTCTTACAAGCTTGTTTGACCCTGCTATCACTATTACATTTTTAGGGCCGAAAGCGATTGCGGAAATTCGGTTAGAATTGCCGTCTACATTAACAAGCTCACCCTCTTCGGTTATTGCGTTAGAGGAGCAAAAATAAAAGTCTGAATCCAAAACATTTTTATAAACTTCGAGCTGCTCTTCGGGCGTAATACCGGGGCGTGACCTATCAAGATAGTTATACTCGCCACACCTGATAAGCTTGTCCACTCCACTCTCTTTTACCGACACCGAGCCGCCGTTTGTAATTTTAGCACCCTCAAAAAGCATTCCTTTTACCGTTTTAACAATATCTTTTTTGAAAGGAACAAAAATTGCCCTCATATTATTTTTTTCAAGTGCTTTTATAGTTTTTTCTATTTTGTTTTGCAAAATTTTCACTCCTTTGAAATAATTCCGCCTCCAAGCAGAAATTCACCGTCATAAAAAACGGCTGACTGACCGAAGGTTGCCGCCCTTTGCGGATTATCAAATTCAATAACCGCCGTATCATTTTCTAAAGCCTCTACTCTGCAAGGTGTATCTTTTGCCGAGTAGCGTAGCTTTGCGGTGCATAAAAACGACTTTTCGGGAATTTTGCCCGACATAAAGTTTACTTCTCTTAAATAAATTCTTCTACTGAAAAGGTATTCCTCATCTGATAGCACAACCCGATTAGTAATGGGGTCTTTGCTTATTACAAATTGAGGTTTGCCAAGGGCAATTCCAAGTCCCTTCCTCTGACCTATTGTATAATTCTGATGACCTGAATGTTCACCTAAAAGCTTACCGTTTATATCTACATATTCGCCCTTTTTAAAAACCACTCCGCAATATTCTTTTAAAAATTTTGCATAATCACCGTCAGGCACAAAGCAGATATCCTGACTTTCCTTAGCCTTTGCAGACGGAAAATTATAGTCTTCGGCAATTTCTCTGACCTCAGACTTCGAATAATCGCCGAGCGGCATTAAAATATGCTTTAACTGATTTTGGGAAAGTCTCCACAAAACATAGGTTTGGTCCTTTTTTATATCTTCAGGGCGGCTTATCAATGATATATCACCGTCGTGCACTATTCTCGAATAGTGACCTGTTGCTATATAATCTGCGCCGAGATTTAACGCTTCGTCGAGAAGAGCGCCGAATTTAATATGCTTATTACATTCAACGCAAGGATTTGGGGTAAGTCCGTTATTATAATCATCAGCAAATCTGTCGATTACTTTTCTTTCAAAAAGCTCGCGTTTATCGAATGTAAAATGTTCTATCGACAACATATCACATACTTTTTTTGCAAGCTCAACCTCTTTCGGTATACCCTCCCCTTTATCAAAAAGACGCAGTGTTCCGCCGACAACACTATTTTCCGCTTTAAGCAAAACTGCCGCAACAGAGCTGTCAACCCCGCCACTCATAGCAACCATTACCTTTGACACAAAGCCGCACCTCTTTTCATTTTAATTTAATATGATTTTAACACAAAATTTTGAAAATGTAAATGCCGCACAGCCTTATTTCCATAATTTTTATTGACATTATCAATTTACCAATATATAATACATATAGAAATTTATCTATATGGGAAGTGTTGTTATGACAGAGACCGTTGCTGCCGAATTATTAAAGGCTTTATCCGACGAAACAAGAATTAAAATTTTAAAAATGCTAAGTGAAAGTGAAATGTGCGCGGCAAAAATATTAGAGCAGTTTTCGATAACTCAGCCCACCCTCTCTCACCATATGAAGCTGCTATGCGACACCGAGCTTGTAAACTACAGAAAAGACGGCAAGTGGACCTACTACTCACTAAACCGAGAAAGGTTATTTGACATATTCGCATTCTTCGGAGAAGAATTCGGTATGAGTGAAAATCTATCCTTTAGCCGCGGTTATGAGAACTCTCGCCAAAGAGAGCTTCCAAGTCACCTACTCTAATATTTAAAAGTAAAAACCACCGTAGGATTCTTACGGTGGTTTTTTGTGTTATTCGGTTGTAGCAGGGTCAGAGCTTGAATTCGTTTGCGACGAATTATTCTCTTCTTCCTTTTTATTTTCCTGTTGTTCCTTTTCCTCTTTGCTACCCGGTACCGGTAAAGCGTCACCCTTATGGGTTGTACAAAGAGCGGGTATATTATTCTTTTTATACCAACCTATTGCCTTAGATTTACAGGAATCGGTTGCTAAAAGACCTGTACTTGTACAGTAATACTTTTTATATGCATAGTCGCTGTCCTCAAAGGTTTTAGCCTTTAATCCACTATGAACCTTAGACATTACAGAGCCCCACATATTAAGAGCAATTGCGCTGTTTCTTATTTCCTCCTGATTTGCATATCCGCACCAAACAGAGCCTACATAATAGGGTGTACCCCCTACAAACCATAGGTCGTTACTATTATTAGAGGTACCTGTTTTTGCGTATATCTTCATCTTTGGAACATATCCTCTAGCGCCCTTACCTGTACCGTTAGAGCCATAAACTACGGTCTGTAAAAGGTGATTCATAACGGTTGCAGTATCACTACCGATTACAAGCTGACCGTCCTTAGTGCCGTCTAATATTACATTATCGCGTTGGTCTAAAACCTTAGTGTAAAGGGTCGGCTCATAGTAAAGACCGCCGTTTCCGAATATAGCATACGCTGCTGCAGATTCAATAGAGGTTATACCGCCGTTAGTACCACCCATTCCAAGCGGAGACAAGTCCATATCGGCAGAATTCAGGGTTGTAATTCCAAGCTTAGTGGTAAGGAAATCAAAGCTTGTTTTTGTAGAAAGCTTATTTACAAGATATACGGGTATTGTATTTACAGAGCGTTCAAGGGCGTACTGTACCGAAATATTACCCCAATATCCGCCGTACCAGTTTTTAGGAGTCCAACCGTTATAATTGATTGCCTTATCGTTTACTATACTTGAATAATGAATTAAATTCTGCTCAATAGCGGGCGCATACGCTGCTATCGGCTTCATTGTAGAGCCAGGTTGACGAATAGAATCGGTAGCGTTATTCCAACCTCTGTTAGAAGTCTTTTCACCTATTCCGCCGACCATTCCCTTAACATTACCCTTATAGTCGACTATTGTCATAGAGCCCTGAAGGGTTTGACCTTTGGCACTCTTTAATCCGTATTTTTTGGAATCTTCAAACACAGACTCCATCTTTTCCTGAATATCGGCGTCAAGCGTTGCATAAATCTTATATCCGCCTGTATAGAAAAGCTTTGAAGCGTGGGTTTTCTCGTATCCGTATTTTTCTACTAAATCGTTGGTAACCTGAGTTATAAGAGCGTCAACAAAATAAGAATTGATTTCGGTTTCGTTTAAAACCTTTTCATTGGCATGGATTGTAACCTTTTCCTCCATCGCCTTGTCATATTCTTCCTTTGTAAGATAGCCTTGCTTATACATCTGATAAAGAACGGTTTCTTTACGCTCTTTATTAGCATCAAAGTTTACATCGGGCGCTAAATATGAAGGGCGCTGAGTTATTGCCGCCAAAATAGCACATTCGGCAACAGTTAAGTCGTTAACATTCTTATTAAAGTAGTAATTAGATGCTACCTCTACACCGTAAAGGCCGTGGCCAAGCGGAATAGTATTGAGATAACATTCTATAATTACGGGCTTTGAATAGTTCTTTTCGAAATAACGAGCACGCATTATTTCTCTGATTTTACGGCTAGGCTTTCTCGAATTATCGCCTGTGAGGTTTTTTACAAGCTGTTGAGTGATGGTTGAGCCGCCATAATTTTTGGAATTAGGAAGGAACATATTAACAAATGCCGCAGCGGTTCGCTTCCAATCAACACCCTGATGCGAGAAGAAACGCTTATCCTCAATAGCCACAAAGGCATTAACGAGGTTTTGAGGGATACCGTCATAAGAAGCGTCACCCTTTTTAGCAAGCTCCTCATTATAAGAGCACCAAATTCTATTAAAGGTACCGTGCAAGCGCTGATACTCTACCCATTCGTCTGTATCGCTATCCTCAACATAAATGGATGTAGTAAAGTTAAGGGCAAGGTTATTAAGGTTTTCGTCCATAGTAGCGTCTACCGCGGTAAAGACATACACCATAAACACACTTGCTATGATACTGAATGTGATTATACCAACAAGGAAAACGGTTAGAACAGTTTTTAAAACCCGTTCTTTTTTAGTAGCCCGAGACTTCTGCTTTTTATCGGTTTGTTCTCTCTTTACAGAAGAAAAGCTGTTTAAATCAAAGCTATCCTCTGAGTCTGAATTTCCGTCACTTTGATAATCGACTTCATTATACGAAAATAAATTATCGTCATCACGGTTCATAAAAAAACACCTCCGCAACAAAACATTGCTTTAGAATAAAATAATATAAGACAATAAATTTGCGCCTAAATATCCATTATGTATTAGGAATTATACCACATTTTTCCGCTTAATGTGGTTACAATATTTTAACCTAATATTTATGATGTAATCTGTCAATACTAATTGGAGAGGTGAACATATGAACAGGATACTTAAAAGCCGAATAATAATCATCGCTCTATTTGCAGTTGTTATCACCGCTTTTATTATTTTTATGGTGCCTGAAAAGCCTGTATCAGAAAAGAGAAAAGCCGAGTCAGACCTCTATTATATGAAAGCCAAAGAAAATACCGTAGCGCTCTATAAAGACGATGTTTTAATAAAAACCTATGACGGAATAGTGCTTGACACCCTACCCATAGAGGACAGAGAAAAGCTTAAAACAGGTATAGAGTTTGAAAGTTTGGAAGAAGCAGACCGAAGCGCCGAGGATTATGACGGATAATATATAAATTATTCATTTCACTTTGTAGGGGCAATTCACGAATTGCACGAAAAAAAGCGGTTGATTCGTGAATCAACCCTACACAAAAATAATTAATTCACAGCGTTGGGCGCGGTGCCACGACGTACCGCCAATTCACGATAAAAACAAACGGGACGTCGAGCCACCGCCCCCTACAATCATAATTAACGGTAAACCGTGAACGGGCCTATGAATTCTTATATACTTATCTGTTCTAGTGCGTAATCTTCTGCTAATTGATTTCTTATGTATTCTGCTAACAATAAAAAAAGAGCAGTGAATTTAATCACTGCTCTTCTCTATGGCGCGCTGAAAGTAAGCCGTCGCAAAAATACTCCGGGGGAGTGTTTTTGCAGGCGCGTCCCTTCCAAGAGTCCGAGCTTTGCGACGGACGATTGGTCTGTATTCTATAAATAAAAAAAGATTGGATACCACAATTTCTCGTAGTATCCAATCTTTTTGGCGCGCTGAAAGGGACTCGAACCCCTGACCCTCTGCTTAGAAGGCAGATGCTCTATCCAGCTGAGCTATCAGCGCATAGCTGTGTTTTTCACAGCAAAAATGATTATAGCACAAAACAATAAAATAATCAAGCAATATTTTTAACTTTTCGAAAATTCATTAAAGTTTAAAATCCTAAGGCCTTCATTATCTTATGCGCATTATAGGAAAGGCTCCCCTTTCCGCAGTTTACCGTTATATCGGCATACTTTTCGTATAAAGGGGCTCGCTCTTCATAAATTTCGTCTAGAGTTTGCCCCTCATTTCTGACAATTCCTCTTGTTGCAAGATTATTGATACGGCGCTTAATCTCGGTTAAGGGCACCTTTAAATAGACAATTTGGCCTATATTTTTAAAATGCTCCATAGCGTCTTTACCGTAAACTACGCTACCACCCGTTGCGATTACCGTTTTAGAAGCATTAATTTCCTTGTTTACTCTGTTTTCAAGCTTCTTAAAATACTCAGCACCGCTATCATCTATAATCTCACAAAGGCGTCTGCCCTCAGTATTCTGAATAAGCAAATCGCTATCAAGAAAATCATAACCTATGATTTTTGCAAGCAGTACGCCTACCGTACTCTTACCTGAGCCGGGCATACCTATTAAAACTATATTATCCTTCATGTTGCCTCTTAAAAAAATTATTCAAGCTCAAATGCGCCTGTATAAAGCTGATAATACTTGCCCTTTTGAGCTATAAGTGCCTCGTGGTTGCCGCGCTCAATAATTCTGCCCTGTTCAAGCACCATAATAACATCGGAATTCTGAACGGTTGAAAGTCTATGCGCGATTACGAATACAGTTCTGCCCTGCATAAGTCTATCCATACCCTTTTGTACAATAGCTTCAGTACGAGTATCGATACTAGAGGTTGCCTCGTCCATTATCATAACAGGTGGGTCTGCAACGGCGGCGCGGGCGATTGATATAAGCTGACGCTGACCTTGAGAAAGTCCCGAACCGTCACCCGACAAAACAGTATTATAGCCTTGCGGCAACATCTCAATAAAGCCGTGAGCATTTGCAAGCTTTGCAGCCTCTATACATTCTTCATCGGTAGCATCAAGTCTGCCGTAGCGGATATTTTCCATTACCGTACCCGTAAAGAGATTTACATCCTGTAAAACCATACCGAGACTTCGTCTTAAATCCGACTTTTTAATCTTATTGATATTAATGCCGTCATAACGGATTTTTCCATCCGCAATATCGTAAAACCTATTTATAAGGTTTGTAATCGTTGTTTTGCCTGCACCCGTAGCGCCAACAAAGGCAACCTTTTGACCGGGCTCTGCGTAAACATCAACATTATGAAGTACAATTTTTTCTTCTGTATATCCAAAATCAACATCCACAAGCCTTACATCGCCCTTAAGCTCAGTATAGGTTGTAGTGCCGTCGTGATGGGGATGCTTCCAAGCCCAATGACCCGTATGCTTATCGGTTTCGGTTATATTACCGTTTGCATCAATTTCTGCATTAACAAGAGTTACATACCCTTCATCAGTTTCAGGCTGTTGGTCTATAAGCTCAAAGACACGCTCAGCGCCCGCCATAGCCATAACTACGGAATTTATCTGCTGAGATACCTGATTTACATTCATACAAAACTGCCTTGTCATATTCAAAAACGGAACAACTGTAGCAACGGTTATAACGCTATCAAAAGAAAGCGCTAGGTTCGGCACCTTGAATATGAGCAGCAGTCCGCCCACAAAGGCTGTAAGAACATAGAGTATATTTCCTATATTTCCCATTATGGGACCCAAAATATTAGCAAATTTATGGGCATTTTCACTGTCAGAGAAAAGCTCGTTATTGATTTTATCAAAATCTGCTTTAGACTCTTCCTCGTGGCAGAAAACCTTTACCACCTTTTGACCTGTGAGCATTTCTTCGATATAGCCTTCAACCTTAGCTATCGATTTTTGCTGTTTTACAAAGTATTTAGCACTGTTTCCGCCGACCTTTTTAGTCACCATAGCCATTGCAAAAACGCCGACAAAAACTAGCAGCATCATCCATATACTTAAATAAAGCATATTGTAAAGAAGTGTAATAATTACAAGAGCCGAAGATATAGTTTGAGGAATACTCTGAGACACTAACTGACGCATTGTATCAATATCGTTAGTGTAATAACTCATAACGTCGCCGCTTGTACGGGTATCAAAATACCTTATAGGCAGACGCTGCATTCCGCTAAACATATCTTTGCGCATACGGTTCAAAAAGCTTTGGGTAACAATCGCCATTGTTCTTGTATAAACAAAGTTTGCGATAAGACCTATCAAAAACAGAGTTGCTAAAAGTAAAACTGTAATTGCAAGCTGATTAAAAAATGCGTCTTTACCGAGCACATTGTAATTCTCTATAAGAGATATTATTTTATTCAGAAAAATTGCAGGTAAAGCGCTTATTACGGAAGTAAGGGCTATACATACGGCTACCAAAATAAGCTGTGCCTTATAATATTTGAAAAGGTAGCTTAAAAGCCTTTTTATAGTGCCTTTTGCATTCTTAGGCTTCGGACCGCCTCTAAAACCTTTTGGAGGTGCCATTATTTATCCCCTTCCTTTCCGTTTTGTGAATAATAAACTTCCCTGTAAATTTCACTTGAAGAAAGTAGTTCTTCGTGTGTGCCGATAGCAGAAATTTTACCGTCGTCCATAATAATAATCTTATCGGCATCCTGAACAGAGGATACACGCTGAGCTATAATAATCTTTGTAGTATCGGGAATTTCCTCAGCAAATGCCTTTCTGATAAGAGCATCGGTTTTTGTATCAACAGCACTTGTAGAGTCGTCAAGCACCAAAATCTTCGGCTTTTTAAGAAGCGCTCTTGCAATACATAAACGCTGCTTTTGTCCGCCCGATACATTGGTACCGCCCTGCTCAATATAGGTATCATAACCATCAGGGAAGGTTTTTATAAATTCATCCGCTTGGGCAAGCTTACAGGCGTGAACAAGCTCTTCCTCACTAGCGTTTTTATCGCCCCAACGAAGATTATCCTTTATAGTGCCTGAAAAAAGCTCATTCTTTTGAAGCACAAAGGAAACCGCATCTCGAAGCACTGTAAGGTCGTATTCCTTTACATTAATGCCTGCAACCTTAACTTCACCCTCAGTAGCATCATAAAGACGGGGAATTAGCTGAACTAAAGAAGTTTTACTGCTACCCGTACCGCCCAAAACGCCTACTGTCTCACCCGATTTAATAGTTAAATTTATATTGCTAAGGGCTTTTTTCTCGGCATCCTCATGATATTTAAAGGCAACAGCGTTGAACTCAATATCACCGTTTTCAACAACTGTTATGGGGTTTTCAGGATTTTTTACGGTGCTTTCCTCGTTCAATACCTCAGTAATACGCTGAGCTGAAGTATGAGCCATTGTAAGCATTACAAAAATCATAGAAAGCATCATAAGGCTTGATAGTATTTGTACGCCATAGGTTATAAGGGTTGAAAGCTGACCTACCTGCATACCTGCATTTCCACCCACTATAAGCTTTGCACCAAAGTATGCAATTAAAATATAGGATGTATTCATCATAAGCTGCATTAAAGGACCGTTTAATACAACAATTTTTTCAGCTTTAGTAAAGTCCATAGCAACATCGTCAGATGCTTTTGAGAATTTTTCGGTTTCAAAACTTTCTCTTACAAAAGCCTTAACAACCCTCATACCTCTTACATTTTCTTGTACGGAATTGTTAAGATTATCATACTTTTTGAAAACGCTTCTGAAAAGCGGCATAGCATTTCTTACAATGAGGAAAAGGCCGAATGCCAAGATAGGTATTAAGGCTACAAAAATTGTAGAAAGCCTCGGGCACATAGTAAACGCCATAGTAGTTGCAAATACCATCATTAAGGGCGCTCTTATAACTATTCTTACAATCATCATATAAGCCATCTGAACATTGGTTATATCGGTTGTAAGACGGGTTACGAGACTTGAAGAAGAAAATCTATCTATATTTGTAAAGGAAAACTCCTGTACCTTGTAATAAAGGTCGTGCCGCAGGTTCTTAGCAAAGCCTGCACCTGCTGTTGCACAGTGATTGCCTGCCAAAACACCGCAGGTAAGCGAAGCAAATGCGCAAACTATAAGCAAACCGCCGTATGCTAAAAGCGGTTTTAAATCCTCTATTCCCTTACTGTTTTCAAGAACATTTATCATCTTTGCTGTTAAAAAAGGGATTATACACTCAAGTATTACCTCAAATGTTATAAAAACGGGAGATAGTATTGAGCTCTTCTTATATTCCCTTATACTTTGGGCTAATTTTTTAATCATCGTTTTCCTCCAAATTTTGCCTGATTTTTCCTATTACCTTAAAAAATATATCAATTTCACTTTTGTTTATACCTTTTTGCATTTTAGCTTCGAGAGAACTTATCTCAGCAGTAATTTCGCTATGAATTTTAAGAGCTTTTTCGGTTAGCACTATTTTTTTAAGTCTTGCATCACTTTCAACACTTTCGCGCACTATAAGTCCGTTTTTTTCCATATTGTTAATCATATTGGTAACGGTAGAGCGCCTGATTGAAAAATCAGACTCGAAATCACGCTGAAAAACATCTCTATGCCTATTATCATAAAGATACCCTATCGCCCATCCGTGAGCACCGCCAAGACGCTTTTGTTCCTTAAAAGCTTTTGATTTCTCGATATTTCTGCGAATCAAATTGCCGACTGTCTTTATCTGAAAACCGACCTGTTTTTCCTTCATATCGCACCCTCTTTAATTGTTAGCTATCTAACATTATAAGTATCTAAACACCCAATGTCAACAGTAATTTTATTAATAAAATATTAATTTACAATAAGGCGGCTGATACACCTACATTTTAGTGTATCAGCCGCTTTATTATACATATTATTTAAAGAATAAAGGTAGCTTTTCGAGGAAAATTATATCGTCACGCTCAGCAGCATCTCCTTCTGCCAAAAAGGCACAAGTAGCCACTTCTATACCGCCTGCATCCTTTACAAGCTTTCTTGCCGCCGCTAAGGACTCGCCGGTACTGATAACATCATCAACTATAAGCACCTTTTTGCCCTTTAGCATACTAACTTCGCTTTCTCCGAGATAAAGCTTTTGAGTGTTCTTGGTAGTTATTGAGTTAACGCTAACTTCAAGCGGATTTCTCATATAAACCTTTACGCCTTTACGGGCAATTACATAGGGTTTTCCCGACTGTCTTGCCATTTCGTAAGCTATCGGTATGCTCTTTGCCTCAGGGGTTATAATTACATCGAATTCGGGAGCCTTTTTAAGAAGTGCCTCACACCCCGCAATTGTCAGCTCAACATCACCGAAGATTATAAAAGCTGCAATATCCAATTTATCGCTTACGGGAAACTTTTCTAATTTGCGCTCATAACCCGCAATTTTCATAGTATAATACTCAGACATATAGCAAATCTCCTTTAAATCTAAATTTTATCAGCCGGGAGGCCAACCGAGATTTCTGCGTGCAAGCAAGTGAAAATGTATATGACCTACTGTCTGTCCGCCCTCTTCGCCGCAGTTGTTAACTACGCGAAATCCCTTTTCGAGATTTTCATTTTTAGCAATTTTGGCAATAGCCTCAAAAACTGCCGCTATAAGAGAGCTGTTATCAGAACTGATTTCTACCGCTGATGTTATATGCTCTTTAGGAATTACGATAGCGTGAAAAGGCGCTTTAGGGTCAATATCCAAAAAAGCGTAAACCTTTTCGTCCTCATAAACCTTAGTAGAGGGTATTTCGCCTGCTACTATTTTGCAAAAAAGACAATCCTTCATTAAAATCACCCTTTGCTTTTATTTAATCTGAGATTTAACAATATCAATAACCGCATTAAGCGCTTCCTCTACCTTTGAAGCATCCTTGCCGCCTGCCATAGCGCTATCGGGCTTACCACCGCCGTTACCGCCGGCAATTTTTGCAACCTCACGAACAAGGTTACCCGCATGGGCGCCCTTTTGTACAGCATCCTTGCCACAACCTGCGCAGAATGTAACCTTATCACCGTTTACTGCTACAAATACTGCAACTGTATCGCCGTTTTCTGCCTTTACGGTATCTACCATCTTGCGAAGCTCGTCAGCACCGCCCGAAAGCTTAGATACAACAACCCTAACACCGTTTACATCTGTTGCCGATGCCATTATATTACCGAGTTTTCCTTGTGCTAGCTTATCTTCAAGTGCTTCAATTTTACGCTCATTTTCCTTAATCTGAGCCATAACCTGTGTAGCCTTTTGCGGTAAATCCTCAATATTAGCAGACTTTAATGATGCAGCAGTATCAACTGCAAGCTGCTTATAGTGAGCTAAAAGCTTCATCACATTTTTACCTGTAACTGCCTCAATTCTTCTAACACCTGCTGCAATACCGCTTTCAGATGTTATACGGAATAAACCGATTTTGCCTGTGTTATCAATATGTGTACCGCCGCAGAATTCAATAGACTTATCACTAACAGATACAACTCTAACCGTAGCACCGTATTTCTCACCGAAAAGTGCCATAGCGCCGAGTTTTCTAGCCTCTTCTATCGGCATTTCGCGGTTTATAACCTCAATGCCTGATAAAATTATATCGTTAACATAATCCTCAACCGCCTCAATTTCTTCAGCGGTTAAAGCTGAAAAATGAGTAAAGTCAAATCTTACTGTGCTATCGTTTACAAGCTGACCTGCCTGCTCAACATGGGTGCCGAGCACAGCGCGAAGGGCTGCCTGTAAAAGATGGGCAGATGTATGGTTGCGGCGAATAGCCTCTCTGCGCTCAAGGTTATAATTAACCGAAACCTTATCGCCTACAGAAATTTTACCCTCAGCTAATGTGCCGAAGTGAGTAAATACGCCGCCTGCAGTCTTCTTAGTATCAGATACGGTAAAGCTCACACCGTCAGCCCAAATGAAGCCTTCGTCCCCTACCTGACCGCCGCTTTCTGCATACATAACGGTTTTATCGAGAACGATAAGCGCTTTTGCGCCCTCTTCTATAAATTCTACATGCTCGCCTGCACATACAATGTCAAGAACGGTAGCCTCAGTAGTATCTTCTGTATAACCTAAAAATTCTGTTTTTTCTACATTATCGAAGGAAACACCGTCACTCTTCCAGCTTTCTCCGTCAGACGCTTTTCTCGAAGAACGGGCAAGCTCACGCTGTTTATTCATACATTCGGTGAACTTTTCTTCGTCTAAGGTCATTCCCTTTTCAGCAAGTATGTCTTTTGTAAGGTCAAGCGGGAAGCCATAGGTATCGTAAAGCTTGAAAGCATCTTCACCCGAAATGGTGCCGCCTTTTTCCATTAAATCACTTAATATTGCAAGACCTTGGTCAATAGTTTTTGCAAAGTTTGCTTCCTCATTTGCAATAACCTTTTTAATCATATCCTGCTTTTCAACAAGTTCAGTATAAGCCGAGCCGTTTTCCTTTATAACGGCATCGCAAAGCTCTGTGAGGAAAGGACGGTTAATGCCGATAAGCTTACCGTGACGGGCAGCTCTTCTTATAAGACGGCGAAGAACATAGCCTCTGCCCTCGTTAGACGGAATAATACCGTCACTAATCATAAAGGTAGATGCTCTCGCGTGGTCGGTAATAGCGCGGATAGAAATATCGGTGTTCTTATCCTTGCCGTATTCCTTATTTGAGATTTCACAAACCTTATTTAAAATATTTCTAATTGTGTCAACCTCGAACATATTGTCAACATCCTGCATAACGCAAGCGAGACGCTCAAGGCCCATACCGGTATCAATGTTTTTATGTTCAAGCTCTGTATAAGTACCGTCACCCATGTTGTTAAACTGTGTAAATACATTGTTCCAGATTTCCATATATCTGTCACAGTCACAACCGGGTTTGCAGTCGGGTGAGCCGCAGCCGTACTTTTCGCCTCTGTCAAAATATATTCCAATAAGATTAAACGCGTCAAAAAATGCCGCATTGGAATAATCCCCTTCAACAGACATATCGCAGGGTTCAGGCCGTTTTCCGCCCGGGATTCTTATTGTGTTTTCGCCGCTCCAGTTTACATCTGATCCAAATGCTTTCAAGGTATTTATCGTAAGATCAATATAAGCCCGGCTTACAACAGGAGGAATCAATTCCAGGCTGCTATCCTCATCCAGCATGGAAAGGGCAAAGATGAGACCGGTTATAAACTGCGAACTGACATCGGACTTAAGGCTGTATGTGCCTGATCTGAGTTTTCCGCTGACCTCGATGCAGTCATCATGATTAATATAATCAATTCCGGATGCCGCGCAGATATTTTCATAGACCTTCATGGGCCTTGAAAGAAGAGTTTTACTGCCATAAAGGAAAAATCGTCCTCCAAGCGCGAGGC
>CAYXID010000034.1:0-16305 GCA_964465535.1 uncultured Ruminococcus sp.
CATACGGCGTATCTAAATGCAGTAGCGAGGAAGATGTTCAGGCGATAAACGGCGAAAGTCTTTATAAAGCTTGGGAAAATATGCTAAAGACCGCATTTATAAGAGTACAGGTTGTGTCTTCTAGTATGCCTGCAGGTCTGTTTGATAAGGTAAGAGAAAAATTTGATGCAGCAGCAAGAGAAAATGTAACTGTTTGCGGCCAATCAAAGCATGTAATACCTAGGGACACTGTAAATACAGTTGTTGATAAGATGGATGTTGCTCAAGGAAAGCTTGTTATGGGCTTTTCTAGTGAGATAGACGGCGATTCTGAAAATACAGTACCGCTTATGGTACTCGGTGATATTTTCGGTGGTGGACCTTATTCAAGGCTCTTTACCAATGTTCGTGAAAAAATGAGCCTTTGCTATTATTGTAGTGCATCATCGGTAAGGTCTAAAGGACTTTTAATGGTCGATTCAGGCGTAGAAGCCGAGAATTTTGAAAAGGCTCAAAGTGAGATTTTAAATCAGCTTGATATTATCAAAAAAGGTGAGTTTTCAGATTTTGAGTTTGATTCATCAATTAAGAGTCTTAGAGATTCTCTGAAAACCTATAACGATAGTCAGTCAGCTATTGATTTATGGTACGCTCTTAGGGTAATAGATAAAGAATTAACTTCACCTGAAGAGTTTGCTGAAAAATTATCAACAATCACAAGAGAAAATGTTATAGATACAGCTAAAGGCGTTAAACTCCATACAGTTTATAAACTTATGCCTGTAGACGCCGTAAAGGAGTAAAAGATGGAGAGAACAAAATTTGAAAGTTCAATCGGAGAAAGCTATGTAAAAGCAGAGCTTGCCTCAGGACTTAAAATTTATATAATGGAAAAACCAAAATACAGCTCGGCTTATGCTGTTTTCGGAACAAAGTACGGCTCTATCGATACCGCATTTTCAAAAAACGGCGGTGAGCAGATTTCTGTTCCTGCAGGTATTGCCCATTTTCTAGAGCATAAGCTCTTTGAAAGTGAAGATGGCGACGCTTTTACACGATATGCCAAAACAGGTGGATATGCTAACGCTTTTACGTCTTTTGACAGAACCTGTTATCTTTTCTCCTGCTCGGATAAATTTTACGAAAACCTAGAAATATTGCTTGATTTTGTTCAAAATCCTTATTTTTCTGAGGAAACGGTAAAGAAAGAGCAGGGAATTATCGGTCAGGAAATCAGAATGTATGACGATAGTGCTGCTTGGCGTGTAATGTTCAATATGCTTTCTTGTATGTATGAAAACCACCCTGTAAAAATTGATATTGCGGGTACCGTTGAATCAATAGCTGAAATCAATGCAGATTTGCTTTATGAGTGCTACAATACATTTTATAACCCATCAAATATGTTTATCTGTGTAGTCGGTAATATTGATACCGAAAAGGTTTTAAAGCAAATTGAGGCATCTATTAAAGAAAAGCCTGCTGTTACAATTGAAAGAGGCGAGTTCTTTGAACCGCAGACGGTTGATAAGCATTATATTGAACAAAAACTTGAGGTTGCTATACCGATGTTCTGTTATGGATATAAGCAAAAGATTGCAACTCCAAACAGAAGACTTAAGAGTAAAGTTTGTGCAGCATTGCTGCTTGAGCTTATTTGCGGAGAGACATCTCCGCTTTATGCCCGTCTTGTAAGAGAGGGACTTATAAATGATGAGTTTGATACCGAATACTTTACAGGTCACGGCTATGCGGCTGTTATCTTCTCAGGCGAGTCGCAAAATCCAAAGAGGGTAGCACAGGAAATAGAAGCAGAAATTGAGCGTATTCGTGTTGAAGGTATAGACAAAAAGCTCTTATCTGCAGTGAGAAGCGCTATGTATGGCGAGGCTATCAGAAGATTTGACAGTGTTGACGGTGTGGCTATGCAGCTTATCGAGTGTGCTATGACTGACAGTGATTTGTTTGAGGAGCTTAAGCTTCTAAGGTCTGTTACGGCAGAAGATGTTTATAAGCGCCTCGATTTATTTGACAGTGAAAATTCCGTATTATCGGTAATTAACCCCAAAAACTGATAGGGAGGTTTAAAAATGGCAGCTTATAATGTTACGCTTTTTGGTTTAGAGTTTACCTTAAAACCTGTTGCATTTACAATCCCTATCGGTTCAGGTTGGGAAATTTATTGGTATGGAATAATAATTGCTTTAGGTTTTTTATCGGCAGTTATATATGCGTATTTTAACGCTAAAAGATTTAATATTAATACTGAAAAAATGCTTGATGCAGCCCTTATTACAACTCCGCTTGCAATACTTTGCGCTAGAACTTACTATTTAATTTTTGACGGTGAAAAACTTGACGGTATCGGTGATTTCTTCGGATTTAGCGATGGAAGAGGTTTTTCGGGTCTTGCCATATACGGCGGAGTAATCGGAGCATTTTTGTTCGGCGGATTAATATGCAGAATAATGAAGATTAATATTCTTGATATGTTTGATATAGCTTCATTAGGTTTTCTTATCGGTCAGGGAATAGGCCGTTGGGGAAACTTTATAAATCAGGAAGCATACGGAACCTTTACAGGTAGTAGTTGGTGGGGTATGCAGAGCGAGCGCACAATAATGGAACTCGGTGAAGGTCTTGTTCACCCTTGCTTTTTGTATGAATCAATTTGGTGCCTTGTAGGTGTTGCCGTACTTCATAAAATAAGCAAGAACAGACGCTTTAGCGGAGAGATAATACTTTCCTACGGCGCTTGGTATGGATTTGGAAGAGCAATTATTGAGCTTCTCAGAACCGATAGCCTTATGCTCGGCGGTATAAGGGTTTCCTGTCTGCTATCTATATTGTTGTGCATTACCTCTCTGACTTTAATTTGTGTTATTCGTAAAAGAATTGCAGAAAAAAGTCACGATGACGAATATGTGACTGTGTTTGTCGGCGAAGAGGATATAGAGGTAGAAGAAATAGCTGATACTGAAAATGAATCTACAGATAATTTGGAGTAAGATATGTATAAAATAATTGACGGAAAAGAAATTTCATCTGCAACAAAGCAAAAGGCAAAGGAAGAAGTCTTAGCACTTAACGAAAAAGGAATTTCTGTTTGCCTTGCAGTAATAATTGTTGGCGAGGACCCTGCATCAAAAATTTATGTTGCAAACAAAAAGAAGGCATGCGAGGCATTAGGAATAAAATCCATAGAGTACGCCCTTGATGCTGATACAACCGAAGAAGAACTGCTTAGTCTTATAGAAACCTTAAATTCCGAAAAGGCGGTAAACGGTATACTTTGTCAATTGCCACTGCCAAAGCATTTGGACGAAAAAATCATAATTAACGCTATTTCTCCCGAAAAGGATGTTGATGCATTCCATACAAAAAATGTCGGTAAAATTATGATAGGGGATTACGATTTTGTTCCTTGCACACCGGCAGGTATTATGGAAATGCTCGAGTATGAGGGTATTTCTGTTGAGGGTAAAAACTGTGTAGTTATAGGCCGTTCTAATATTGTAGGAAAACCGATGGGTATGCTTTTGCTACATAAAAACGGAACAGTTACAATTTGCCATTCGAAAACAAAAAATTTAGCAGAGATATGTAGAACTGCTGATATACTTGTTGCGGCGGTTGGTAAGGCTAATTTTGTAACCGAAGATATGGTAAAGGAAGGCGCAGTTGTTATAGATGTAGGTATGAACCGAGATAACGGCAAGCTTTGCGGAGATGTTGATTTTGAAAATGTCTCTAAGAAGGCGTCTGCAATCACTCCCGTTCCGGGCGGTGTCGGTCCTATGACTATCGCTATGCTTATGAAAAACACAGTAACCGCTGCAAAAAAGCAGAACGAGGTCTGACAATGAAAAAAATTGTAAAAATTATTTCTGTTATTTTATTACTGACTGCGATTATAACACTTCCTTTAAGTGCTGCAAGTGGTAATACCGAAGAAAACTCAAAGTTTTCTATAACGGTGCCCGACGGATATCTTATATACAGTGATGCTGATGACTTGCCCGAACTTGCTGAATTTTTAGGGCTTACTGAGGCAAAACTCGAAAATTATCTTATTGATAATAAAATCAACTTCTTTGCTATTGAAAAAACTCGTAGGGCAGAAATTAAGGTTTCTATGTACAAGGATGAGTTTTCTGAAAAAACAGTAGATTTTTCGCTACTGAAAGACAAAGATATTTTAAATCTTGCCGAATCGCTTTTTGAAAACAGTGATATAGAAAACTCTAATGTAACAAGCCTTGTAAAAAGTAAAGGAACAACATTTTTAAAAAACAACGGTGTTATTAAGGATAGCAGCGGTTCATATCTTGTTACTCAGTATGTAACCGTTTCGGACTCATATAACATTTCTCTTTCAATTATTTATTCGATTATGATGCCTGTATCTTTTGAAGAAGAAATTTTTGATTCCTTTTCTTTAGCCAATAAATCAGCTTCTTTGCCATATTCAACACTTATTTTTATATGTGTTTTAGTAGCAATAATTTTCTTTGCTGTTGTTATTGTTATTGCAGTTATAGGTGTAATAAAGAACTTAAAGGGCAAGGATAATGATGATGCTTTACAGGAAGATATCGAAGCTATCGATATTCAAGATAATGAAGACATCGATATAAACTGATTTAGGAGAAAATATATGGAAAAAATTGATAATACTGCATTATTTAAAATCGGATACGGCTTATATGTTGTAACATCAAAGCAAGACGAAAAAGACAATGGCTTAATTGTTAATGCTATTATGCAGGTGACAAATACGCCAAACCGTGTAGTAGTTGCAATAAATAAACTCAACTATTCACACGATGTTATCAAAAACACAGGTGTTATGAATGTAAACTGTATTGATACAACAGCGCCTTTTTCTCTCTTTGAACGCTTTGGATTTAAGAGTGGAAGAGATACTGATAAGTTTAACGGTTTGGATTTTTCTCGCAGTGATAACGGTCTTGCGCAGTTAAACGGTAATGTTAATGCTGTTTTATCACTAAAAGTTGAAACCTATACTGATTTAGGTACACACGGTATGTTTATATGCTCAGTTAGTGAGGCAAAGGTTTTATCGGAAAATCCTACTATGACATACGACTACTATCAAAACAATGTAAAGCCTAAAAAACAGGCAGAAAAGAAAAAGGGCTTTGTATGTAAGATTTGCGGATATGTTTACGAAGGAGACACCTTGCCTGCGGATTTTATCTGTCCGCTTTGCAAGCATCCCGCATCGGATTTTGAGCCGATTCAATAATTAGAAAGTTATAATTGTCCGAAAGGAGAATGTATAGAATGAAAGATTATACAGTATCTTTAAAAAAGATAATAGATGAATTTGCACTCGAAGAACTCTATCATATTGAAAACACCGAAGAAATTATGGTGTGTTCAACAGAAATTAACCGTCCGGGTCTTCAAATGGCGGGATATTATGAGTTCTTTGACCCTGCACGAATTCAAATAATAGGTAAAAGTGAGCATTGCTTTTTAGAGCGATTTACTCCTGAAAAAGCTAAAGAGCGTGTATCGGAGTTTTTCTCACAGCGTCCTGTTGCTGTTGTAATTGCAAGACATTTACCCTTTGAAGAGGCGTATATAAATATTGCAAAGGAATACGGTGTACCGCTTTTCACTACAGGTGAGTCAACATCTTCTTTTTCATCAAGCCTTATTTCCTTTTTAAATCTTCACTTAGCACCCCGCGTTACAAGACACGGTGTTTTGGTTGAGGTTTACGGCGAAGGTATACTTTTGCTAGGTGAAAGCGGAGTAGGTAAGAGTGAAACTGCTATTGAACTTGTTAAACGCGGTCACCGTCTTATAGCAGACGATGCGGTTGAAATTAGAAGAGTTTCAAGTAAATCGCTTGTTGGTACAGCCCCCGATAATATAAGGCATTTTATCGAGCTTCGCGGAATAGGAATTATTAACGCAAGCCGTATTTTTGGTGTGGGCGCTGTAAAGCTTACAGAGAAAATTAATCTCGTAATCAATATGGAGCCGTGGGATGCTAACAAAGCGTATGACCGTATGGGTCTTGAAAATCAAACCACCGAAATATTAGGTCTTGATATACCTTCTCTTACTATACCTGTAAAACCGGGTAGAAATCTTGCGGTAATTATAGAAGTTGCTGCTATGAATAGCCGCCAGAAAAAACTTGGCTATAATGCTGCTGAAGACCTATTAAAGCGTCTTGGTATGAGTGATGATTTTTCTGCAGCTTCAACAGAAAAGGTAACAGAACCGTTTTGAATTTTTTAATAGAAAGGATTTTTAGATTATGTATAGACTTGGAATTGATTTAGGCGGTACCAACATCGTTGCAGGTGTTGTAGACGAAAATTATAATATTTTAGCAAAGAGTTCTGTTAAAACGAATTCTCCGCGTTCTGCTGAGGAAATTGCAGATGATATGGCAAAGGTTACTTTTGATGCAATAGAAAAAGCAGGACTTAAAATTGATGATATAGACGGATTTGGTATGGGTACTCCCGGTTCTGTTGAACCTGAAAATGGAATAATCATCTATTCTAACAATATTGGATTTTTTGATGTTGATATTGCCCAAATGATGCGTGAACGCACAGGAAAAGATTTTTATATTGAAAACGATGCGAATGCAGCGGCTTACGGTGAATTTATCGCAGGTGCAGGAAAGGGCACTAAAAACTTTGTTGCGATAACTCTCGGAACAGGTGTCGGCGGCGGAGTAATTATAGACGGTAAGATTTATTCCGGCTCAAATCACGCAGGTGCTGAGCTTGGACATTCGGTTATTATGATTGACGGTGTTCCTTGTACATGCGGCAGAAACGGTTGTTGGGAAGCTTACGCTTCGGCTACTGCTTTAATAAGACAAACAAAACAAGCGATGATTAGATATCCCGATTCTCTTATGTGGCAGCTTTGCGGCAATGATATCGAGAAAGTAAGCGGTATTACTGCATTTAATGCTATGAGACAAGGTGATACGGCAGGAAAAATGGTTGTTGATAAATATATTGACTATATTTCTATCGGTATTGCAAATGTCGTAAATACTTTCCAACCCGAAATCGTTTGTATAGGCGGCGGAATTTCAAAAGAGGGCAAAACTCTTACTGACCCGATAACTAGTTTTGTTAGGGGTGAAGATTATGCTCGTGACCTTGAAAAACGCGTACAGATTAAAACTGCCGCGCTCGGTAACGATGCAGGTATTATAGGTGCCGCATTTATTTCAGATTTATATAAATAAATTATTGGAGATTTTATGGATACAACTCGCTTTTTAGCCACTCTTGATGATTTGGGTGTAAATTACATTGAAAACGAACCGATGTTCAAGCATACCACCTTTAAAACGGGGGGTATTGCCGATATATTTATAAAGGTAAAATCGGTTTGTGAACTGAAAACTGTAATAAAGCATGCAAATGAGGAAAAAATCCCGTTTTTCATAATAGGCAAGGGCTCAAATCTGCTTGTATCTGATTCAGGCATAAGAGGTGTTGTTATATGCCTTGCCGATATGGATAATATTGAAGTTTGCGGAGATAGGATTATTGCAGATGCGGGTGTGCCTTTGAGTGCGCTTTGTATTAAGGCTAGGGATAACGGACTTACAGGTCTTGAATTCGCGTACGGTATACCGGGAGTTGTTGGCGGTGCTGTGTTTATGAATGCGGGTGCTTACGGCGGCGAAATGTCACAGGTAATTGATACTGTAAGGGCAATTAACTGTTGCGGTGTTGAAAATCAGTTTTCTCTTGATTTGTGTGATTTTGGATATAGAACAAGCGTGTTTAAAAATGATGTACTTATTGTAACTCAGGTTGAATTTAAGCTTAAAAAGGGAAATATAAGTGAAATTACCGATAAAATGAATGAGCTTCTTGAAAAAAGAAAAACGAAGCAACCGCTATCTTTTCCAAGTGCAGGCAGTACCTTTAAACGACCCGAAGGTAATTTCGCAGGTGCGCTTATTGAAAAAAACAATCTTAAGGGTAAAAAAATCGGCGGCGCAATGGTCAGCGAGCTTCACGCGGGATTTATAATCAATTACGATTCGGCGTCTACCGCTGATATTTTAAAGCTAATGCGTTATGTTCAGGAAACTGTTTATAAAAATGACGGAGTTTTATTAGAACCCGAAGTTTTATATGTCGGCGAGCCTCCGCTAGATGATATTTTGCCTTATAAGAACGCTTCTGAAATTTTGTAATTATCGGCACTGTTTATCTTTAAACAGTGCCTAAACTCTATTTTTATAGGAGAAAAAGGATGTCTTTTTGCAGTGATGTTAAAAACGAACTCGCCCTTTTAAAAACCTCAAGATGCTGTATGCCGTCACTCGCTTACGGCTTTTTGCTTTTTAGTAAATCCTTTACATATAAAAAGATTTCTATGCAAACGGTTAATCCCGTTATGGCAGAATTTTTTTCAAAAACTATGCATAAGGTTTTTGGCGCAGATGTAACTCTTACCGAGGGCGGAAACTTAAAAAAAACATATAATGCTACTGTTTTGTCAGAGGCGGACAGGCTTAAAATTCTTGCAATACTCAGTAATGACGACGGTGAAAACTTTATAAACCCCGATTATCTTTTAAAAGATTGCTGTTTTTCGTCGTTTATAAGAGGCGCTTTTTTGGCGTGTGGCTCTATAAGTAATCCTGAGGTTGAATATCGCCTTGATTTTTCTATAAAAACTGAAGAATTAGCCGTTGCTTTTTCGGGACTTTTAGAAGAGTGCTCAATTAAAAATAATCTTTCAAAACGCGGTAATGGATATGTTGTTTATATAAAGAAAAACGAAATAATTGGTGACCTTTTAACCCTTATGGGTGCATCAAACCGAAGTCTTGAGCTTCTTGATACCGCTATTTTAAAAAGTCTTAAAAATAAAATTAATAGGGCTAGTAACTGTGATAGCGCAAATATATCAAAAACTGTTGAGGCATCAATTAACCAAAGAAAAGCAATCGAGTATTTCGAAAATCTCGGAATTTTGGAAAGCTTGCCTACAGAACTTGTAAGTGCTGCAAAGCTTCGATTACAAAACCCAAACGCATCATTAAAAGAATTATGTGCTTTAAGCCGTGAACCGATTACTGTTTCAGGTTTAAATCATAGGCTCAGACGAATAATAGATTTATATAACGAAAGTAAAAAATAAGGAGGTACGGCAATGGCTTTTACACATCTTCATCTTCATACCGAATATAGCTTGTTGGACGGTTGTTGCCGTATCGATAAATTAATGAAGGCGGTAGCAGACCGCGGACAAACTGCCGTAGCAATTACAGACCACGGCGTTATGTACGGTGCTATCGACTTTTATAAAGCGGCAAAAAAGCATAATATAAAGCCAATTATCGGTTGCGAGGTGTATGTAGCACCGAGGAAAATGACCGATAAGCAAAAGGTTTTTGATAGCGAATACAGTCACTTAGTTTTGCTTTGCGAAAACAATGAGGGTTATGAAAACCTTATTAAGCTTGTGTCATTAGGCTTTACTGAAGGGTTTTATTTAAAGCCGAGAGTAGATAAAGAAGTCCTTAAAAAACACAGTAAGGGCTTAATTGCTCTGTCTGCTTGTCTTGCGGGAGAAATACCGAAGGCGCTTGTACGCAGAAATTATGAAGAGGCAAAATCGAGCGCTTTATGGTTTAAAGAGGTTTTCGGTGAAAATAACTTTTTTTTAGAGCTTCAGGACCACGGAATTGAAGAGCAAAAAATGATTAATCCTCTTATAAAAAAGTTATCTAGTGAGCTTTCAATTCCTTTAGTTGCGACCAATGATGTTCATTATATAGAAAACGACGACAGTATGATGCATAGGGTACTTTTATGTGTTCAAACAGGCAATACTGTCGGCGGAGAAAATTCTTTTGAGTTTAAGACAAATGAATTTTATTTAAAAACAGAAAATGAAATGAGAGAGCTTTTTGCCGATCTGCCCGAAGCTCTTGATAACACTATGCTTATTGCTGAGCGTTGTAATGTTGAGTTCGAGTTTGGCAAAATTAAACTACCGTTTTTTGATACAAAGGGTGAGGACCATCTAAAGTATTTTACCACTCTTTGTATGGACGGTATGAAAAGAATATACGGAGATAATCCCGAAAAAGCAGTAATTGATAGGCTTAATTATGAAATATCTGTAATAGATAAAATGGGATATATCGATTACTTCTTGATTGTTTGGGATTTTGTAAACTTTGCAAAGAAAAATGGAATTCCTGTGGGTCCCGGTAGAGGCTCGGGCGCGGGAAGTTTAGCGGCGTACTGTATTGGAATTACAGGTGTTGACCCACTTAAATATAATCTCCTTTTTGAACGCTTTTTAAATCCTGAAAGGGTTTCTATGCCTGACTTTGATATAGATTTTTGCTATGTTAACCGTCAGAAAGTGATTGATTATGTAACCGAAAAGTACGGAAGTGACCATGTAGCCCAAATTGTAACCTTTGGTACAATGGCGGCAAGGGCGGCTGTAAGAGATGTAGGCAGAGCCCTTGATATACCTTATAATGTATGTGATAAGGTTGCTAAGATGATACCTCAGGCCCTTGGTATGACCCTTGAAAGAGCTCTTGCGGCTTCGGCAGAATTAAGGAATCTTTATAACACAGATAAGCAAATAACAGAGCTTATTGATATGGCTATAAAGGTTGAGGGTATGCCAAGACACGCTTCAACTCACGCGGCAGGTGTGGTAATTTCTGATAAACCGCTTAGTGATTATGTACCCTTGGCTGTTAATGATGAGGCTGTCGTAACTCAGTACACTATGACCGACCTTGATGAGTTGGGTCTTTTAAAAATGGACTTTTTGGGACTTAGAAACTTAACGGTAATTTCCGATACCGAAAAGTCAATAAAACGAGAAAATCCAAACTTTTCTGTTGATAATATTCCGTTTGACGATAAAGATACCTTCGAGCTTATGGCAGATGGGCTTACCGATGGTGTATTTCAGTTTGAATCAGACGGTATGAAAAGTGTTTTGAGGCAGTTCGTTCCCGAAACTCTTGAGGATTTAATTGCGATTTTGTCCCTTTATCGACCGGGACCTATGGATTCTATACCTAAATATATCCATAACCGCCATAATCCCGAGGATGTTACCTATGATACACCGATATTAAAGCCTATCCTAGAGGTTACCTACGGGTGTATTGTTTATCAGGAACAGGTAATGCAGGTTTTTAGAGAGCTTGCAGGATATTCGCTTGGCAGAGCGGATATTGTCCGTCGTGCTATGGCAAAGAAAAAGCATGATGTAATGGAAAGAGAGCGAAATGCCTTTGTTTTTGGTGAAAAGGATAAGGATGGTAATATTCTTTGCGAGGGCGCAGTAAATAGAGGTGTGCCCGAAGAAGTAGCGCAAAAAATCTTTAATGATATGTCGGCATTCAGTTCTTATGCCTTTAATAAGTCACACGCCGCCGCATATTCTGTGGTGGCATATCAGACGGCATATTTGAAAACTCATTATCCCGATAAGTATTTTGCGGCACTTCTTACAAGTATACTTGATTCGCCTGCAAAGGTTGCTCAGTATACGGCAGAATGTAAGCGTATGGAAATTAAAATTCTGCCACCTTCGGTTAATGGAAGCTTTGATAATTTCACCGCTGTTAAAGACGGTATAAGATTTGGCTTAAAAGCTATAAAAAATCTCGGAAAAGGCCTTATAGATAAGCTTATTGCCGAGCGTAACAATTCAGGAGATTATACCTCTATTTATGATTTTTGCAAGCGAAATTACGGCAGAGATTTAAACCGCCGCGCGCTTGAAGGTCTTATAAAGAGCGGTGCCTTAGACGGTCTGTCAGCTAATCGCAGACAAATGCTTTATAGTATTGATAATGTACTGTCGGTTGTAGAGAGTGAAAAACGCTTTTCGGGTGACGGTCAGCTTGATATTTTCGGTGACGCTGAAGAAAAACCTGATTATAAGCTCACCGAAATGGATGAAATGTCCGAGGCAGAGCTTCTTGCCATGGAAAAAGAGTCTACAGGACTATATCTTTCGGGACATCCAATGTCAAAATATCAAGGTTTTATAAAAAAAGCGGGCTTTGCTACTGTTGACGCCATACTAAAGAAAAAATATTCCGATAATTCCAGAGTAAGTGTAGCGGGTGTAATAAGTAGCATAAAGGTGCGTCAGCTTAAAAACAATACGGTTATGGCAAATCTAACTTTTGAAGATGTTACGGGTGCTGTCAGTGTCACCGCCTTTTCAAGCACATATCTTAATTATCGCTCACTGTTTGCACTGAATAAACCTCTTGTTATAAGGGGCAGAATATACGAGCGTGAAGAAAAAGAAGTTGAGCTTGTATGTGAAAAGGTCGAGAGTATACCTGAGGGGGCAGAGAAATATACAGATACCCCTAAGGTAAAAACAGGACTTTACTTGCGGGTTAAAAATATGGAAACCGAAGAATTTAAAAACGCGGCTGAAGTATTAAAGGATTTTAAAGGTGATATTCCTGTTATCGTTGTCTGCACGGATACAGGCAAAAAATTCGAAATATCAAAAGAGCTACGCGTTAAAAACGATGCTACTTTAATTTCTAGGCTTGAATACCTTTTAGGTCGCGATAATGTAAAGGGCGTATTTTAAATAATACTTGACTTTTTAGTATGTTAGTAGTATAATAATTGCATAGTAAGTAAGAAAGGTGAGTGGGGAAACCCACTCACTTTTATTATGGAGGAATGTGAATATGGCATCTGTGTCCGAAAAAGTTTTTGCACTCGTTAAAAAAACTGTCGAAGAACAGGGTGTTGACCTTTGGGATGTTCGCTATTTAAAAGAGGGCTCATCCTATTATTTAAGGGTTTTCATTGATAAGGCTGACGGAATAAATATTGACGACTGCACCAATGTTTCCCACGCGATTGACCCCTTACTAGATGAAGCTGACCCGATAAAAGACCCGTATTATTTAGAGGTCTGCTCACCCGGTATTGAGCGCGAGCTTATAAGACCTGAACATTTTGAAAAGATGCTCGGTCAAAAAATCAAGGTTCGTCTTTTTAAGGCGGTCGATTCTGTAAAAGAATTTATCGGTATATTAACCGCATATAACGGTGATATAACAATGGATATAAACGGTACAGAGCAAAGCTTTGCAAAATCAGATGTTGCAAAGGTTCACTTGTGTGATTTTGAGTAAATTTTTTTAGTTAACATAAACGATTAATCGGAGGTATTTATAAAAAATGGCAAAGATAAAATTAACCGCAAAAGAAAAGAAGGATAACAAGGAGTTTTTCGAGGCTTTAAGACAGATGGAACAAGAACGCGGTATTCCCGTAGAGTTTCTTGTTGAAAAGGTATCAGAGGCTATTATAGTAGCAGCTCGTAAGGACTTTGGAAATCAGGATATCGTTACCTGCACTATTGACCTTGAAAAAGAAATTTTTATGGTAACTGCTCGTAAAGAGGTTGTTGATGTAGTAGAAAATCCATTTACACAGATTTCTAAAGAAGATGCAGTAGCTATTGATTCCAAAGCTGAGGTTCAAGGCTTTGTTGATGTTAAGATTGACCCAAAGAATTTCGGTCGTTTCGTTGCACAGAACTCTAAAAACAATTTCCGTCAGGGAATAAGAGAGGCTCAGAAGGGTCATATTTTAGCCGAGTTCCAGCGTCACAATAAAGAGTTACTTACCGCAGTTGTTGAGCGTATTGACCCTAGAACCGAAAATGCAATACTTACAATCGGCGGAAATGAAGCAACCTTACCGAAGTCTGAGCAGGTGCCCGACGAAGTTCTTCGTGAGGGCGACCACATCAAAGTTTATGTAGTTGATGTAAAGGAAACCGAAAGAGGACCGAGAGTTATGCTTTCTCGCACACATCCGGGACTTGTAAAGCGTCTTTTTGAAACCGAAGTACCCGAGATATTTGATGGTACTATTGAAATTAAATCTGTTGCCCGTCAGGCAGGCTCCAGAACAAAGATTGCAGTTTACTCTCCTAATGAAGAAATTGACCCTGTAGGCGCTTGTATCGGTCCTAAGGGTATTCGTGTTAATAAGATAGTAGATGTTTTAGGCGGAGAAAAAATTGATATTGTTAAATACAGTGAGGATCCCGTTGCATTTGTTTCAGAAGCGCTTTCTCCTGCAAGGGTTGTATCGGTTGAAATAATGAGCACAGAGCCTAAGGTTTGCAAAGCGAGTGTTCCTGAATCCCAACTTTCTCTTGCAATCGGCAATAAGGGACAAAATGTTAGACTTGCCGCTAAGCTTACAGGTTGGAAGATAGATATACATCCCGAAAGTGGATTTTTCGGTGAATAATTAAACCTTTTTAAATGGAAGGAAGAGTATAATTGGCTAACAAAAAAATTCCTATGCGTATGTGTGTAGGTTGTAGGGAAATGAAACCTAAGACCGAGCTTGTACGGGTTGTCAGGACTACAGACGGTGAAATTAAGCTTGATTTTACAGGAAAGCTGAATGGCAGAGGCGCGTATATTTGTAAGGATAGTCAGTGCCTGAAAAAAGCTGAGAAGTCGAGCGCGCTTCAAAGAGCGTTTGAAGTAAATGTCTCTAAAGAAATCTATCAGACTTTGAGTGAGGAGATTTCGGGTGACGAATAATAAAATATTAACCCTTTTAGGTTTTGCTGCAAAGGCAGGTAAGTTATCTTACGGTATGGATTCGGCAAAAGAGGCTGTTTTAAAATCCAAATCAAAACTTGTTGTTGCGGCAGAAGATATTTCACCGAAAAGCCAAAAGGAAATAGCCTTTTACTCTGATAAAATTGGTGTCAAGGTACTTGTAGTTGACACTCTTAATATCGAAAATATTTCACATGCAATAGGAAAAAGATGCGGAATAGTTTCGGTTAACGATGAATCGTTTGCAAATGGAATTATGAATGCATCTATAATGGGAGGAAATGCTAATGAATAATAAATATAAATTAAGTGATTTGGCAAAAGATTTTAATATGACTGCTAAGGAAATTTCAGCACTCTTGCTATCGGCTACAGGTGTTGAAAAGAAATCAGGTGCTTCTCTCGTAGAAGACGAAATTGCGGTTGTTTTTAATGAACTTACAAAGGCTAATACTGTTAAAAACTTTGAAGAATACTTTTCTACAGGTGCAGAGGCAAGAGCTGCCGCTGCTAAAAAGCGTCAGGACGATAAGAATAAAATGTTAGCTGACCAAATGGCTATTTTAGAGCAGTTAAAGGCCGCTGCCGCTGCCGAAGAAAAGAAAACAAAGAAAGAAGAAAGCCCCAAGAAAGAGACAGAAGAAAAGCCTAAAAAGACCGAAAAGGCGCCCGCTCCAAAAGAGGAAAAGGTAGAGGCTCCAAAAGCTGAAAAGAAGCCTGCTGCGAAAAAGACTGAAAAGACAGAAAAGGCAGAAAAGGTTGAGAAAACAGAAAAGGCTCCAAAGCCTGAAAAGACCGAGAAAGCGGCTCCCGTAAAAGAAGTTTATGACGGACCGTTAGTAGCACCGCCTAAAAAGGAGAAAAAGCACGGCGAGGCGCCCAATCGCGGCCCTGCTCAGATTCGCCATGTAGATACAAGGTCTTCCCATGTTAACATGGATAAATATAACGAGAAGTATGAGACTATTGCTCCCGCAAATTCTATGCGTGACAACTATTCTCGCAAGCAGAAAATTAAGCAGAAATCTCAAGATTATAAGCGTCCTCAGGGAGCTAAACGTGAGACTGAGGCTGATAAAATGCGCCGTTTGCAGTTGGAGCGTATCAAAAAGACTCCAATTACTGTTACTGTTGGCGATGAAATCACAGTAGGTGAGCTTGCCGCAGGTCTCAAAAAGACCGCTGCTGAAATTATCAAGGTTCTATTAAAACTTGGTATGATGGCTACTGTTAATCAGGTTATCGACTATGATACTGCAGAAATCGTTGTATCAGAACTTGGTGCTAAGATTGAGCGTGCAGTTGTAGTTACAATCGAAGAGCAAATTATGGACGTTACTGAAGATGCCGCAGAAGATTTACAGACAAGAAGTCCTATCGTTGTTGTTATGGGACACGTTGACCACGGTAAGACTTCACTTCTTGATGCTATCAGAAATACTGCCGTTACAGATACAGAAGCCGGTGGTATTACACAGCATATCGGTGCTTACAGAGTAAACTGCAAAGGTCAGGATATCACATTCCTTGATACTCCCGGACACGCAGCCTTCACCTCAATGCGTCAGCGCGGTGCTATGGCTACCGATATTGCTATCCTCGTTGTTGCTGCAGACGACGGTATTAAGCCACAGACAATTGAGGCTATAAACCATGCAAAAGCAGCAGGCGTTCAGATT
>CAYXID010000035.1:0-15322 GCA_964465535.1 uncultured Ruminococcus sp.
AAAGCAATCACAGTTATGCTGAATCTGCTCTGCGGTCATCATAGAGCGCATATCAGTTCTGCCTGACGGGTCACCGATATGACCTGTACCGCCGCCAATTAATGCAATCGGCTTATTACCTGCCATCTGTAAGCGTTTCATAAGGCAAAGCGCCATAAAATGACCTACATGAAGACTGTCAGCAGTGGGGTCAAAGCCTATGTAAAAAACGGCTTTACCGTTGTTTACAAGCTCTTTGATTTCGTCTTCGTCTGTAACCTGCGCGATAAGTCCACGGGCTACGAGTTCATCATAAATTTTCATCGTTTTGACTCCTATCCAATAATTCTTTAGCAGAATTATATAAATTATCGGTTATTTTATTTCCAGACATAATCCTTGCAATTTCAAGGATTTTTTCGTCATAAGAAAGCGATTTAACATTTGTAAATACCCTATCGTTTTCGGTGTGCTTTTGGATAAGTAAATGATTATCCGCAAAGGCTGAAATCTGCGCTAAATGGGTAACAGAAATTACCTGTCGGTTTTTTGATACCTTTTTTAGCTGTACTCCCACTTTTGATGCGGCGTGACCGCTTATTCCTGTATCAATTTCGTCGAAAATAAGGGTTTGTGTATCATCTTTTTCAGCAAGCACACTCTTTATTGCCAACATAACTCGGGAAAGCTCTCCGCCCGACGCTATTTTATAAAGCGGTTTAATATCTTCACCGACATTGGTTCCAATTAAAAACTCAATCTCGTCGCATCCGATTTTTGTATATCTTCCCTTTTTGATATCCACCAAAAATTTTACCGACGGCATATCAAGGAAGGACAACACATTGCAAATTTCCTTTGCAAATTTATTTGAAGCATCGGTTCTTGATTTTGTGAGTTTGTCGGCCTTTTCAATAAGGCGCTCTGTAGCATTATCAAGTTCTGATGAGAGCTCATCGATTCTTTTTTCTGAAAAAGCAATTTTCTCAAGGTCTGCCTTTGAGTTTTCTAAATACTCTATTACTTTTTCTTCGCTACCGCCGTATTTTAGCATAATGCGACGCAGCAAGTCAAGTCTTTCTTCGAGGGCATTTAAATCAAGGTTATCAATACCTTCATTGTTTTCGTAATCTCTGATATTTTGGGAAATGTCTTTAATTGTAAAAAGCGCATCTGAAAGATGCTGAGAGTCTGTCTCTAGTGCTTTTATATTGATTTGAGAGAGCAGTCTGTTTATCTCTTCAAGGCTTGAAATAACGCCGTTTTTGTCGTCGCCACCCTCAAAAATTCCACTGATAGTATTAATTGTATTGAGAATTTTCTCTTTAGAGTGAGCAAGACTGATTTTTTCTTTAAGTGAAGCTACTTCGCCTACTGTTATATCTGCTCTTTCGATTTCATCAATTTGATATTTTAAAAGTTCGATTTTGCGAGCCTTTTCTTCCTCGTCCATCTCAAGTGCACGAAGTTCTTTTCTGATAGCATTAAGGCGTTTAAATTCCTCATAATAATCAGAAAGAAGTTCCTCGTTTTCTGCCATTTTATCAATGTACAAGATATGATTTTGCGGGTCTAAAAGGTTTTGATTATCGTGCTGACCGTGTATATTAACTAATGCTTGTCCTATAATTTTGAGCAAAGAAACAGTTGAGGGTTTGCCGTTAATTTTAACACTTCCGCCCGACTGTGAGAGAACCCTTTTTATAAGAAGTTTTCCATCCTCATCAACAGAAAAGCCGTTTTCGCAAAGTACATCGAGAGCGGATTTATTAAGATTTGAAAAAATCGCAGAAACTTCTGCCCTTTCACAGCCTGCTCTTATAAGATCTTTTGAGGTGCGTTCACCCAAAATTGCATTGATTGAATCGATAATAATAGATTTACCGGCCCCTGTTTCTCCCGTTAAAATATTCAAACCGTTTGATAACTCAATATCGGATTTTTCTATTACAGCAATATTTTCAATATGCAAAAATTCTAGCATAATATCCCGCCGTTACATAATATTTTTAATCTCGTCCACAAGATTTTTGGATTCTGCTTCACTTTTTGTAACAATAAAAATCGTGTCGTCTCCTGCAAGAGAACCGAGCATTTTATCATTATAGAGCATATCAATAGCTACACAAACGCTCGAAGCCATACCGGTATAACACTTGATTACTACATTGTTCATTGCAAAGTCAAGAGTTCTCACCGATTTTGAAATCATTTCTTTATAATGATTAAGTGGCTGTTCAGCGACAGAAACATCTTCTCTACAGATATATCTGTAATTTCCGTTTGAATCGTGACCTTTTATAAGGCGCAGTTCCTTTATATCTCTTGAAACGGTAGACTGAGTTATTTTAAAACCATCTGCTATAAGGGCATTTTGTAGTTCTTCCTGTGTTAAAATGATATTATCTGATATCAGTTCTAAAATTCTTTGTTGTCTTTTATTTTTCAAAATCAGCCACTCCTCACATCAGAAAATTTTGCAGAAAGGGTTTTATAGAAGGATTTATTATTCAAATTTATAAGTTGAACGGATTTATCCGATTTAGTAACAAATATTTCGGTATAGGGTTTAACGTTAGCGGCCTTTCTGCCGTCAACAGATAAGAAAATTTCGGTTTTCTTTTTAGAATATGCCTTTAATTTGATTGTACGCTCTGATGATAATAAAATTGGTTTTGCAGAAAGTGAGTGGGAGCAAATGGGGGTTATACAAATATTTTCGGTAGTCGGGTCAATTATGGGGCCTCCTGCCGACATTGAATATGCGGTAGAGCCTGTAGGCGTTGACACAATTAAACCGTCAGCACGGTAATTAATGCTATCACCTTCAACTACAGCCGCAATATCAATTATTCTTGACATAAATCCGCTTGTTACAACTATTTCGTTAAGTGCATTATATTGACCGATAGTTTTTCCGTTTTCGCACACTCTAACATCGAGCATCATTCGTTTTTCGATATGGTATTCACCGGTTTTTAGTTTAGACAGGAGTTTATATTCGTTTTGCTCAATATTGGCTAGATAGCCCATTCTACCGGCATTTATACCTAAAATAGGCTTATTATCTAATGCTGCACGCTTTGCATATCGGATAATTGTACCGTCTCCGCCGACTGTGATAATAACATCTGCTAAAGAATAGATTTCAGAATCGGGCGCATGCAGATAATCCGGACAACATATACTGTCCGGTAAATAAGCAGTTATTCCCTCTTGTTTTAAAAATGCACCGATTTTTTCAACCATATCCGCCGCACCCCTCTTATCGAGGTTTGGCAAAACTGCAACAACCATAAATTACTCCTTTAACTTTAAATAAGATGCCTCAACAATATCTTCGGCTAAAACCGAGGTTAAAATCTCAGGGTTTTCACTTTTTTCTAAATAACAAAGGTATTCGATATTACCTTCAGGGCCTTTAATGGGTGAAAAGTTTAATCCTAAGACCGAAAAACCGTTTTCGAGCGCTATGTTTACTATTTTTTCAATTACCTCAATGTGAACCGATTTATCTCTTACAACACCCTTTTTGCCTACTTTTTCTTTACCTGCCTCAAATTGCGGTTTTATAAGACAAACAGCATTTGCATTATCCTTTAAAAGTGTGCTGAGTACGGGAAGAATATGAGAAAGCGATATAAAGGAAACATCAACCGAAGCGAAATCCAAAGCCTCGGGTATTTGCTCTTTTGTAACATAACGGAAGTTGGTGCGTTCTAGGTTCACTACCCTATCATCGCTTCTTAATTTCCAAGCAAGCTGACCGTATCCTACATCAATCGAATAAACCTTAACAGCGCCGTTTTGAAGCATACAGTCAGTAAATCCACCGGTAGAAGCCCCGATATCAGCGCAGACCATATCGGTAAGGTCTATTGAAAAAGCCGAAATTGCCTTTTCAAGCTTTAATCCGCCGCGGCTGACATATTTAAGTGTAGCACCTCTGACCTCTACAATATCGTCGGGTTTTAGTGTAGTACCGGGTTTATCCGATTTTTGATTGTTTACATAAACAATTCCTGCCATTATCATGGCTTTTGCTTTTTCTCTGCTTTCGGCATAACCCATCTCAAAAACCGCAGTATCAAGTCTTAATTTATCTGCCATACGTTCCCCTTATGTCATAATTTCAATCATAGAATCGCTATCAAGCTTATATTCTTTTAGTGCTGCAGAAACAGAATTTGAAGGTACAAACTCATCATTTATAGTATATTTCTCGTAAGTGCCTTTATATCCTGAATCCATCAGCATAGAGCCTAAATGCTCTGAAACCGAGCCACTTAAAACAACTTCCTCAAAAAAGCAAATCTTTTCATAAGAAAGTAGGTCCTTTAACATTTCGTTTGATAAAGGATAAATTTTATTAAGCTTTAATATATCAAACTCTGCAGTTTTCTGTGCTTCAATTGCATTAGAAAAAAGTCTGCCGTAGGTTACTAGTAACTTCTTAGAACCTGTTTTAACAAAGGTAAAATTACCGTCGGTGTTACCTTGATAATTGTCATTTTGAAGGCCTCTGGGGTAACGGATAGCCGCAAGCTCGCTATTAAATGCCGTTTTTCTGATTGCCCGTTCAAGCTCATCAAAGGACGACGGCGAATATATGTTGACATTCGGTATTGAAGAGAGAAAAGCAACATCAAATATACCCTGATGGGTTTCTCCGTCTTCCCCGACAATTCCTGCTCTATCAATTAAGATTTTAATCGGCAGGTTCTGAATTGCGGCATCGTGAATTATCTGGTCATAAGCCCTTTGTAAAAATGTAGAATACACTACAAAGAAGGGTAACATTCCTCCGCGAGCCATTCCCGCGGCAAAGGCAGTTGCATGCTGCTCTGCAATACCTACATCAAAGAATCTGTCCTTATGTTCTATTGCAAAGTCCGATAGACCTGTACCTACAGTCATAGCGGCAGTAATTGCGCATATTTTTTCGTTTGCATCGGCTAAATCACAGAGAGTTTTACCTGCAATATCTGAATAAGAAAGGTTTCCGCTTTGTGATGCACCTGCCTCAATATCAAATGGTGATACACCGTGATAGTTTTTAGGGCTGTTTTCGGCATACGGATAGCCTTTACCTTTAGTTGTAAGAACGTGAATAAGTGTAGGCTTGTCATTCATTATAGCCGAAGAAAACAATGATTCCATAGCCTTAACATCATGGCCATTAACAGGACCTAAATAGTTAAAGCCCATAGAAGAAAAAATGTTATTTCTATAAACAACCGATTTAAGAAAATCTTTAATTTTAGAAATCAATCTATAGGTTTTTAGACCAAAAACACCAAGTTTTGATAAAAGTTTGCCTACTTTAAATTTAAAATCGCGGTATTTGGGCTGATTTCGAAGTTTGGTAAGACCTCTTGCAAGCGAGCCTACATTCTGAGATATAGACATCTTATTATCGTTTAAAATAACAATGAAATTTCCCTTTGTATTACCTGCGTTGTTAAGTGCTTCATAGGCAAGTCCCCCCGTTAGAGCACCGTCACCGATTACAGCTACCGCTGTGCCCTTTTCTCCTAAAAGTTTTTTAGCCTTATATATACCGTAAGCCGCAGATATAGAGTTACTGCTGTGGCCTGTAGTAATGTAATCGTGAGGGCTTTCATTCGGCCTCATAAAGCCGGAAATACCGTCTTTGGTGCGAAGAGTGTTAAATCTGTCAAAACGGCCGGTTAATAGCTTATGAGGATACGACTGATGACCTACATCAAAGATAATAGCATCGTCAGGTGACGAGAAAACTCGGTGTAGCGCAACTGTAAGCTCAACTGCTCCTAGGTTAGAAGCCAAATGACCGCCGTTTTTAGAAACAGTATCAATTATGCAATGCCGCATTTCATTGCATAATTTATCAATCTCTTCGTAAGATAATTTTTTAACATCTTCAGGAGATTCAATTTTTTGTAAAAAATTATATTCCAAATTCAAACATCCCTTAATTTTTTCTTTCTAAGAGGTATTCTGTGAGTTCTTTGATATTGGTTGTATCACCCTGTAATTTATCTATTGAAGCAAGAGCTTTCTTTGTATGCTCTGCCGCTAAAAGTTTGCAGTTTTCTACGCCTAAGAGCTTTACAAAGGTTACTTTGCCGTTCTTTTCGTCACTGCCTGTAGGCTTTCCAAGGGCTTCAAAGTCGCCCTCGTAATCAAGAATATCGTCAACAAGCTGAAAGGCAATTCCAAGGCTTTCGCCGTACTCTGCAGCCGCTAACTCAAGCTCGGTATCGGCGCCGGCAAGTACTGCGCCTATTTGTGCTGAAGCTTTTATAAGCGCGCCGGTTTTCAGTTTGTACATTAAAAGTCTGTCATCAGCGGTAAGTCCTGTCTTTTCACCCTGAAGGTCAATTACCTGACCGCCAATCATTCCCGATACACCCGCATTTTCAGCAAGAATATTTAAAGCCTTTACAATTCTGTCTGCCGGAATACCGATTGTTTTTGAAGCGACATTAAAAGCCTCGGTTAAAAGAGCGTCCCCTGCAAGCAGCGCCATAGCCTCGCCAAACTGCTTATGTGAAGAGGGCTTTCCTCGTCTGAAATCGTCATTATCCATACATGGAAGGTCGTCGTGTATAAGCGAATAGGTGTGTATCATTTCAATAGCAGCGGCAAAATTCATAGCGCAATCATCATCGCCGCCGCAGATTTTATAGAACTCTGTAAGTATAAAAGGACGAATTCGCTTTCCTCCGTCAATTATACTGTAACGGGCGGCAGATAAAACACTGTCATATAGCTGACCTGATTCTGTTAGTAAAATATCAAGTCGAGCGTCCATTTTTGCCTGAAAATTCATTAAAAGGCTATCAATCATCAAGATCTGCCTCCTTTTTAGCATCGGTTAGACTGATGATCTTCTGTTTTGCGTTTTCAAGGGTTTTAGAGCAATCGTCAGAGAGTTTAATTCCCTCTTCAAAGAGTTTGATTGATTCTTCAAGGGAACACTCCCCGTTTTCAAGTTTTTCAATAATCTTTGAAAGCTTATCAAGGGATTCTTCAAAACTTATTTTACTAGATGCCATATTTTTCCTCCATAAAGAGTTGAATTAGATAATTTTTGCTTTTGCTTTTCCGTCTGTAAAAATGAGGTCAACTTCATCATTGGCTGAAAGATTTTTTACAGAGGTTACGGTTTTATTTTTATTTTGCACAACCGAATATCCTCTTGCCATAATTTTTAGAGGACTCATAGCGTCAAGGCTTGCCACACATTTTTCAAACTGTAACCGCTTTTCGCCTAAAGCTTTTTCGGTTAGAAGCTTTAGCTTTTCGGTGTATCTGTCAAGAGTAATAATTTTTTCTCTAAATAATATATCGGGTGATAAAAATACACGGGAACTTAAAAGACTGTCAAGGCGTTCTCTTTCGAGGTTATATCTACTAATGAGAGCCTTTTTAAGCATTTCTTTTGAGCTTTTAATGGCCCCTGAAAGTTCACTGAAATCCCTAACCGCAATTTCTGCCGCGGCTGAGGGTGTAGGCGCACGCAAATCAGCAACGAAATCACATATTGTAAAATCGGTTTCGTGACCTACTGCTGAAATTACGGGAATCGGCGATTCATAAATCTTACGGGCTAGTTTTTCGTCATTAAACGCCCACAAATCTTCAATTGAGCCGCCACCTCTACCGATTATGATTAAATCGACATTGGAAAGCGAGTAGACATCATCTAACGCACTGAGCATTTCGGGTACTGCAAGCTCCCCTTGCACCGATACAGGACAAAGCACCACTTCACATAAAGGATTTCTTCTGTTTAGGATATTCAGTATATCCTGAACAGCGGCGCCCGTAGCAGAAGTAATAACCGCTATGCGTGACGGAAAGGCAGGTAAAGGACGCTTGGACTCTAAATCAAAAAGTCCTTCATTTGCAAGTTTTTCCTTAATTTGTTCAAACAGTACCGCTATATCGCCGAGACCGTCAACAGTCATACTTTCAGCATAGAACTGATACTGTCCGTCTTTTTCGTATAGAGAAACTCTGCCTCTCAGTATTACCCTCATACCGTCCTTTGGCTCAAACTTCACCTTTAAAGCCGAGCCTCTGAACATAACGCAGCGAATAGCGGCATCGGAGTCTTTAAGTGTAAAATACCAATGACCGCTTGAATAATGATTTTTAAAGTTCGATATTTCACCTGTTACACAAATGTTAGCAAGTTTAACATCGCCTTCAAGCAAAGACTTAACATAAAAATTAAGTTGCTTTACAGTAATAGCTGTGTTGCTCATATTTACGCCTTCACAACAGAGGCTAAAATACCGTTTACAAACGAAGCATCGTCCTTAGTAGCGTACTTTTTGCAAAGCTCAACCGCTTCATTTATGGACACGGATTCGGGTATGGAATCTATATACTTAATCTCGAAAATGGCAAGTCTTAAAATAGCTAAAGAGGTTTTTGAAATTCTTCCTATTTTCCAACCGATAGCCTTTTCTTCAATAAGAGCGTCAAGCTCTTCTTTTTTATCATAAACGCCTAGAAATACCTGATTAATATAATCGTCAGGCACAAGGTCTCTAACCTCGGCTGCGATTTCAAGAATTTCTGCAGGTTCTGCGTCATTAAAAATCTTTTCAAAAATGAGAATAAAAGCTTCTTCGCGAGCCTCTTTTCTAGTCATACAAACCCCCACTTATTATATAAATATAAATATACAGATACATTATACACCATAGAAAACTTTTTTTCAAGAAATATAACCCAAAAAGTGCAAAAAATGCTATTATATGCCGCTTAAATCGAAATTCGGTATGTATTTCTCGCTGCTGCTAGCCATTTCCTGAAGAAAAACATTGTCTTTTTTAGACTCTAGAATATACGATAAAACCTTTTCATGCTCTCTTCTAGTAATTCTTCTGTTAATATCGGCAAAATTCTCTGCGCTTCCGTAAGGCAGATACTGACTCATCATACTAAAAAAGGCGTTAGGGGTGTTTTCTAAATGCCATTTAAACACCGATATAGCATCATTGGTAGCTTTAGGTAAAATTAAATGTCTGATAATCAGTCCGCTTTTCATAATTCCGTCTTCGAGTATAGAATTCTTCTTTTGTCTATAACATTCAAGAAGTGCTTTTTTGGCAATTTCGGGATAATTATATGCATTAGAATATTCAAGTGCTTTTTCATTTGAAAAATACTTAAAATCCATTAGATAAATATCGATATAACCCTCAAGTGCCTTTAAGGTTTCAACCCTTTCAAAACCACCCGAATTATAAACAATCGGTATATTTGGTTTGTAAATCTCGAGTGCCTTTTTTATTGCAAAAACATAGTGTGTAGGATTTACAAGATTTATATTGTGAGCGCCCTTTTCTTCAAGTTCTTTAAAAATTTGAGCTAGACGCTCATAGGATATAATTTTGCCGAACGCATTATGGCTGAGTTCATAATTTTGACAGTAAACACAAGAAAGTGTGCAACCGCTAAAGAAAACCGTTCCTGAGCCTTTAGTACCGCTGATACAGGGCTCTTCCCAAAAATGCAAATCAGCCCTTGCTACTTTTGGTAACAAAGGCATTTTGCAATATCCGTTTAAGTTTTCAATATCGGTTCTAATTGAGTTACAGCTTCTCGGGCACAGACTGCACAGCATTAGCTTTTTTCTCCGTTTCAAGCTCGGGTTTAAGTATTTTTTTACGAATTATAACAGAATCAAAGGTCTTTTTAACCATTACTCTGCCTGTAAATTCTTTTCTGCATTTTTTGCAGACAAATTTTGCCGAAAACCAACGATTTCTATACTTCCATTCAGTTAATCGGTAAGCGGTAGTTTTGCAGTTTTCACAAGCAAATTTAAGGACTTTTTTATCTATACATTTATCATTGATATCGGTTATCGAATAGGGTTTAAAGGTAAGTCTTCGATAAAAAACTCCATCCTGTGTATCCTGTACGAGCTCCTCAAATCTTTCCTTGTTATAGCATTTTTTAAGCATTGCAGTAGCAAGAAGACTATCATCCTTTGCAGTATGCAAATCAAAATTTTCAAGAGAAATACCAAGAATTTCTGCAGCGCTGCTTAGAGAAATCTGATTTTTTAAATCATTACCCTGAAGCCTCATTTCGCCTTGGATAAACTTCTGAAGGTCAAGATATTTTTCGATTTTTAAACTGCGTTTTCCGCCTAATAAAAACTCTTCATTTTCAAGTATTGTAAACAAATCGGAATTACTCCAGGTCATAGTAACAGTATCGGTTCCTACCCAATCATTATACCTGTTTACAGCTTCTTCAAAGGAAATTCCGTCTTGCATAATTTCTGTTGTAATACCTGTAAGAATTGCAAATCTGTTACTGACTTTTTTAGAAAAGGAAGATTTGATATTTACTTCAAAAGAGTCTAATATATCGAAGTTGGAGTCGAGTTTAACAGCACCTATCTGCAAAATTTGATTGATAAATCGCTTATGCTTTTTATGGTAGGCGCTGTCCCATTCTAAATCAAGAATTATATATTTCATGAACGATGCTTTGCCTCATATTTCATTCTTTGTTCTTTGTCGAGTATTCGTTTTCTGAGCCTTATGTTATTAGGAGTAATCTCTACAAGCTCGTCGTCTTTTATAAATTCTAATGACTGTTCAAGGCTCAGTACCGAGTGCGGTACAAGTCTTAAAGCATCATCAGAGCCCGAAGCTCGTGTGTTTGTCATCTGCTTTTTCTTGCAGACATTACAAACTATATCCTCATTTTTAGGATTTTCGCCGATAATCATTCCTTCATAAACAGGTGTTCCGGGACCGATAAAAAGTCTGCCTCTGCTCTGTGTATTAAACAGACCGTATCCCGTAGATTCGCCTGTTTCGTGAGCTATAATCGAGCCTGATGAACGGTTATCAATATCACCCTTATATTCCTGATAACTGTCAAAAACGTGATTCATAATGCCGTTTCCGTTTGTATCGGTCATAAACTGTGAACGGTAACCTAAAAGTCCTCTAGCGGGAATTAAAAATTCAAGATGTGAAGTTCCGCCCTCACGGGTACCCATATTTTTGATTTCTGCTTTCCTTGTTCCTAGTCGTTCCATAACAGAGCCTACATATTCTTCGGGAACTTCGATCATAAGAAGTTCGATAGGCTCTAAAAGGTTGCCGTCCGCATCCTTTTTATAGATAACGCTAGGCGGAGATACCTGAAATTCATACCCCTGACGGCGCATTGTTTCAATTAATATTGAAAGGTGAAGCTCACCTCTACCCGAAACCTTAAATGTATCTGCACTGTCAGTTTCCTCTACACGAAGGCTGACATTTGTCATAACTTCTTTAAAGAGTCTGTCGCGTAAATTTCTTGAGGTTACATACTTTCCGTCTTTGCCTGCAAAGGGAGAATTGTTAACCATAAAATTCATTGAAAGAGTGGGCTCGTCTATTTTAATAAATGGCAACGGCTCGATATTATTTACATCACAGGCTGTTTCACCAATCTCAAGCTCAGAAAATCCCGCAACCTGTATAATATCACCGTATTTTGCCTCTTCAACCTCTACCCTTTTAAGACCGCTATACATAAAGAGTTTTGCGATTTTTACATTACTTGAAGTGCCGTCTTTATGGCAAAGAGCTAAGGTCTGACCTGATTTTACAACGCCTCTTTCAACTCTGCCAACACCTATTCTTCCAAGGTAATCATCATATTCGATATTAGTAAATAAAATTTGTGTAGCGCCCTCTTCTTCGCCTGTGGGA
Source organism: uncultured Ruminococcus sp. (assembly GCA_964465535.1). Taxonomy (GTDB): domain Bacteria; phylum Bacillota; class Clostridia; order Oscillospirales; family Acutalibacteraceae; genus UBA737. The sequence goes on from CAYXID010000035.1 coordinate 11,703, forward strand.
GCTTCAATTTCCTTTACTATCGCATCAAACAAGGGCTTCATATTCTCGCCCTTAATATCGGGAGAATAGGTAGCATATCCGTCTCTGCCCGATGCAAAAATAACAGGGAATTCTATTTGGTCATCATCAGCACCAAGCTCGATGAACAAATCAAGCACTTCGTCAACAACCTCGTGAGGTCTAGCCATCGGTCTATCAATCTTATTTACAACAACTACTGCCCTTTTGCCGAGAGCAAGTGCTTTCTTTAAAACAAAACGGGTTTGAGGCATACAACCTTCGAAAGCGTCAACAAGAAGCAAAACGCCGTCTACCATCTGAAGAATTCTCTCAACCTCACCGCCGAAATCAGCATGTCCGGGAGTATCAACAATATTTATCTTAATGTCATTATAGATTACGCTCGTGTTTTTAGAGAGAATTGTTATTCCTCTCTCTCGCTCTAAATCGTTAGAGTCCATAACACGCTCGTTAACATTTTCATTAGTACGGAAGGTTCCGCTCTGTTTTAAAAGTTGGTCAACGAGTGTGGTTTTGCCGTGGTCAACATGAGCAATAATCGCAATATTTCTTAAATTTTCTCTTTTAGTAATCACAAGACATACTTCCTTAACAAAATTTAACTAAAATATTATATATTATTTTAAATACAATGTCAAATATAAGCGAAACTTATCATAAGATATTCATAGTATTTGACTTTATTTGTCAAAAATGATATAATAACATAGATTTTAGTTTAAGTGTAAATTTGGAGGAGAAATAATTTATGTCCAAAGGATTTAAAAGCAGTCTTTTCGGTTTCAAAAAGTCTGATGTAATCGAATATATCGAGAACTCAAACAAACAAAACGCCGAGAAAAATATTGACTTACAGCAAAAGATTAAGGACCTTGAACTTCAAATTGAAAACCTTAATAATGATATTTTAGCAGTAAAACAAGAAAATGAGCGTTTGCAGAATATACAGGGCGAATACATACAAAAATATGCAGAAGTCGAACAGCTCTCCGAGGATATTGGAAAGCTATATATTTCTGCTCAGTCTACTGCTAAAGAAATTGTTGAGCAAGCGATAATTGATAAAGAGACAATAAATCAAGAAATCATTGAAAATGTAGCTGATATCGAGGAAATGAACACCTCTTTCGGTAACGTTAAAACCGATTTTGATGCTTGTATGAAGCTATTTTCGAATGCAATTGAAAGACTGAATTCCACCTTTCTGCTTGCAAAGTCAAAGCTAGAAACCGGTGAGGACGCATAATGATATTATGAAAGAATATTATCTCTCTACCGACGAACTTAAAGAAGCGGCAGAATACTTAAAATTTGGTGATAAGGTCTATCTTAGCGGAAAGGTCTACACATCTCGTGATGCCGCACACAAGCGAATTTTTGAATTGCTGAAAAATAACAATTCTCTTCCCTATGTGCTTGAAAATTCTGTTATTTATTATGCAGGTCCTACCCCAACTCCAAGCAATCTTCCGATAGGCAGTTGCGGTCCTACCACCTCCTCCCGTATGGACCCTTATACTCCTAGGCTATATGATTTAGGCGTTACCGCAACAATAGGCAAAGGCGGTCGTTCAAAAGAAGTTATTGAAGCTATAAAGCGAAATAAAGCTCTTTATTTATGTGCTATCGGAGGAGCAGGTGCTTTATCTGCAATTTCGATAAAATCGGCTAAAGTTATTGCCTTTGATGATTTAGGACCCGAGTCCGTAAAGGAACTCATATTTGATAATTTTCCTTTAATAGTTGGTATTGATGCATTAGGAAACAGTATTTTTGATTAAAAAAGACACCGCAAAAAATGCGGTGTCTTTCTTTATACCATTTTAAGTTTTAGTCTTAATTTATCACTAATCATTGCAATAAATTCACTGTTTGTAGGTTTGCCTCTATCATTTTGAATAGTGTAACCGAAGTAGGAATTCAGAACATCAATATCTCCTCTATCCCAAGCAACCTCAATGGCGTGACGAATAGCGCGTTCAACCCTTGAAGATGTAGTAGCGTGCTTTTTAGCAACAGTAGGATATAAAAGTTTTGTTACGGAATTTATAATTTCGCTGTTTTTAATAGAAAGAATAATTGCTTCTCTTAAGTAATGATATCCTTTTATGTGAGCAGGTACACCTATCTGATGTATAATTTCAGTAACCATTAGCTCAAGCTCAGGGTCTGTTACAACATTATCCTTAATTACAACAGGAGAAATTTCGTTTCTCCAACCTGAAAGCTGAATAATTCGCTCAGCCATTGTATTTATATCAAATGGCTTTAAAAAATAATAACTAGCTCCTGCATCCAAAGTTTCCTTTTCAAGCCTTTGGTTATCAAAGCTTGACATAGCCATAACCATAGGTCTTTCCTTTTCGTTCATATTTTTTAGATTGTTAAGTACTCCTAAAATATCAAGATTAGGCATAAATACATCTGCAACTACCACATCGGGTTTTACACTTCTTGTCCTCTCTAACAACATAAGACCATCCTTTTCACAAAGTGATACATCCATACCATAGCTTTTAAGCGCTTTTGCACAGTTTAGACCGAGTTCTGTTGTATCGTCAGCAATTACAATTTTTAACTTTTTATCCATAAAAATCTCTCCTTTTGTTTTTCTATTCCATATTTTACCATATAAATCTAGAAAAATCAAGCATATTTTAGAAATAAATTACATTTTTTGTTATTCTACAATATATTGATGCATACGACAATTATAGTCGCTATTTATCAACATAAAAAAACAGATACAACCCTCTTTCGAAGATTGTATCTGTTTAAATTTTTAATATTACTTAGAAACTATTTTGAATGTATCCCTTGCAATTGCAAGCTCCTCATTAGTTGGAATTACATAAATATCTACCTTGCTGTCATCAGTTGAAATTTTAATTTCTTTACCGCGCTGAGAATTTTTCTCAGGGTCGATATTAACTCCAAGATAGCCTAAGTTTTCGCATACCGCCTCGCGAAGCGCCTTATCGTTTTCACCGATACCGCCTGTAAATGCAATTGCGTCAACGCCATTCATTGCAGCAACATAAGAACCAATAAACTTAATAATCTGATAACGCTGCATATCAACTGCAAGCTTAGCACGCTCATTACCGTTGTTTCCTGCCTCGATAACATCACGGTTATCACTTGAAATGCCCGAAACACCGAGTACACCTGATTTTTTATTTAAAATCTTATTGATTTCATCAAAACCAAGGTTTTCTTTTTCTGCGATATAGGTAAGAATAGAGGGGTCTAATGTACCTGTACGGGTACCCATCATAAAACCGTCAAGAGGAGTAAATCCCATTGATGTATCAACACATTTACCGTCATTAATAGCGGTAATAGAGCAACCGTTACCAAGATGACAAGTAATTAACTTCAATGCCTTTTCGGGCCTGTTAATAAGAGCAGTCAAACGCTCACATACATATTTATGAGATGTTCCGTGAGCACCATATCTGCGAACACCGTATTTTTCAAAATACTCGTAAGGAATAGGATAAATATAAGCTTTCGGCTCCATAGTCTGATGGAAGGAAGTATCAAATACTGCAACCTGTGGGATATCTTTGCCAAAAATCTTAATGCAAGCCTTAATT
>CAYXID010000036.1:0-4791 GCA_964465535.1 uncultured Ruminococcus sp.
CAGCGTGTTGCAATCGCTCGTGCTATTGCAAATCATCCTAAGGTATTACTTCTTGACGAGCCGCTTGCTGCCCTTGATTTAAAGCTCCGCAAGGATATGCAAAAGGAACTCAAACGCATTCAGCAGCAGCTTTCGATAACCTTTGTTTTCGTAACACACGATCAGGAAGAAGCTCTTACTATGTCTGACCGTGTTGTTGTTATGGATAACGGCCGTATTCAGCAGATAGGCACTCCTCAGGATATCTATAACGAGCCGCAAAATGCCTTGGTAGCCGATTTTATCGGTGAATCAAATATAGTTGACGGTGTTATGCTTAAAGACTGTCTTGTAGAGTTTTCGGGACATAAATTTGAATGTCTTGATAAAGGATTTGAAGAAAACGAAGCCGTTGATGTAGTAGTTAGACCTGAGGATGTTGACATTGTTGATGTTAAATCGGGTATGTTAAAGGGTGTTGTTACCTCTGTTTCTTTCCTTGGTGTTCACTATGAAATCATAGTTGATATAGGCGGATTTAAATGGATGATACAAACTACCGACGAGCGTTTTGTTGGCGACAAGGTAGGCTTGTTTATTGAGCCCGATGCAATCCATATTATGAAAAAATCCGAATATTCGGGTCTTTACGGTGACTATAGCAGTTACAGTGAGGAAATGGACCACCTCTCCGATATAATCGAGGAGGAATAATTATGAAGACTAAATCCTTTGGTAATAAGCTTGTTGCCTCTCCTTACATTGTATGGTCGGCAATTTTCATAATTGTCCCCTTAGTAATAATGGTTTACTATGCCCTTACCGATACAAACGGTGTGTTTACCCTTGCTAATATTGCAGGTATCGGCAAATACAAAAAGGCATTTGCTCTTTCTATCCTCTATGCAATAATTGCAACCGTTATTACCCTTTTACTTGCCTACCCTATGGCATATTTTATGACCAAAATGAAGGTAAGCTCTCAGCGAATGATTATGCTGATAGTTATGCTTCCTATGTGGATGAACTTCCTTATAAGAACATATTCTTGGATAACTATTCTTGCAAATACAGGTATTATTAATACCTTTCTTTCAAAGCTCGGTATAGGACCTGTAAAGCTCATTAATACACCCGGTGCTGTTATACTCGGTATGGTTTACGATTTTATTCCTTATATGATTTTGCCGATATATTCGGTTATGTCTAAAATCGATAATTCTTTACTTGAGGCTTCCTCTGACCTTGGTGCTAACAGTTTTACCCGTCTTAAAAGAGTTATCCTTCCCCTTTCTATGCCGGGGGTAATTTCGGGAATTACTATGGTATTTGTACCCTCGGTCAGCACCTTCTATATCTCCCAAAAATTAGGTGGTAACAAAACACTACTTATCGGTGATGCTATTGAATACCTATTCAATGCAGGTCCCGATTTCTACAACATAGCATCTACCCTGTCTTTGCTTCTTATGGTGCTTATTCTTATAAGTCTTGCCGTTATGAACCGCTTCTCCGACAGTGAGGAAGGAGGAGTTGTAATATGAAATGGTTATCTAAGCTTTATGTTTGCTTAATTCTTTTCTTCCTATATGCTCCTGTGGCAGTTATGGTGCTATTTTCCTTTAACTCTGCAGAAAGCGTTTGGGTTTTTGAAGGCTTTTCTTTAGATTGGTATAAAAGTCTGCTTTTTGATGCAACTATGCTTAATGCATTAAAGCACACCCTGATAATTGCGGTTTTATCTGCGATTATTTCAACAGTTTTAGGTACCGCTGCTGCAGTAGGTATAGAAGCTCTTAAAAACCGTATTGTTAAAAAAGCGGTTATGACTGTAACAAACATTCCGATGATGAATGCCGATATAGTTACAGGTATTTCGCTTATGCTTTTGTTTGTATTTATAGGAAAGCTTATAGGTCTTCACGAATCCCTCGGATTTTTTACAGTTCTTATAGCCCATATAACCTTTAATCTTCCCTATGTAATACTTTCGGTTTTACCGAAATTAAAGCAAACCGATTCGCATTTACCCGAAGCCGCTCTTGACCTTGGCTGTACACCTATTCAGGCGTTTTTCAAGGTTGTTTTACCCTCAATTTCAACGGGTATCGCAACGGGCATGATAATGGCTTTCACTCTTTCCCTTGATGACTTTGTAATAAGCTATTTTACCTGCGGTCATTATCAGACACTACCTATTGTAATTTACAATATGACCAAAAAGACGGTAACCCCTGACACCTACGCACTTTCAACCCTTATTTTTGCATCTGTTTTCCTACTGTTAGTGCTTTATAACGCTTTACAAACCAAAGCAGAAAAAAGGAGGGGCTGATATGAAAAGGATATTATCATTACTTTTAATTTTAGCCCTATGTATCAGTCTTTCGGGTTGCGGTTACGAATATGCAGAGCTTGAGCTTGAAGGCGACTACAGCGGTCTTGAGGGTACTGTGCTTAATGTTTATAATTGGGGTGAATATATTTCCGAAGGCTCAGACGACTGCATTGATACAAACCTCGAATTTGAGCGTATTACGGGCATAAAGGTAAATTATACAACCTTTGACAGTAACGAGGTTATGTATTCTCAGCTTAAAAGCGGCGGCGTTACATTCGACATTGTAATTCCTTCTGATTATATGATTGAGCGTCTCAAAAACGAAAATATGCTAAGAAAAATCGATGTATCCTCCCTTAAAAACTATCATTACATTGATGAAGCATATAAAAATCTTTATTTTGACCCCAATAACGAATACTCTGTCCCCTACAATGTAGGAATGGTTGGTGTTATCTATAACCGTCGTCTTATCGGAGAGCCTGAGCATTCTTGGAAAGCTCTTTGGGACAAGAAATATAAAGATATGTCCCTTAATTTCAGCAATCCGAGAGATGCTTTTATGACGGCTCAGTTTATTCTCGGCATTGACCTTAACACTATCAAAAAGGCAGAATGGGAAGCCGCGGCAGAGCTACTCAAAAAGCAAAAGAAATATCTTCAATCTTATGTAATGGACGAAATTTACGGAAAAATGGAGACTGGAGAAGCTGCTATCGGTCCTTATTATGCAGGCGATTTTCTTACAATGCAGGAAAACAACGAGGATTTGGACTTTTTCTATCCAAAAGAGGGTACAAATATCTTTGTAGACTCCATCTGTATTCCCTCAACCTCTAAAAATTATGAGGCGGCAATGCTTTATATTGACTTTTTGTTAGAACCCGATATAGCTCTCGCAAACGCAGAATATATAGGATATGCAAGTCCTCATACAGCGGTAGTACAAAATCCCGATTATTACTATTATCAAAATAAAATTCTTTATCCTGATGAAGCTGATATGCCTAAAGTTCAGTACTATCACGATATGGATTCGAAAACGAGATTAATTTACGAAAATCTTTGGATTGATGTAAAATTACATTAAAATTTTTTAGCGGTCTTAAATTTTTTGAAATTTAAGACCGCTTTTTCTTTTTATTTACTTTACTTTTTGGAAAATTGTGATAAAATAGATATGTTCAAAAACAATATTTTTTTTGGAGGTATTAAATTGGAAGTTCTGTATCAAAATTTACTTACTATCGGTTGGCGCGAAGTGGTTATGTGGATTATCGGCGCCGTGCTCATTTATCTTGCTATTAAGAAGAAAATGGAGCCTTCTTTGCTTTTACCTATGGGATTCGGTGCTATACTTATAAACCTTCCCAATTCAGGTGCTAAAGCGGTTATCGACCACCTTTTCAAAATTGGTATTGACAGTCATGAGTTATTCCCGTTAATTTTGTTTATCGGTATCGGCGCAATGATTGACTTTGAGCCATTGCTTACAAATCCTAAGCTTATGATTTTCGGTGCGGCTGCACAGTTTGGTATCTTCTTTACTATGTGTTTAGCTTCCCTTTTTGGCTTCGAGCTTCACGATGCGGCATCTGTTGCTATTATAGGCGCGGCTGACGGTCCTACCTCGATTTTCGTAGCTAACACATTAAAATCAAATTATACTGCCGCTATAATGGTTGCAGCTTACTCTTATATGGCGCTTGTTCCGATGGTACAGCCGCCTATAATCAAGCTTTGCACCACCAAAAAAGAGCGTCTTATCAGAATGAACTATACAGGCAAAAAGGTATCAAAGCTTACTAAAATCCTCTTCCCCATTGTTGTTACAATTGTAATTGGATTAGTAGCTCCTGACGCTGTTGCTCTTATAGGTTTCTTAATGTTCGGTAACCTTATTAGAGAATGTGGTGTTCTTGATTCTTTATCTGAGACCGCACAAAAGGTGCTCGCGAACCTTATAACCATATTCTTAGGTATCACAATAGCATCACGAATGACTGCAAACGAATTCTTACAGCTTGAAACCCTTCTCATTATGGGACTCGGCCTTGTAGCGTTTATATTTGATACATTCGGCGGCGTTATGATTGCCAAGATTATGAACCTCTTTACAAAGAACAAAATCAATCCTATGATAGGTGCTGCCGGTATTTCGGCTTTCCCGATGTCTGCCCGAGTTGTAAATAAGCTCGGTCTTGAAGAAGATAATCAAAACTTCTTACTTATGCACGCTGTAGGTGTTAATGTTTCAGGACAAATCGCTTCGGTAATTGCAGGCGGTTTAATCTTAGCATTAGTTAGATAGGAGATGTAATTATGAAAATTTCTCTTGAAAATCTTGTTGATGTATTACCTATTATGGGCAAAGGAATGCTCGGTATATTTATAGTTACTGCAGTTATTATTGCATTTGTTGCAATTCTCAACTCCACAACTAAAAACAGTGACTGATTATAAAAAAAGAT
>CAYXID010000036.1:4801-15296 GCA_964465535.1 uncultured Ruminococcus sp.
CTCACAGATTTTTTCTGTGAGCTTATTTTTTTGAATATTTTATATTATATTTTAAATAATAAGATAGCATAAGGGATGATTTTTTAAAATGAAAATAATTCAGTGTATATTAGACTGTAAATATCAAAGGGACGGATACTGCGGACTTGAAGCAATATCTACTGTAAATTCGCTAAAGAGCGAATGCCCTCACTACGATAAAAAGCTATCTGATAAGACAAAGAGCTTCCCCGATATTTCTGACACCTATAAGCTTCATTGATTCGGGACAAGAAGTTATTTGCTTTAGACAGGATTTTGGTAAAACACACTCTGTAAAGCCAAGGCGCGCCGCTTCGTTTACTCTGCGCTGTATACCGGAAACACTTCTGAGTTCACCCGAAAGGCCAATTTCACCGATTGCTATCATACCGTCATCAAGCGGTATATCCCTGATAGCAGAAACAAGCGCCATACATACTGCCAAGTCAGAGCCTGTGCCGTCAATCTTTATACCGCCTACTACATTGAGATAAACATCCAAATTAGAGAAGTATATTCCTATACGCTTTTCTAAAACGGCAAGAATCAAATTCAGTCTATTATAATCAAATCCCGTTGACATACGGCGAGGATTACCGAACCCCGTTGTTGTAACGAGTGCCTGAATTTCGGCTAGAATGGGTCTTGTTCCCTCAATCATACAGGTGATAGAATCACCCGAAACATTCTTCATTCTGCCTGATAACAGCATTGCAGAAGGGTTTTCAACTTCAGAAAGACCTTCTTCAGTCATTTCGAAAACACCAATTTCGTTAGTTGAGCCGAAGCGATTTTTGATAGCACGGAGAATTCTATAGGACTGATTTCTCTCACCCTCAAAATAAAGCACAGTATCAACTATATGCTCCATAACCTTTGGTCCTGCAATATCTCCGCCCTTGTTAACATGACCGACAATAAGAATCGGTATCTGCAAGGTTTTACCAACTCGCAAAAGCATATTAGTAGATTCTCTTACCTGCACGATACTGCCTGCCGAGGAAGAAAGTTCGGGAATCTGCATAGTCTGAATAGAGTCTACCATAACTATATCGGGCTTTGCAGTTTTAATATATTCACAAACCGACTGAACATCGGTCTCGGTTATAACTGTTACATTATCTCCGCTAACGCCTATTCTCTTGGCTCGCATTTTAATCTGCACAGCAGATTCTTCACCCGATACATAAAGAATCTTTAAGGTATCCTTAAATGCGTTACATACCTGAAGTAAAATAGTGGATTTACCGATTCCGGGGTCACCGCTAAGCAGGACAACAGAGCCCTTCACTATTCCACCGCCAAGCACGCGGTCAAGCTCTGAAATTTTAGTAACAAATCTGAACTCAGAATTTGAATCTATCTGAGAAAGGGTTTTAGCATCTGAAAAATTCAAAGATGACGGCTCACTACTTATTTGTTTTGCAGAGGTTTTGATTTGCTCGCACATAGTGTTCCATGAACCGCAGTCATCACATTGCCCCGTCCATTTCGGTGCCTCGTGTCCACACGCGCTGCATACATAAACCGTTTTAACTTTACTTGCCATAAAATTTCTTCCTTTATTTTTCACTAAAATATTCGAGAATACCGCAAAGGATTGAAAATGATATCCGACTTTGGTATTCCTTAGTTTTTAAATTTTCCAAATCCCGTTTATTGCTCAAAAATCCGCACTCAACAATAACCGCCGGAACAGTAGCATTATGAAGCAAATATGTAGCACTTGTTCCCTGCTTTATAACTCTGTCGTTATAAGGTTGAAGCTGTTTTTTAATCGCTTCCTGAACAAAGTTTGCAATTTTTGCCGACTCTTCACTGTTTTTAGAATAAAAAACCTGTGCGCCGTTTGCGGCAGATGTAGTAAATTTATTCAAATGAATACTTATATAAACTGCATCAGGATATTTTTCCATAAGCAGAAGTCTGTTTTTAAGGTCACTCTTTTTTCGTTCGGCAATTTTATTACTGTCGGTACTGTCGGTACCGATATCCTCGGTCCTTGTCATTATAACATCAAAACCCGACAGTTTTAGCATCTCACATACATTTTTTGTTATATTTAAATTGATATCTTTTTCAACGGTGCCGTCGTCTGCAACTGCACCGCCGTCAAACCCGCCGTGGGCTGAGTTAGCCAATACTACACTTTTTTTGTTTATCTTGTATATTTTGTCGTTTTTTGACTGTGGAAAACGCCTAGATTTTCCACTCAATCTTGATTTCTCTCTTGCCACTCTTTTGGAGTTTTCCAATGAAAATTTTGCTTATAAATTCATCGGCAATTTCGAATGTTAGGGTAGTGAGTTTTCGGTACTTTTCGAGTATGGATTTTGTATCTACAAGTATTTCGTTATCGGTATACTTTGATAACTGCTTTTTCAAAAGCTCAATGCTTTTTTCCATTTCCTTGGTCTCATTTTGGTATTCTTCACGAAAGGTTGTGAACTCCTCTAACGAGATTATACCGTCAAGTTTATCGGTATACATCTGAGCCATTCGGTTATCGTTTCGCTTTACCTTATCCTCAAGGTCTTTTATTTGGGCAGTTAAGGATTTTTCCTTTTTCTTCTCTTTCTTGGGTTGTTCAAGCTTTCCAATCTGATTTTCGTCATAGTATTTGTCGAGCAATTTATTGATTTCATCCACAACAATCTGCTCTAACTCATCAAGGCGAATACTGTGCTCATTATCACAAACTCCGTTGGTTGTTTTCCGAGTTCTGCAAGAAAGATAATTATATCTACCCTTTGCAAGTTTGTAGCTCATTTTCCACATCGTGTTACCACACTCAGCACAAAACACCTTTTTAGCAAGTGAATAGCAACTACCGCTAGTGACTTTCTGGCCTCTGCCTCGGGATAACCGAATCTCTTGTACCCTAAAAAATGCTTCCCTTGAGATAATCGGTTCGTGCGTTCCTTCAACGATATCCCATTGGCTTTCGGGTTTCTTTCGGCGGTTGCCCGTTTTGTAATTGACAACCTCTTGTCTACCCTGAACCAGGGCACCCGTGTACTCAAATCGGCGAAGTATGACATAAACGGCAGCTTCCGACCAAGTTGTCTTCGGTGCAGAGTTCTTTTCATAATTGCCGTTATAGTACTTACTACCCATTTGCTTCTTATGTACACAGGGTGGCGGAATATTTTCATCATTCAAGGCCTTGGCTATACTAATGTAACCAGTTCCGTGTATGTACATTTGGAATATTCGCTGAACGACAGGTGCCGCAACCTCATCTAATATAAGATGATTCTTGTTGTCGGGGTCTATAAGGTAACCGTAAGGCGCAAACGAGCCTACAAACTCTCCGTTTTTTCGTTTAGAATTAAGGGTTGATTTGATATTCTCAGATAAATCCTCCAAATACCATTCATTTACAAGTCCGTTAATCTGACGGGCTTTTTTATTGCCCTTAACGCTTGTGTCGGCATTGTCAACCACGCCGACAAAACGGACTCCCCATTCGGGAAACTTTCCGTGAATGTAGCGCTCAATCATCTCCATATCACGAGAAAAACGGGATTGTGTTTTGCAGACAACTATCGTGCATCTGCCTTCTTCACAATCTTTAAGCACCTTGTTCCAAGCGGGACGGTTAGCATCTGCACCACTGTAATCTTCATCAGAGTAAATGCCGTTAATCTGCCACCCTTTTTCGACACAGTAGTTTATTAGCATCGTCTTTTGATTTTGGATACTCTCGCTCTCGTCAGTAATATGTTTTTTATCCCTGTCCTCTGAAGAAAGCCGAACATAAATATCCGCAATTTCTGTTAACATAGTTACGACACTTCCCTTTTTTTAGTTTCAGAAGTATCGCCAAAAAATGTAACATCTGTATTATAATCGAAACTATAAATTTTTTCAACATCCATTACGCAAAGGCTTCTGATTTTTGAATTTATCTTACGCTTCATTTCATCCTGGGTTTTGCTTACAAATATGTTTTTAACTTCATAATCACATAATTTATTTTTCATGGCAAATATCCCCCAAATGAATCTTCACTTACAAAATAATTATGCAATTTTCGCTCTTCTGATGATTTGAAATAATTTTTTGCCGCAAAGATACGCAAGGTCAATACAATTATACTATCGGAGTGTTAAATTTTAAGGGGTTTGAGTTGTATTATTGTCATTCTTCAAATCATCAATTGGTGAATGAGAAAAAATCTTTTTATAGGTTTTTGAAAAATAGGATAGATTTTGGTATCCGCTTCGATAGGCACTTTCTGCCACATTACATTCTCCCGATTTTAGTATGGCTTTAGCGTGCGTACAACGAACAATATTTAAAAAGTTATTAATGGTGTTTCCCGTTACCTCCTTAAAAATATGACATAAATACGATTTACTGATATTCATATATTCACATATATCATCAAGAGTTAGCTCCTTCGCAAAGTTTTCATATATAAAATCAGCGGTTTTTTTAACAAGTTCTATCTTTTTAACCGGAATTTTTTCTTGAATAATAATATTTTTTTCACGTGATATTATCGAAAGTAAAACTTTGCAATAGCCTTCGATCGCTTCTTTGAAGTTGCTCGGTCGGTCGTTTAGTTCGTCCAGAATCCTTTTATATATGTCAATGACGGCAGGATTGGTGCTTTTGTTTGGAAGCTCCGAAAATGAGTTACCGTATATATCGCTTCCAATAATAAGACAATGATAGCTACATTTGTCGGCAGAGGTCAGTATTTCGTGCAGCTGATATTTGTTTATAACGGCAATATCATTTTCTTTAAATGTGTTTTCAATACCATCACAGACGACCGTAAGGGTGCCACTTATCACAAGCAAAATTTCAATGTTTTTATGCCAATGCACATACGCTTTTTCGTTACCGCAAAGAGTATCAATGTGATAAATTATTCTTAAATTATTATCTACATAAAGATTTCCGTGATGTTCATAAGGCATTTCAAACAACTCCTTTTTACATATTATATAAAAGAAGATTAAAAAAAGCAAGATAGTGTTAAAAATCAGCGGTTTTATTACTTTGTTTTTACTATTAAGTTTAATATAATGAAAATATACATAAATATGGGGGCTGTGTAAAAATGTATAATTTTCCAATTGGTGTTATGATTGAGTCCTTTAAACTTCCGTTTAGAGAGGCAATTGAGCGTGCATCAGCATTAGGTGCTAAAGGAATCCAGATGTATGCAACAACCGGTGAAATGGCGCCTGAAAATTTAACCGAACAAAGAATCAAAGAAATTTTAGACATCGTTAAATCAAACGGAATGGTATTTTCGGCTCTTTGCGGTGATTTTGGCGGTCTGTCCGATTTAGAACGCAATAAGGAACGCATAGAGCGTCTGAAGCGGGTTATGGAATTAGCACTTAAACTTGAAACTAATATAGTAACTACCCATATCGGCGTTGTTCCTGTTGATAATACGCATCCTCGTTATAGTGTTATGCAGAATGCATGTTACACACTTTCCGAATTTGCAGATAGCCTAAACTCACATTTTGCTATTGAAACAGGACCTGAAACAGCAACGGTATTAAAAGGCTTTTTGGATTCGCTTAATTCAAAAGGAGTGGCGGTAAATCTCGATCCGGCAAACTTTGTTATGGTAACGGGTGATGATCCGGTTAAGGCGGTATACACTCTTAAAGATTATATTGTTCATACTCACGCTAAAGATGGTATAAAACTTTTAGATGTAAGACCCGAGCTTATTTACGGTGTAGAAAGGGCCACCGAGGAAGAAGCATGGGGTAAGGCATTTGAGGAGGTTCCACTTGGAAAGGGCCGGGTTGATTTTGATAACTATCTTAGGGCACTTGAAGATATAGGCTACAAAGGCTTCTTGACAATTGAACGCGAGGTAGGCGAAAATCCCACCTTAGATATAAAAACGGCATTTGATTTTCTTACAAAAAAAATAAAGGAGAATTAACTATGGAAAAGATTAAGGTTGCTATTATTGGTGTTGGCTCAATTGCACAGTCACATATTTCTGCGTATTTATCAGATAATCGTTGTGAATTATACGCTTTTTGTGATATTGATGAGGAACGCCTTAGATGTGTTGGTGAGAAACACGGTGTTACCCATCTCTACACCGATAAGGATGAAATGCTTAAAGATTGTCCCGAAATAGATGTTGTAAGTGTTTGCACATGGAATAATTCTCATGCCGAATGCTCTATCGCAGCTCTTAATGCGGGTAAAAACGTACTTTGCGAAAAGCCTATGGCTATGAACGCTCAAGAGGCACAAGCTATGAAAGAGGCGGCAGAGCGAAACGGCAAGCTCTTGATGATAGGCTTTGTTCGTCGTTACGGCAATGATGCAAAGGTTATCAAGGATTTTATTGATAATGGTAATTTTGGCGATATATATTATACCAAAGCTACATATCTAAGAAGAGCAGGTGCCCCTAAGGGTTGGTTCTGCAACAGTGAACTTTCGGGTGGTGGACCGCTTATTGATTTGGGTGTGCATGTTATTGATTTAGCACGATATCTTTCGGGCGGACCTCGGCCTGTTTCGGTTTATGCGGCAACTTTTAATAAGTTAGGTAACCGCGAACATTTAAAATTTAATACTCGTTGGGGTATTGATTCGGAAAAAACAGTTTTTGATGTTGAGGATTTAGCGACTGCACTTATCCGATTTGATAATGGAATGGTTATGGCACTTGAAGCAAGCTTTAGCCTTAATATTAAAGAGGATGTTGGTACAGTTCAACTGTTCGGTGATAAAGCAGGTGCCATTATAGGTTCTGAAATAGAGATGTTTACCGAAGAAAACGGTTATTTAACTAACACAAGCCTTAAATGTACTGCCGACTCAAGCTTTTTGAACAGCGGAATGTTTTTTGGCGAGATTCATCACTTTCTTGATTGCGTTTGTGATAAAGTGGATTGTATTTCCCCCGCAGAAGAAGGTGTGCTACTTATGAAAATACTCGATGCAGCTTATGAATCGGCAAGAACAGGTCATGAAGTAGAAATAAAATAGCTAAAAAATCATACTGTTAACACAATATAGGGACAGTATTATTCCCGCCATTTACACGGCAACCGAATAATATGCTATATCAATCTCTATTGCCGTTTCGGAGATTTCATCCCTATTTGTGCTGATATGTAACGGCAGAATGGAGATTAAAATGAAAACATCAGTTTCTTCTTATAGTTTTGTGTCTATGATGATGAAGTATGGTGATACCCACCTCACAATTATTGAAAAAGCTAAAAACATAGGCTTTGATGCAATAGAATTTACTGACCTTGATGTCCCTAAAGGTCAAACCGAACTCGAGTATGCCAAAGCAATTAAAGCTGAAGCGGAAAGAGTGGGACTCGAGATATCAGGATATAGCATTTCTGCAGATCTGCTTTCAGGTAGCGACGGCGACCTTGATAAAGAGATTGAAAGAATAAAAGCAAAGATAGATGTGGCAGAAGCACTTGGAACTAAACTCGTGCGTCACGACGCAACATTCTCGTTTTTAAATAACAAGCGCGGATATAACGGCTTTGTTAATGTGCTTGACCGTCTTGCTTACGGTTGTAGAGAAATAACCAAATACGCTAAGGCAAAGGGAATAAGAACCGCTGTAGAAAATCATGGTTTTTTCTGCCAGGACTCAGAGAGAATAGAGTTACTTGTAAATACCGTTGCAGATGAAAACTTTGGAATTCAACTTGATATGGGTAATTTTCTTTGTGTGGACGAAAATCCTGCAATAGCAGTTGGTAGATGTGCGCCTTATGCATTTAATTTGCATGCTAAGGATTTCATTTTCAAAAACGGTGAAGAGGGTTATCCGGGTGCAGGTTTTATGCAAACACGTGGGGGCAACTTTATTAGAGGGACCGTTTTAGGTCATGGAGTTGTACCGATAAGACAATGCATTTCTATAATGAAGAGCAATGGATATGATGGATATATCACATTAGAATTTGAAGGTTTAGAGGATCCGGATTTTGCCCTGCAACAAGGTTTTCTTTATATGAAGAAACATTGTGTTGATTAAACAATAAAAAAGCACAATTCTAATGTGTCTCGATATTTTCTTGCCATAATACAAAATCCCCCTATGTAGTTATTATTCTACATTAGGGGGATTTTGTCTATTGTCCGTTTTTACTGGACTTGTTCATTGAGCTAAAATTTGGGATCTTTTTGATATTGTATCAGTTGTATGTAAATCCTAATGCACTGAAACACAGGGGTTTTCCTCACACATCTAACTATTACAAATCATTTACAACATTAATAATTTTATTTACAAGATTAATATATTTATTTACAATTTCCGAATTTAAATCCTCAAAAAAAGCAACTTCTATTTTTTTACCTGTTATTACGTGCAACCATGTTGCAGCAGCCGCATATCTACCGTAATCAAAGGACAAATGAAATCCGTCACGACAAAGAGATAATCCGCCTCCTTGGTAATCAAATTCAGATACAGTTTCACGTAAAATCTGAATTATTTTACCCGTTGGGATCAATTCGGCATTAATAGATTGCGCTGCTTTTTCACTTGCGTCTTTAATGCGGCGGTACATTTCGGTTTGATCTTTGTTATAATTTGCAAAACCGCTGTGATCTGAGTCAATTTCATAAGCCCATGTTTGATGAAAATATAGTTTTGCATCAGGCTGTAACTCTCTGATCATTTTCGCCAGTTGTGACAAATATGGCTCGAAGGTTTCAAACATACCGCTGTTTTGGCTTACCTGCTGAAGTGTAATTATATCCCATTTTTCTGAATTCAACACTTCTTCTATACTAACCATGCGAGTTCCTGCATTTCCATTAAGTTCTAAACTATAATATGCATTATTTTCTTCAGCATTTTTCCAATGAGTTTCCAAACTGCACCCGCCAATGCAAAGATTTGTGGTTTCAAAGTCAACACCGTTAGCCTTTGCCAATTTGTGCAACCATTTATGTGCATCCTGTGAAAAGCTGTTACCGATAGATAAAATTTTCATTACATTTACCCCTTTTTTAGACATAGATTCAATACTCAAAATAAAACCGATTTGAAAATCTGATTTTGTTTCTTATTTCTTTTGTTTTTATACTTTTTAATTATATACACTATACACCAAATAAGTCTAAGTATAATGCTTGCTCACTGTGAAATTAAATCCGCCCCATAACCCGACAAAGTCGGATTTTATCACAAAGTTATTCCGTCAGTCCGCAAGGGTGGATTTTGATTGCACTTCTTACTCATCGAGCGATAAGCTCGAGTTTACGAATCTGCAAGGCGGCATCGTAATCACCCGGCAGTTCAAATCCAATGTTGGTGGAGAGTATCTTCATACGTTCAAAACGGCTGTTGGTCAATGTGCCATGCTTTTGTGCAGTCTCAACGGCTCGCTTAATGAGGGGAAGCAGATCAGCCTTGCAGTGCAACCATTTCCCCATCTCGGGAATCTCGTCAGTATAAACCGTCAGTGGCTCAACAACTATCATTTTATTAGTACAGTCTGCCTTACCTACATCGAGCTGCGCATATCCGGGACAGACAGTGTGGCGTGAATCGAAAAAGACAAGACCAAACCAAAACATATCACCCGCTACACGATCACCGATAGCGAAGTAATGTACAAACTGTGCGGCGTGCAGTTCGGGGTTAAGCAGTTTGGTCGGTGTGTTGCAGTAGCAGTATTCCATACGAACCTCGGCTGTGTAGTCGAGGGACGTCAACTCGCCCATCGATGGCTCGCCCTCAATGTAGTCGTGCTGCTCAAGTAAAAGATGGGGCCACTCCTGTCCTTCTACCCGCGGTACGCCACTGTATTCCGCCGAGGCACGCAGCTCTAATCGCACAGCGTAATCGTCGTCCATTGCCACGTCGATGCGGGCACTTGGTGTCTCATAGGCATACCCTCCGTCCGCACGGCACAGACGTGCCGTTTTATCCGTGAGAGGATGATTGTATAGTGCCCACTGTGCCACGTTCCAGCGCTGTCGTCCTGTGGTTTCGGACACCCCCGCATACTGTGCCACGAAATCTTCCTCGTGTCGTGCACCGTAAATGGCAAAACCGTTGCGGAAGGTATGGTCCTGTATAATGTGTAGCGGTAATGGTCCGCGCTTGAGTGCAAAATCCTCGTTAAAAATATACGATCGCTCGCTCCATAGAATACCCATTCTATATTACTCCTTTAAATAATTATATACTTGTGTTAAGTCGGCGATAAATCAAATCCTGGATCTCTCCGAAGAGGGTAAGTTTCCTCTTTATATCTTTTTCGGTTATAGTATTAATCTGTATAAGTTTTTATCAGTTTGTATCAGTATATCATTTTTAGCGTTTTTTTGTCAATAAAATTTACCACAAAACGCTGAAAACCCGCTATTTAAGCGGGTTTTCAGGGTATTTTATATTGAATTTTCACGGCAGGTTTTGGACCTAATGTGTAGTATTAGTTAACCCGCCGTGTCCTGCATCTAATATGATTTTTGACGGAGT
>CAYXID010000037.1:0-13787 GCA_964465535.1 uncultured Ruminococcus sp.
AGGACAGCGGTGAAATGCACGGTCTTATAAGAGCTCGTCAGTTCACTATTTCTGAGGGTCACCTTATGTGTACCCCTGAGCAATTAGAACAAGAATTCAGAGGCTCCCTCGAGCTTGCTATTTATATGCTTAAAACTATAGGTCTTTATGAGGATGTTTCCTACCGCTTCTCGCAGTGGGACCCCGATAACAGAGAAAAGTATATCGGTACCGACGAGCAGTGGAACGAGGCACAGGGTGTTATGGAAAAAATCCTTAACCACCTTGAAATTCCTTATAAAGTCGGCGTTGGCGAGGCGGCTTTCTACGGACCCAAGCTCGATATTCAGATAAAGAATGTTTTTGGCAAGGAAGATACACTTATCACAATCCAAATTGACCAACTCTTAGCAGAGAAGTTCGGTATGGAATACACAGATACAGACGGTCTTAAGAAGAACCCCTATATCATTCACCGCACCTCTATCGGTTGCTATGAGAGAACACTTGCATTAATTCTCGAAAAATATGCAGGTGCATTACCGATGTGGCTTGCTCCCGAGCAGGTAAGACTCTTGACTATTGCCGACAGACATCTTGACTACGCTTACGAAATCAAGCGCCGCCTTGAAGAAAAGGGCATTCGTGTAACTGTAGACGCAAGAAACGAGAAAATCGGTTATAAAATCAGAGAAGCAAGACTCGAAAAACTTCCCTATATGTGCATAATCGGTGATAACGAGCTTGAAAGCGGTTCACTTTCTGTAAGAGAAAGAGGCGAAAACGGTGATTTAGGCTCAATGTCAGCAGACGAATTTATCAGCCGAGCTGTAGAAGAAACCGAAAACAAAACAATTAAAAAGATAAACTAATATTAAAAGCTCAGAGATAAAATCTCTGAGCTTTACTTTTAGAATCTTCTTGCGTAACCGCACCTTAAGCACAGTTCTTCGGTGGGCTTTCGGCACTTAAAGCCCTCTTTCATGTTTTGGGCTCTCTTAGAATTTAAAATATCATTAATTTCTCCATCAAAAATATTGCCAAGACAGATATCGGCATTTCTATCAAGGCAACAGGGAACTACTCTGCCGTCGGATAATATTCCAAAATGGTCTTTAAGTCCGTAACAGAAAACACTCGAAGCGCTATTTTCAGCCGAGATATCGGGCCACGAAAAACGCTCGGCGTGTTCAAGGTATAGCGAGTTTTTAATTCTGATACCTCGCCGCTCCTCTTTCCATTCGCCCGAAATCGCATTTTTAATTCGCTCGATAGAATTTTTAGTTATCTCTTCATCAAAACCATTATTCCAAAATCTAAACACCGTAACAATTCCGTTATCGCTGCTCATAGCGGCAAAATCTATACAGGAATTTATGTAAGTTTCGTATTCTTCACGACTGCCCTCTTCAAAACTGTGAAGCGAAATATTAACCTTATGAACACCGCTTTCTATAAGCTCGTGCCCTCTTTTTGAAAGCAGAGTACCGTTAGTGGTAATAATCACCTTAAAGTCTTTTTTACGGGCAATTTCGATAAACTTAAAGAGGTCAGGGTGGCAAAGCGGCTCACCCATCAAATGAAGATACAAAAACTTTGTAACCCCTACAAGCTTATCGGTGATAAGCTCGAATTCATCAAGGGATAGAAATTTAGGCGGTCTTTCGGTTTTAGGACAAAAAGAGCAGTTTTTATTACAGACATTCGTAATTTCAACATATACCTTTGAATACAAAACTACCACCCCTTTTGTGTTTATATATTTTTATTTTACATAAAATCTCCTAAAAAGCAAGGGAAAAAGGCAACCGTTAATTTAACGGCTGCCTTTCTTTCGGCAATTATCGCATAGAATTTGAGCCATTTTGATTTGATGAGGGGGTTACGGAATCAATTGCATCGTTTATTCCTTCCTCTACACCGTTTATGCCATCCTCTACGCCGTCAATGACACCATCCATTTCCTTTTTAAGTCCTGAATCGTCGTTATAGCTGCTGCCCTGACGTTTTGACTGATACGGCTCGCCGGAGGTTGTATTGTTGTTATCCTTGTTGCCGCAAGCAGTTAGAGAGGTCATTATGCAAATTGCCGCTAAGATAAACGCTGTTTTTCTAAACATAGTGTCCTCCCGTGACACAAAAAATTTAAAATTACTTGTGTCCTTAATATTATAAACCTTTAGTTGTGTTATTTGCGTGGAAGTTTTTTGTAAAAAAACCGATTTCACTAAAAAATGAAATCGGTTAAAAAAATTAAAATTTTTTAAATTTGAGCCTCGATGATTTCCCTTATTTTCTCTACACCCTCACCGTTTTGCGCCGAAAATGGTATAATTTCTACACCATCGCCAAACTCACCTAATTCCTCTAAAATCAGTTCGCATCGGTTTTTATATTCGGTGCGGTTAAGCTTATCGCTTTTTGTAAGAATTACTGTATAAGGAATATCAAAATGCCTTAAAAATTCGAGCATACTTAAATCAAAGGGGGTTGCAGGGTGACGCATATCTACAAGCTGAAAAACCATACGGATATCACGTCTCGAGCGGAAATACCCTTCCATAAGGTCAGACCAACGGTCACGCTCGGCAAAGGGCACCTTTGCATAGCCGTATCCGGGCAGGTCTACAAGGCGCAATTGGTCACACTTATAAAAGTTAATAGTAACCGTTTTTCCGGGTTTTGTACTAACCCTAGCAAGTGACTTTCGGTTTAAAATTTTGTTTATAAGGGAAGATTTTCCGACATTTGAACGCCCCGAAAAACAAATTTCGGGCATATCAGACTCACTTAACTGTTCAAATGTTCCGAAAGCCTTCTCAAAAATTACATTATTATAATTCACAGTACCACCTACTGTCTGATTCTTTCTGCCTGACGATTATCCACCGCCGACATATTAATTTTCGGTTCTTCTGTTTTAATTGCATCGTTAGCAAGAAGCGCGGCATCTATAATCTCTTCTACCTTTGATACAGGTATAAAGGTTACATTTTCTAAAACGGCAGGGTCGATTTCCTTAATATCAGGCTCGTTATCCTTTGGAATAAATACAGTTTTTACGCCGCCTCTATAAGCCGCCATAGCCTTTTCCTTAAGACCGCCTATCGCTAAAACTCTGCCTCTAATAGTGATTTCACCCGTCATAGCTATATCGCGGCGAACCTCTCTGCCTGTAAGAGCAGAAATAAGAGCAGTTGTTATTGTAACACCAGCAGACGGGCCGTCCTTCGGAACGGCGGCCTCAGTTGCGTGGATATGAATATCGTTTTCTTTATAGAAATCGGCATTTATTCCGTACTTTTCGGCGTTTGCCCTGACAAAGCTTATTGCCGCTAAGGCAGACTCCTTCATAACATCACCGAGAGAGCCTGTAAGCTCGATTTTGCCCGTACCTTTGAGTGCTGCAACTTCAAGCTGCATTATCTCGCCGCCAACAGCTGTCCAAGCAAGGCCGTTAATAATGCCGACCTCGTCATTTTCTAGGATAACTTCGGGCTTATATTTTTTAGGACCGAGCATTTCTTCAATATTTTTAGCCTTAACGGTAACCTTTGTAGCAGAGCCTTCGGCTATCTTCTTTGCTACCTTTGAGCAAACAGATGCAATAGCCCTTTGAAGCTTTCTAACGCCTGCTTCTCTTGTATAAAAATCGATAAGACTATATATTGCTTCGTCTGTAATACGGCAGTTTTTCGGGCTTAAAGCGTGGCGCTTTAATTGAGCCGCTACAAGATGCCGTTTAGCAATATTAAACTTTTCTTCCCTTGTATAGCTGCCAAGCTCAATTACTTCCATACGGTCAAGCAACGGAGCCGGTATAGTATCGGCATTATTAGCGGTAGTTATAAACACCGCACGACTTAAATCAAAGGGAATTTCAATGTAATTATCTATAAATGAGCAGTTCTGCTCGGGGTCTAAAACCTCCAAAAGCGCTGCGGACGGGTCACCCTTATAGTCACTTCCGAGCTTATCAATTTCGTCAAGCAAAATAAGGGGGTTAGAGCTTCCCGACTGCTTTACTGCGTTTATAATTTTACCCGGCATTGAGCCTACATAGGTTTTTCTGTGTCCCCTGATTTCCGCCTCGTCGTGAACACCGCCCAAGGACACCCTCGCAAACTTTCTGCCCATACACTCGGCAATAGTTTTACCGATTGAGGTTTTACCGACACCGGGAGGGCCTACAAGACAAATAATTTGTCCTGTAATTGAGGGAGAAAGGCTATAAACAGAGAGCATTTCGAGAATTCTTTGTTTAACCTTTTTCATACCGTAGAAATCGCGCTCAAGTATTTTTTCTGCACGCTTTATATCCACATTTGTGGAAACTTCAAGGTTCCAAGGAAGCTCAATACAGGTATCAAGCCAATTTCGTGCAACAGTGCCCTCGTGGGAGCCTGACGGCATTTTACCGAGCTTTTGCACCTCTATGTTAAGCTTTTCTTTAATTTCGTCAGAGCAGTTAAGGGCTGCAATTTTAGAAAAATAAATTTCTATCTCGTCGGCAGCGGCATCTCCATAAAGCTCTTCGTTTATAGAACGGATTTGCTCACGAAGATAATATTCACGCTGATTTTCGTCAATATGAAGTCTTGTTTTCTCGCTGATTTTACTGTCAATAAGTGAAATCTCACGCTCTTTTGAGAGTAACTCAACCAAAACTTTAGCGCGACCGACAGGGGATAATTGCTCTAAAACATACTGCTTATCGTCAAAGGGGGCGGGTATGCTAAAGGCAATAAAATCACAAAGGAAAGAAAGGTCGCCTGTGGTTGCAACGGTCATAACCACATCGGGAGCTATAACCTTAGAAATTGCGGCATATTTTTCAAATTCGCTCTTTACTCTTCTTGCAAGACTTTCCTTATATATCTCTCTGTTTTTAACAGGCTTGTCTGCTAGAGGCTCTATATCAGCAATAAGATAGCCGCCTTTAGTGTTTAAATTGCTATGTACGGCTCTTTCCTTGCCTTCTACAAGAATTTTTACCGTACCGTCAGGTCCCTTTAAAACCTGACGCACCCTTGCTATACAACCGATTTTATAAAGGTCGGCATCCTGTGGGTCCTCTACGGCAATATCCTTTTGGGCCACTAGATATATTTTCTGATTTGTTTCCATTGCGGCAGTAATTGCCTTAATGGATTTTTTTCTGCCTACATCAAATGTAAGCATCATATTGGGGAACGCAACAAGGCCCCTTAGGGCTAAAACGGGATAGCATTTTCCTCTTGCTGCAGAAAGGTTCTCTGTTGACATTAATTAATCTCCTTAAGGGTATAATTATTCGACAAAATATGCGCTTTCACAAATCATAGTAGCGCAAAGTAAATTCTCCTCAAACACGAATATAACGGTATTTTTGCCAAACTCATATTCAAGACTTGTATAAGTATCTGATATCGGCATAAAGAAAATTTTATCGTATTTTCCGTCGGTTTCTTTGGGCTTAAACTTACTTAAGGCTTCTTTTACCTCAAGAATTACCGTTCCTACAGAAAATCCGTAAGCCGTATCAAGACCGACTACCGCAAAAACGCTATCGTTATCATTTTTATAATAGTAGTTGGCATTTTTATAAGATAAAAATGAATAATCGTCCATTTCCATAAGGCTATAAACCGAATGGAGATGACCGTCATCATCACCTTCTGCATTTTTTTGGTCTTCGGCATCAAAAGCAGTTCTCATAGCCTCGGCATCACTACCTAGCTTATACTCATATTCAGGGATTTGACCGAGCTTTGCATAATACTCTACATCTATAGAGTGTTCAGTCTTTTTCTTATCGGTACCTTTACATCCTACAAGACAAAAAATCAAGCTAAGAGAAATTAAAACTGCTAAAATTCTTTTCATAAGGTTTTTCCTTTCAATTACTTCTTTTGATTTTTGATATCAACACCGCCTGCGCGCAAGAGGTCATTTCTTAAATTCCATAAATCCTCTGACAAGTCAACATAATAGGTATGCGGTTTTTCAAAACGGGTAACCTCTTCCCATAAAGCGCCAACCTGCTCGGCTCTGTGCTTTGCAATATCACTGACCTCAGGGCTGTTATAAACCTGACGGCCGCCCTCGAAAATCTTCGCCTGAAGCTTTTCAGCTTTAAAGTTTGTAACAACCTTGCGCTTCCAGGTGTATGTTGGGTCAAAAATTTCGTACGGCTTTGTATCGTCTATCTTTTCGTAATTTAAGGTTATAACATCGGCTATTGCCTTACCTGTATCGCGGTCATAAAGTCGCCAAGGTATTTTTACACCGGGAATTGTTATCTTAGCGGTATTTTCACTGATTTTAATCTTCGGTATGGTTTTGCCCGCCTTTTCTATTGCGGAAAGCTTGTAAACACCGCCGAACACCGCTTCGCTTGAAGCGGTTATAAGACGCTCACCAACACCATAAGTATCAACCTTTGCGCCTTGGAAAATCATATCTCTGATAAGATATTCGTCAAGTGAGTTCGACACACAAATCTTGCAATCAGGATAACCTGCATCGTCAAGCATTTTACGGGCTTTTTTGGTGATATATGTAATATCACCGCTATCTATACGAATACCGACAGGGCGTTTGCCAAGAGGTTTTAATACCTCATCAAACACCTTTATTGCATTAGGAATACCCGACTTTAAAACATTATAGGTATCAACAAGCAAAAGGGTGCTATCGGGATATTTTTCGGCGTAGGTTTTAAAGGCATCGTATTCACTATCGAACATCTGCACCCAGCTATGCGCCATTGTGCCTGACGCTTTAACCGAGAAATCCTTTGCGGTTTTAAGGCAGGATGTACCTGTGCATCCGCCGATAATTGCGGCTCTGGCACCATAGTATGCGGCATCGTAGCCGTGGGCTCTGCGGGCGCCGAATTCCATAACAGGTCTGCCGTTAGCCGCAGTTACAATTCTGTTAGCCTTAGTTGCTATAAGCGACTGATGGTTAATGGTTAAAAGCACCATAGTCTCAAGCATAAGTGCCTGCATTGCAGGGCCTCTTACCGTTACAATCGGCTCTTGAGGGAATATTACCGTACCCTCAGGCACTGCCCACACATCACACTCGAATTTAAAGGTTTTAAGATAATCTATAAACTCATCAGAAAACAAATTAAGTCCCTTTAAATACTCAATATCACTCTCATCAAAGGACAGATTATTCATATAATCGATAAGCTGCTCAAGACCTGCCATTATGGCATATCCGCCCTCATCGGGAACTCTTCTGAAGAACATATCGAAATATGTTACAGTATCTCTGTATTCGCTATCAAAAAGGCCGTTTGCCATTGTAAGCTCATACATATCCATAAGCATAGTTAAATTACGCGCTGTTCTCTCCATTTTTAGCACCTCACTAAAAACTCCTACATTTTTTCGGGAGCCGAAATCTTCATCATATCAAGTACATTTTTTATTACCTGAGCAACACTTTTGCAAAGGGTAAGTCTCGCCTGCATTAAGGGTTCCTCTATTCCCTTTACTCTGCAAGCAGAATAGAATTTATGGAATTTTGTTGCTAAATCGGTAACATAATGGGTAATTCGTGCAGGGTCATAGCTGCGGGCAGCACCGATTATCTCATCGGTAAGGTTGCCGAGGTGTAAAACAAGCTCTCTCTCTTCTGCCGTATTAAGTGCTGCGAGTTCCTCGTCTGTACACTCACGCATTAAAATTCCCTCTGCCTCTAAATTTCTGATTATACTGCAGATACGGGCATAAGCATACTGAACATAGTAAACAGGGTTTGTATTAGACTCATTAACCGCCAAATCCAAATCAAAATCGAAATGGCTGTTAGGCTCACGAAGATTAAAGAAGAACCTTGCCGCATCTATCGGGATTTCCTCAAGAAGCGTTACAAGAGTTATAGCCTTACCTGAACGCTTAGACGCCTTAATTACCTCGCCGCCGCGAACTAAACGCACCATCTGCATAAGAACTACATCAAGGCGGTCAGCATCTACGCCGAGTGCCGTAAGCGCTGCCTTTAATCTCGGTACATAGCCGTGATGGTCAGCCCCCAAGATATCAATAGCCTTATCAAACTTTCTAGTTTCAAGTTTATTATAGTGGTATGCGATATCGGGCACAACATAGGTAGGAACACCGTTTGCGCGGACAAGCACGAAATCCTTATCGCAACCGAAATCGGTAGCCTTAAACCAAAGCGCATCCTCCTGCATATAAGTGTGACCGCTCTGCTTTAAAAGCTCGATTATTCTTGCAG
Organism: uncultured Ruminococcus sp.; assembly: GCA_964465535.1. Classification (GTDB taxonomy): domain Bacteria; phylum Bacillota; class Clostridia; order Oscillospirales; family Acutalibacteraceae; genus UBA737. Next base: position 8,215 of record CAYXID010000037.1, read on the forward strand.
TCTCGCCATTATTATGAAGTGAGCTTTCCTTAAACCAGGTATCATACTCAATTCTGTATTTAAGTAAATCCTCTTTTAATCCTGCTATGTTCTTTGGAAGCGCAAATTCAACTAATGCCGCTCTGCGCTCTTCCTCGCTAAGTGCCACATATTTATCGCCGTGTATTTCTGCAAAAGCCTTTGCGTGAGCAATAATATCCTCGCCGTGATAAGAATCCTCGGGCATTTCGATACCCTCTTTATAAAGCCCGAGATAACGAAGGTCTAATGATAGCGCAAATTTATTTATCTGATTTCCTGCATCGTTTATATAAAACTCACGCTCGGTATAATAACCTGCCGCTTCGAGTACTGCCGCTAAGCAGTCGCCCAAAGCACCGCCTCTGGCGTTTCCTATATGCATAGGACCTGTTGGGTTTGCAGAAACAAACTCAACTAAAACGCGTTTGTTCTCTCCGTAACCGCTTTTACCGTAATCGGCACCCTTTTCTGATATATCCTTTATGATATCAGCATAGTACTTGTCCGATAAGAAGAAGTTAATAAATCCGGGACCTGCTATTTCGCATTTTGATACATAGCTGCCCTCAAGATTTGCATTTTCTACTAAAATCTCGGCAATCTGTCTTGGTGCTTTGCGGAAAACCCTAGCCCAAGCCATAGCCGCATTTACCGCATAATCTCCGTGCTCACGGTTTGCGGGGGCTTCTATTATAAAATCCGAAAGCTCAGCTTCGGGAAGACTATTTTCTTCAATAGCCTTAGCCGCCGCTGACTTTATAATTTCAACAATCTGATTTTTTGCTTTGTTTACTAATAATGACATTCTGATTAACTCCTCTTAACGCTGATTTCTACTGTGTTTCTGCTGATAAGCTCTAAATTTGAATCTATTGTGTAGCTCATATTGAGGGTACCGCCCGATTCGGTTAAATTGTGGACAACATTCTCGCCAAAAATTCCTATGACAAGGTCACCCTGGGGGGTACTGTAAAAGCAACTGTTTCGAGCTCCCTTTTCTATTACAAGTCTGCTCATATATCCGCCCGAGCGCTGCAATATAACGGTATCGTCGTCCTTTACCATAAGCGAGGTTTTTACACCCTTAACGCCGAGCATTTCGCTCTCATCATAGGTTAAAAGGAACTTTCCGTCCTTAATACCCATTTTGCCGACAGTTGTAAGCTCTATTGAATCGACATCGTCGTCCATTCCTTGCTTGCCGACTATTTTAATTATTACATCCTTCATCATATTTACCTATATTCACCTGTTTTACCTTTTTATCGTCAATTTCTTCCCCCAAAAGAACAGAGGCTGTTTTTCTGAAGGAGTCTGCCTTATCACTAACATAAAAATCGATTTTTCCCTTATTGCCGCTTTCACAAAGGGCACCATTTCGCTCAAGATAGTTTTTAACCGATATAGCAGTCTCTTCCCCCATATTGATAAGGGTGACCCCACCGCCTGCAACCTTCGCTATCGCCTCTTCTAAAACGGGGAAATGGGTGCAACCTAAAATGAGTGTGTCAACCCCTTCGTCTAAAAGAGGTTTTAGGTATCGCTCGACAGTATTTAAAACTACCGTATCGTCTGCTCTATACCATCCTTCTTCTACAAGAGGGACAAATAGTGACGCCGCATTTTGCGAAACCAGAGCATCAGGGAGAAGCTTTAAAATCTGCCTTTTATGCTCACCGCTGTTAACGGTAGCCGCCGTTCCCAAAATGCCTATTCGCTTATTTTTTGTAGCTGCTACCGCCGCCCTTACCGAGTTTGAAACAACCTCAATAAAGGGAACAGGAAGATTATCTCCCGTATCTGCCGCAACAGAGGATACTGTACCGCAAGCGGCAACTACAAGCTTTACATTATGGGACAGAAGGAATTTTTCGTCTTGCAAAGCGTATTTTCTTATAGTATCTCGGCTTCTTGTACCGTAAGGCACACGACCTGTATCGCCGAAATAAACGATATCTTCAAAGGGCAACTGTTTTACAAGCTCGCGAACAACGGTAAGACCGCCAAGTCCCGAATCGAAAACGCCTATTGCACGGTTATCAGACATAGAACTCCTCCTGAACATAAGTTTTCATATTATCATATCATATTTTTATTAATTGTGCAACTATTAAAGTATATATTGACTTTGGATATTTTTTGATATTATAATAATATATATTAGAAATTTTTTACAAATTAGTCTTCGACTTTAAAAACGGAAGGTTCGCATTATGATTTATGATGTTGTTATAGTAGGTGGCGGCGCGGCAGGTCTGTGTGCTGCCGTAAAATTAAAACAGTTAAATCCTCTTTTAAGCGTGGTAGTTATAGAAAGACAACAACGCGTTGGTAAAAAGCTGCTTATAACGGGTAACGGCAGATGCAATATTACCAATAAGAATATATCTCTTGACCGTTATCACGGCGACGATAAGCGTTTTGCGGAATATGCACTCAGCACCTATACAAACCGCATAACAGAGGAGTTTTTTGCCGACATCGGAGTTCTTTTCACCTACGAAAAGGACGGCAAAGCCTACCCCTATTCGCTTCAGGCGTCCTCTGTTTTAGATGCTCTTCGTTTTGCGGCAGAGCGTGCGGAGGTTGAGTTTTTAACCTCACTAAAGGCAGAAGACTTCTCCTTTGACGGAAATGTTTACACCTTAGACGCCGATATGGGAAAGGTAAAATCAAGGTTTTTAATTATAGCTACGGGACTTTATTCGGGTGGTGAAAAGCTCGGTTGCGATGGGGAATTTTTGCGCGTTATGAAGCAAAAGGGCTACCCCGTTGTAAAGACAACCCCTGCCATTGTTCAGCTAAAATGTGCAGGTGATATTCCGCGTTCCCTAAAGGGTATTAAGGTGAATGCTAAGGTCACTCTTTTATGCGATAAAAGGGCTGTAAAAAGTGATTTTGGAGAAGTGCTTTTCTGCGATTACGGACTGTCAGGCCCGCCTATAATGCAGCTCTCGCGCAACACCGCAAGACAAAACGGGAAATTCACCGTAAGCCTTGATATTATGCCCGAATATTCAAAGGACCGACTTTTAGAAATTTTAGTACACAGAAGAATAAAGCTCTGCGAAGCACCCATTGAAGAATTCTTTACAGGTATGCTCAATAAAAGGGTTGGTCAGTGTATACTAAAGCTTTGCGGACATAAACTGTCCGAGAGTGTATCAAGTCTTAACGGTGACGCATTATCCGCCCTTGCCGACAAAATTAAAAGTTTTGAATTTGAAGTGACGGGAAACACAGGTTTTATAAATTCACAGGTTACTGCAGGCGGACTTTCCACCGTTAGCTTTGTTAATAAAACTATGATGTCAAACCGCCATAAAAACCTTTTCTGCATCGGTGAAATACTCGATATTGACGGCGACTGCGGCGGCTTTAATCTGCAGTGGGCGTGGTCGAGTGCGTTTTGTGCGGCAGAGTATATTTCCTCTGTTACAGGTGGTATGGTATGATTTTACTGAACAATGCCTTTTTGCCCCTTGATACCGATTTTGAAAACCTGAAGCCTGTTGCCGCCGCCCTTTTAAAAACCGATATCGGCAATATTTTATCTGCAGAGCTTCACAGAAAATCGGTAGATGCAAGGCATAAAAATGATATCAAATTTTGCTGTTCACTTCTTATAAATGTTAAATCAGGCAAAGAAAAGTTTATAAAGAAAAACAAAAATGCCTCTAAATATGCTAAAAAAGATTATGTTTTTAAAACTTGCAATAAAACCCCTGAAAATAGACCTATTGTTGTAGGGTTTGGACCTGCAGGAATGTTTGCGGCGCTAACTCTTGCTCGCGCAGGACTAAAACCCATTGTTATAGAACGCGGCGACTGTGTAGAAAACCGCACAAAAAAGGTAGAGGAATTTTTTAAAGGCGGAAGACTCGATGAAAACAGTAATGTTCAGTTCGGAGAGGGCGGAGCAGGTACTTTTTCTGACGGAAAGCTAAATACAGGCACAAAGGATTTTCGCTCGCCCGCCGTTTTAAAGGCTTTTTATGAATTTGGCGCAGATAAAAAAATCCTTTATGAAGCAAAACCGCATATCGGCACGGATATTCTTGTAAAAATTGTTAAAAATTTAAGAGAGGAAATAATTTCTCTTGGCGGTGAAGTAAGGTTTTTATCCCACCTTGAAGATATCGGGTTTGAAAACGGAAAGCTCACTGAAATTACCGTTTCGGGTGAAAAAATATCTGCCGACCGAGTTATTCTCGCCACAGGACACTCCGCAAGAGATGTATTTGAGCTTTTGAAGAAAAAGAATATAGAAATGGTACAAAAAGCCTTTTCTATGGGAGTTAGAATTGAGCATTTGCAAAGCGATATAAACCGTGCTCTTTACGACGAATTTGCCGAGCATAAGGCTCTCGGCGCTGCCGACTACAAGCTTGCAGTCCACCTCGAAAACGGCAGAGGGGTTTATACCTTTTGTATGTGCCCGGGCGGCGAGGTTATCAATGCCTCAAGCGAAGAGGGCGGTATAGCGGTAAACGGTATGAGTTTGAGCCGCAGAGACGGCAAAAATGCCAACAGTGCCCTATTAGTTGGGGTAAATCCCGAGGATTTTGGGAGTGACGATGTGCTCGCAGGGTGTTATCTGCAAAGAGAAATCGAGCAAAAAGCCTTTTTGTTAGCTAACGGAAAAGTGCCCGTTACTACGGTAGGAAGCTTTGTTTTCGGTGAAAATGAAGCCGAGTTTACGAGAGTTTACCCCACAGTAAAGCCCGAGACCGTAATGGCAGATTTTGATGAAATTTTCCCATCCTTTATAACCGAAAGTTTAAGACTTGGTATTATCGAATTCGATAAGAAAATTAAAGGCTTTGCAGATAAAAGTGCCGTTTTATCGGCACCCGAAACGAGAAGCTCATCTCCTGTCCGCATAGTAAGGGGCGAAAATTTCGAAAGCCTTTCCCTTAAAGGTCTTTACCCTTGCGGTGAGGGCGCAGGATATGCAGGCGGTATAATGTCTGCCGCAGTTGACGGTATAAAGGTAGCCGAAGCCTTGATTTTAGATATAGAAAACTCTTAAAGTCAGAAACCTTAATAATTTTCGGCTTTTTCACCTTTAATTACTATCAAAAGACTGCGTTTTTTGTAAGTATTAAAAAAATTGTTAATTTTATGACAAAACTCTTGCAAAAATCAATCTTTTGAGGTAGAATAATAAAAGTAAAAAATTTAGGAGGTTATTCCAATGGTTAAAGTTGCAATTAATGGTTTTGGCCGTATCGGCCGTCTCGCATTCCGTCAGATGTTCGGCGCTGAGGGTTACGATGTAGTAGCTATCAACGACCTTACAAAGCCCTCTATGCTTGCTAATCTTTTAAAGTATGATACAGCACAGGGCGGTTACTGCGGTTTCATCGGTGAGAATCTTCACACAGTTTCTGCTGATGACGAAGCAGGTACCATCACAGTTGACGGTAAAACTCTTAAAATCTATGCTGAGAAGGACGCAAAGGATCTTCCTTGGGGCGAGCTTGGCGTAGACGTAGTTCTCGAGTGCACAGGTTTCTACTGCTCTAAAGAGAAGTCACAGGCTCACATCG
>CAYXID010000038.1:0-6789 GCA_964465535.1 uncultured Ruminococcus sp.
CTTGCCTGACCGCCGCTCTTGAATTCGGTAATGAATTCGCTTGCAAAAGTACCGTCCTGAATTTCTTCCAGAATCTTTTTCATTTCTTTTCTGGTGTCTTCGGTGATGATGCGTTTGCCGGTGCGGTAATCACCGTATTCAGCGGTGTTGGAGATGGAGTAACGCATACCCTCAAAGCCGCTCTGATAGATAAGGTCAACGATAAGCTTCATTTCGTGAATACACTCGAAGTAAGCGTTTCTGGGATCGTAGCCTGCTTCGGTAAGGGTTTCAAAGCCTGCCTGCATAAGAGCGCAAACGCCGCCGCAAAGAACTGCCTGCTCACCGAAAAGGTCGGTTTCAGTCTCGGTTCTGAAGTTGGTTTCAAGAACACCTGCTCTAGCGCCGCCGATACCGAGAGCGTAAGCCAGACCGATTTCAAGAGCGTCGCCTGTAGCGTCCTGCTCAACTGCGATAAGGCAAGGTACACCCTTACCAACCTGATATTCGCTTCTAACTGTGTGGCCGGGGCCCTTAGGAGCTACCATTATAACGTTTACATTCTTAGGCGGCTTAATGCAACCGAAATGAATGTTAAAGCCGTGAGCGAAAGCAAGAGTTTTGCCTTCGGTAAGGTTTGGTTCAATGCTCTCTTTGTAAAGGGCTGCCTGTTTTTCGTCGTTGATTAAAATCATAATGATATCCGCATTCTTTGCAGCATCAGCAGCGGTCATAACCTTAAGACCTGCTTTTTCTGCCTTTTCCCAGCTCTTAGAACCAACATAAAGACCTACAATTACATCAACGCCTGAATCCTTAAGGTTTAGAGCGTGTGCGTGACCCTGTGAGCCGTATCCGATAATAGCAACGGTTTTGCCGCTGAGTCTTCCTAAATCACAATCCTGTTGATAAAAAATTCTTGCCATAATAAATATCTCCTTTTTTTGTTTTAAGATTTTTAAATTATTTATTCAGTATACTGCCGCTGCCTCGCTCGAGGGCTACAATACCTGTTCTACACATTTCTATGATTTCAAAGGGCTTCATAAGCTCAATGAAAGCATCTATCTTTGAGGGCTCGCCCGTAGCCTCTATACAAAGAGCCTCGGTTGAGTAATCAATTATATTAGCACGGAATATGCTTGCGGCAGAAAGTATATCCTGACGGGTTTCCGCCTTGTTTTTAACCTTTATAAGCATAAGCTCACGGTTTATTGATTTTTCAGGCTCTAAAAGCTCAACCTTTTTAACATTGTAAAGCTTTCTTAGCTGATTTATCATCTGATTTCTTGCATATCCGTCACCCTCCATAGAGATAGTGATACGCGAATACTCGGGCGACTCTGTTTCTCCAACCGTTAAAGCCGAAATGTTAAAGCCGCGCCTTGTAAACATACTTGTAACACGGGTTAGTACACCGAATTTGTTTTCTACATAAACTGCAATTACAAACTTATTCATCAGAGTCTGCCTCCTTTTCGACAATTATATCGTCAATACTGCCGCCGGGCGGAAGCATAGGAAGAACAAACTCATCCTTGTCTATGGCACAGTCAATAAGTACGGGGCCGTCCTTTGCGAAAGCAGTTTTGAAAACCTCGCTAAATTCCTCAGGGGTAGAAACTCTGTAACCGTCTGCCCCGAAGGCCTCTGCAAGCTTTACAAAGTCAGTTTTACGGGCGAGGGTTGTACTCGAATAGTGCTTATTGTAGAAAAGGGTCTGCCACTGACGAACCATACCGAGTACGCCGTTATTAAAGATTACTATCTTAACATTTGCATTTGTTGAAACGGCGGTTGCAAGCTCGTTTAGGTTCATACCGAAGCTGCCGTCACCCGTAATTAAAATGGTAGGACATTTGCTTCCTATCGCAGCACCTATCGCTGCACCTAAACCAAATCCCATTGTACCGAGACCGCCGCTTGATACAAATTTTCTCGACTTTTTAAAGTTTACATACTGCGCCGCCCACATCTGATGCTGACCGACATCGGTAGCAATTACTGTTTCGGGAGTTGTAGTATCATTTATTATATCAATAACGGTTTTAGGGGTAAGCTTATCGGTTTTTATGTATGCGCTTTCTTCCCTTTCGATAAGTCCCTTTACAAATTCCATCCACTCGGGGTTTTTCTTTGCCTTAACACCCTGTGCTATCTTACCAAAAGCATCGTGGATATCGCCGTAGATACCTAAATCAACATTTATGTTTTTGTTAATCTCTGCAAAGTCAATATCAAGCTGAATTATTTTTGCATTCTTAGCGTATTTCTTTTTATTTCCTGTTGCTCTGTCACTAAAACGAACACCTACAGCAAGTATTAAATCGGCATTGTTCTGCGCCATAGAAGATGCATAATGACCGTGCATTCCCTGCATACCCAAAAATCTCGGATTATCAGTAGGTACTGCAGACAATCCCATAAGTGAGCAACCGATTACACCGTCAATTTTTTCGGCTAATTCCTGAACGCCCTCTTCAACACCTGCACCCATAGCTCCGCCGCCTATATATATGTAAGGCTTTTTGGCGGCGTTTATAAGCTCAATAGCAGCCTCGATTTTTTCGTCGGGCGCTATAGAATTTTCAAACTTCTCGAATATCGGCTCGTTTTCAAACTCGGTTAAAGCAATCTGAATGTCCTTAGGTACATCTATAAGCACAGGACCGGGTCTGCCCGAACGGGCAATCTGAAAAGCCTCTCTTATAGCAAAGGCTAATTCCGCTACATTGTTTACAAAGTAGTTGTGCTTTGTAATAGGAAGGGTAATACCCGTTATATCTATCTCCTGAAAGCTATCTCTGCCTATAAGGTCACACGGCACGTTTCCTGTAATTGCAACCATCGGTACAGAGTCAAGCATAGCGGTAGCGATACCCGTTACAAGATTTGTAGCTCCGGGACCCGAGGTTGCTATTACAACACCCGTTTTACCGGTAGCTCTGAAATATCCGTCTGCCGCGTGAGCAGCGCCCTGCTCGTGTGCCGCCAAAACGTGATTTATACGATGGCTGTTCTTATAAAGCTCATCATAAATATTGAGTACCTGACCGCCGGGATAACCGAAAACGGTTTCTACTCCCTGCTCTATCAGGGTCTCAATTATGATTTGCGCTCCTGTCATCTTCATAATTTCATTCCTCTTTTAATTATCTACTAATTGTCTTTAAGCATACGGTTTACGGCACTTAAAAACGCCTTTACTGATGATACAACAATATCGCTGTCAATACCTGCACCAAAATATACCTTGCCGTTTAAATCCTTAACACTTACATAGGAGGCGGCCGCCGAATGTGAACCGTCCTCAAGAGCGTGTTCGGTATAGCTTTCAAGTGTATATATGTTTCCAAGCACTTCTTTAACCGCATTAGAAACCGCATCAAGACGGCCGTTACCCTTAGCCGTTACGATTTTGGCCTCCCCGCTGAACTCCATAGAAACGGTAGCGGAAATTCCGTCGCCCTGAGCATAATGAGCTTCGCTTATCTTTAAAGGCTCCTCTATATTTACGTAGTTATCCATAAATATATTGTAGACCTCTTCGGGCATAAGCTCTTTATGGGCGTGGTCGGAAATGCTCTTTACATGATAGCCGAACACTTCACGCATTTTAGGCGGCAAAACAAGGGAATAAGCAGTTTCCAAAAGGTAGCCTATACCGCCCTTTCCCGACTGAGAATTTATTCTTATAACATCAGCCTCGTAAACTCTGCCTAAATCGGTAGGGTCGATAGGAAGATACGGAACATTCCATATATTTGTGTTCTTTTCTTCTCTATAATGCATACCCTTTGCGATAGCATCCTGATGAGAGCCGCTGAAAGCCGCAAATACTAAAGCGCCGCTATAGGGTTGACGCTCATAAACATGCATACGGGTTACCTTTTCGTAAACCTCGCAAATCTCAGGCATATTCGAAAAATCAAGCTCGGGGTCAACACCCTGAGAATACATATTAAGACCTAGTGTTATGATGTCGACATTACCTGTACGCTCGCCGTTTCCGAAAAGTGTGCCCTCAATTCTGTCAGCACCTGCAAGAAGTCCCATTTCACTGTCAGCAACGGCGCATCCGCGGTCGTTATGGGGATGAAGTGAAATTATAAGGTTTTCGCGGTTTTTGAGGTTTTTGCACATATACTCTACCTGATTTGCATACACGTGCGGCATTGAATGAGAAACGGTAACAGGAAGATTAATTATAACCTTATCGTCGGCCGAAGGCTCCCAGATATCAATAACCTCATTACAGATTTCTACTGCATATTCGGGCTCTGTTCCCGTAAAACTTTCGGGAGAATATTCAAAGGTAAAATGACCCTCTGTTTTTGCTCTGTACTCCTTACAAAGCTTTGCGCCGAACTTTGCGATTTCTATAATTTCCTGCTTTGACTTGCGGAAAACCTGTTCACGCTGAGCCACAGAGGTAGAGTTATAAAGATGCACAACGGCGTGCTTTGCCCCTCTTAGTGCCTCAAAGGTTTTTGCGATTATATGCTCTCTCGACTGTGTTAAAACCTGAATTGTAACATCGTCGGGAATAAGATTGTTTTCAATAAGTGTTCTACAGAATTCATACTCTGTTTCACTTGCTGCAGGAAAGCCTATTTCAATCTCCTTAAAGCCTATTTTCACAAGTAATTTGAAAAACTCAAGCTTCTCTTCAAGGTTCATAGGAGTTATAAGCGCCTGATTTCCGTCTCGCAAATCGACACTGCACCAGATAGGTGCTTTTTCGATATAAGTTTTGTGTTTCCAATCGGCAGTAGCGTCTGCCACAGGGAAAAACTGTTTTTCGTACTTTTGGTAGCCGTTCATTTAAAAATTTTCCTCCTCGGTATTTCGCAAAGAGATTTTTATCATAATATAAAAAAAGCTCTTATGCACAAACACCCAATGTTAATGTGCAAAAGAGACGAAGATTTCCTATTCTCCGCGGTACCACTCTTTTTGATGATTTCTCATCCTCTCGGCAGATGTCAACCAACATCCTTCTCTGTAACGGGAGAGCCCGGTTAAACCTACTAAGTATGCACTTTTCAGCCAACAGCTCAGGGGAGAGCTATATTGCTATTGCCGTACTGCCTTGCACCAACCGACAGCTCTCTTAAAGCGACTAATAGAACTTTTACCCCATCATTGCTTTTATTGAGGCTATTTTACCCTTTTTTAAGCGCTTTGTCAAGCAAAAAATCAATCTTTTTTAATTTTTTTACTGTGCTTTAGCAAAAGTCAGCCTTTAAAGCGAGTTTAAAATAATTAAAATTTGTCTTCTCAGCGGTTATTTATAATTGACTTTATGTCCGTTATATTGTAAAATAGTTAAAGTATATAAATAATATTTTTTATCTTTAATATTTGGTAGGAGTGTTTTGTTATGGAACCTATTTATAAGCGTGTACTTTTGAAACTCAGCGGCGAGGTTTTAGCAGGAGAAAAGGGCTCAGGTATTGATTTTGATAAGGTGCTTGAGGTCTGCGAGGAGGTTAAAAACTGCGTTAAGATGGGCGTTCAGGTTGCCATCGTTGTAGGCGGCGGCAATTTTTGGAGAGGACGCTCTAGCGGTAAAATGGACCGCACCCGTGCTGACCATATGGGAATGCTTGCAACCACAATAAACTCATTAGCTTTAGCCGATGCTCTTGAACAGATAGGTGTTACCGCAAGGGTACAAACCGCTATTGAGATGCGCCAGATTGCAGAGCCTTATATCAGAAGCAAGGCTACCCGCCATTTAGAAAAGGGCAGAGTTGTAATTTTCGGCTGCGGAACAGGTAACCCCTTCTTCTCTACCGATACGGCAGCGGCTCTTCGTGCAGCAGAAATCGGTGCCGATGTTATATTTAAGGCTACTAATGTTGACGGCGTCTATGACAGCGACCCGAAACTCAATCCCGACGCTAAAAAGTTCGACACTCTTACTCATTACGAAGTTTTACAAAAGGGTCTTCATGTTATGGACAGCACTGCCGCTTCTCTTTGTATGGATAACGGCATTGAAATTCTCGTATTCAATCTGAACAAACCCGAAAATATCACAAAAGCAATGGTTGGTGACCATAACGGCACCCTTGTTAAATAATCTATATCGGAGGCAAACTTATGAACGAACTAATTAAAAACACCGAAGAAAAAATGCAAAAAACAATATCCGCTTTAGAGCGTGATTATAAAGCAGTAAGGGCAGGCAGAGCAAATGTAGCTGTGCTTGACCGTATTACCGTTGACTACTACGGCGCTCCCACCCCCATTCAGCAGATGGCGGCTGTGTCTGTACCCGAAGCTAGAACCCTTATGATTCAGCCTTGGGACGCTTCTACCCTTCGCGATATCGAAAAGGCAATTTTAACCTCTGATATCGGCATCAATCCTCAGAATGACGGTAGGGTTATCCGCCTTATGTTCCCCCCTCTTACAGAGGAGAGAAGACGTGACATCGTTAAGGACATAAAGAAGACTGCCGAAGAAAGCAAGGTGGCTATCCGTAATCTTAGAAGAGACGCCCTCGAAAAATTAAAGGGTCTTAAAAAGTCAAACTCTATTACAGAGGACGACGAGGCAAACGGAGAGAAGAAAATCCAAAATCTTACCGACAAGTTCTGCAAAGAAGTAGATTCTATGTCATCTGACAAAGAAAAAGAAATTATGGAAATTTAAGTTTTCATTAAACGGGGCTTTCGCTTTTACGCGGCAAGCCCTTTCTTTTACAAGCAAAATTCTATTTGGACGGTGCTTTATGTCTCTATTTAAAAAGAAAAGACTTTCGAGACCTCTGCCCGAGCATATCGCCATTATTATGGACGG
>CAYXID010000038.1:6889-8156 GCA_964465535.1 uncultured Ruminococcus sp.
GCCGTAAAGGAAATCGTAGCAGAGGGTATCTCGCCCGACGAAATCACAGAGCAGACAATAAACGACCGCCTTTATACCAAAGGTCAACCTGACCCCGACTTTATCATCAGACCAAGCGGCGAATATAGGCTTTCCAACTATCTTATATGGCAGTCGGCTTATGCAGAGTATTGGTTTTCGGATGTTCTGTGGCCTGACTTTAAGCCCCGTCATTTAGAGGAGGCTATCGAGGAATTCAATCGCCGTAACAGGCGCTTTGGAGGTATTTAAACTATGAAAACAAGAATTATTTCGGGAATAATTATGGCAGCTATTGTTGTCGGTGTTTTGGTATTGGGCTTTTTAGTCAGCCCCTATTTCATAACCGCATTTATAGCAATAGTAGCGGCAGTAGGCTGTTATGAGCTTATCCATAATGCAGCAGGAATTAAATCAAAGGCCGCCGTTTACACCGCCTGTGTTTATACAGCACTATCGGTAATTCTTCGTGACGGTACACTCTATCTTTATGTTACTTCACCTTTAATAACAAGCTTTTATGACGAAAATAAAAAACTTGTATATCTAATAGCGTCAAATTGGTCTGTTTTTCCGACTATACTTACCGTTTTATACTTTATTTTCTCGGTATGTGTAATTTTAAAATGCCATAAGGATTTTGACCTTGCGAAAATAGTAACGCTTTCGGCTATGCCGCTATTTTTATCCTATGCATTTTCATCTTTAGGCGCTATTTTAAATCATACAAACGGACTTTTCTATCTGCTTTTACTTCTTAATTTCTCAAGCGTTTGTGATATGGGAGCTTACTTTGTGGGCGTTACATTAGGCAAGCATAAGCTCTGCCCTGAAATCAGTCCTAAAAAGACGGTTGAGGGGGCGCTTGGCGGAATTGCATCAAGTATCATTTTCAGTATAGTTATAGTTTTAAGCTTTTCTCTTCCCGAAAAGCTTATCGCAACACTAATTCTAACAATACCGCTTTGCATTTTAGGAATGTTAGGCGACCTTTTTGCATCCTCAATCAAAAGGGCTGTAAACCTTAAGGATTACGGTTCACTAATCCCGGGACATGGCGGAATATTGGACAGGGTTGACAGCATACTTATGATTGCTCCCCTTTTGTATCTTTGCATCAGGATTGGGGTATTATAATGAAGAATATTGTTATTTTGGGATCTACAGGCTCAATAGGAACACAAAGCCTTGAAGTCTGCGAAAAAGAAGGCTTTAAAGTAAAAGCCTTAACCGCCGGCAAAAATTCAAA
>CAYXID010000038.1:8256-10506 GCA_964465535.1 uncultured Ruminococcus sp.
GCATCCTAATTGGGATATGGGCGCTAAAATCACTATCGACTCTGCTACCCTTATGAATAAGGGCCTTGAGGTTATTGAGGCGGTGCACCTTTTCGGTATTTCTGCAGATAACATTGAGGTTCTTGTTCACAGACAGAGTATTTTACATTCAGGTGTTGAGCTTTCCGACGGTGCAGTTATTGCCCAACTCGGCACCCCCGATATGCGACTTCCCATACAGTATGCCCTGACCTACCCCGCCCGTAGCAATAATGCCTTTGAGCGTCTTTCCCTTGCAGATATCGGCACTCTCACCTTTGAGCGCCCCGATACCGATACATTCAGAGCTCTACCCATTTGCATAGAGGCGATAAATAAAGGCGGTCTTTACCCAACTGCCGTAAACGGTGCTAACGAAGAGGCGGTTTCACTCTTTTTACAGGGCAAAATAAAATTCCTGCAAATTGCAGAGCTTGCCGAAAAGGCAATGCTAAACACAGAAAACAAACAAAGCTTTACAATTGAAGATATTCTGAATACCGACAAGGCTGCCCGTCAGCTTGTCAGAGACTTTGTATCTTAACCGTATTAAATACAATAAAAGGAAGCGATTTATATTTCAGCCGTTTTAAATGCTTTAAACAATATATGGCCCTATCTTGTAGCTATACTCGTTTTTATAATCCTTATTATAATACACGAATTCGGTCACTTTATAGCCGCTAAAACGCTAGGGGTTAGGGTTAACGAATTTGCGGTAGGCTTTGGCCCTAAGCTCTTTTCTAAAAAATGGGGAGAGACCAAATACAGTGTAAATTTAGTACCGCTTGGCGGATACTGCGCTATGGAGGGCGAGGACGAAAACAGCACCGACGAGAGAGCCTTTTGCAACAAAAAGGCTTGGCGCAGATTTTTGATAGTTATAATGGGTGCCGTTTTCAATCTGCTTTTGGGTGTTGTTTTAATCGCTTGTACCCTTATTCCCCAAGACCGATTTACAACCACCGTTGTAGCAGAGTTCAGGGAAAATGCGGTAAGCTCAAGCTACGGACTTCAGGTTAATGACAAAATTGTTGAAGTAAACGGCAGAAGAATTTTTACAACTTATGATTTAAGCTATGCCTTTACAAATGTTACTGACGGCAAGGTAGATTTAACGGTTGAACGCAAAGGCGACAAAGTTTTACTCGAAGATGTAAAATTTGATACAAAACAAGAAAACGATATTACCTATTTAACAGTAGACTTTTATGTTTACGGACGAGAAAAAACCTTTTTATCCTTTATATCTGAAACCTTTAATTCTATGTTCTCGTATTGCGCGGTAATTTGGCGCTCTCTTATAGACCTTATCGCAGGCAAATACGGAATTAGTGCAATGTCGGGACCTGTTGGTGTTACGGCAGCAATCGGCAGTGTTGCAAAGCAAAACCTTAAAAATTTAATTCCCATTATGGCGCTTATAACAGTAAATTTAGGTCTTTTCAATTTGTTACCTCTCCCTGCCCTTGACGGCGGCAGACTAGTCTTCATCCTTTTTGAAATGATTTTCCGCCGCCCCGTACCCCAAAAGTACGAAGCGGTAGTTCATACAGTAGGCTTTATAATACTGATTGTATTTATGCTGCTTATTACCGCAAAGGATATTTGGTCACTTGTGACCTAGTAAAAGCTCAACATCGGAGGATTTTAAATGTTTACTAACGATAAAACAAAATGTATTACTGTCGGTAATTTGAAAATAGGCGGAGGGGCTCCTGTATCGGTGCAGTCTATGCTATCTGTACCCTCAAACGATATTGAGGGGAATGTTCGTCAGGCTCTAGAATTAGAGACTGCAGGCTGCGAGATTGTTCGCATTTCTGTACCCGATATGAATGCCGTTAAAACCCTTTCAGCCGTAAAAGAGGCGGTTAAAATCCCCGTTGTTGCAGATATCCATTTCGATTGGCGCTTAGCGGTTGAAAGCGTTGCCGCAGGGGTGGACAAGGTTAGAATAAACCCCGGTAATATCGGCGACGAAGAAAAAATCAAAACCGTAGCCGCAACCTGTAAAGCGGCAGGCGTGCCTATAAGAATTGGTGTAAATTCAGGCTCCCTCGAAAAGCATATTTTAGAAAAATACGGCGCACCGACACCGAAAGCTTTAGTTGAAAGCGGTCTTTACCATATATCCTTACTCGAAAAATTCGACTTTGACGATATTGTTTTATCACTTAAATCTTCCGACACTAAAACTATGTATGACACCTATGTTTTAGCGGCAGAAAG
>CAYXID010000038.1:10606-13501 GCA_964465535.1 uncultured Ruminococcus sp.
GACCTTATAGGTCTTGCAAAGCGCGCCGAAGAGAGACTTCAAAATGTAAACAAAAATATAACCGTAGCCATTATGGGCTGCGTTGTAAACGGACCCGGAGAGGCTAGAGAAGCCGATATCGGTATCGCCGGCGGAGACGGCTGCGGCGTGCTCTTTAAAAAGGGTGAAATTCTGCGCAAGGTAGAAGAAGCAAAGCTTCTCGACGCGCTTTTAGAAGAAATCGAAAAACTTTAACGGAGGACCTATTAGATATGAAATCCTGTAGGGAGCTTTTTGGAGAATATCTCTCCCCCTCGCTTTTAAATATATTTGAGGATGTTTTAGCAGAAGAGGTAACCCTTGAGCTTGACGATAGAACGCTTTACCTAAAGCTTAAAAGCGAAAAATACATAACACATAATGATATTAATGAATTTAAAGCCACCATTAAGTCAGTTTTAAATCTTTACGATATTACAGCAGAATGCTATTTTGAAAAAACGGCATTCTGCGAATCTGCGTGCCTTGATATCACCGCCGATATAAGACGCAAAAATGCCTCTTTAAACGGATATTTTAACGGCGCAAAGTATGCTTTAGATGGCAACACCGTTAATATTGAGCTTCAGCACGGCGGTTATAAAAAGGTTTGTGAGCTAGGCTTTAAAGAGCTCTTTAAAAGACAAGCCTTAAACTACTTTGATATTAATGTAGATATTTCTTTTTCGGGTCAGCTCGAGGATGTTGAGATTGTACCGCCACCGCCAACTCCCCCCGAGGTATCCACACCTTCCGCTAACAAGCCGAAAGAAAATTCTCAAAAACGCGAAATCACCTTTGGTGAGCCTGTAGGAAAACCCTATAACAATATGGTTTACCTTGATAACCCCAAGCTCTTCTACGGCAGAAGAATAGATAACAATATAAAATCTATGTCAGAGGTCAGCGAAAACGACACCGAAATTTGCTGTTTCGGTGAGGTTTTCGGTTTTGAAGTGAGAAATATTAACACTAAAAGAGGCCCCTCTAATGTTGTAAGCTTCAGCTTTAGCGACCATACAAATTCGCTTTCAGCCTCTATGTTTATGGACCCCTCAAAAATGGGTGATATCGCGCCCCTTAAAAACGGCGCATTTGTGCTTGTAAACGGTACCTATGAATTTGATAATTATAAAAAGGAATTTATTGTAAAGCCGCGCGCTATGGCTTTGCTTCAAAAATATACCGAGACCGACGATTTTGACGGTCTTAAAAGAGTTGAACTTCACTGCCACACCAATATGTCCGAAAAGGATGCCGTTTGCTCAGCCGAAAGCATTATTGAAACGGCATATAAGTGGGGACATAAGGCAGTTGCCATTACCGACCACGGTGTTGTTCAAGCCTACCCTGCCGCCGCAGGTGCAGTTAAGAAAATCAGAAAAAGTGGCGGAGATTTTAAGCTTATTTACGGCGTTGAAGCTTACTTTGTAGACGATATAAACAACGATATTACAGAGCTTTCCGCAAAGCAGATTAAAAGATACCATCAGATTATTTTGGTTAAAAACCTTACAGGTCTTAAAAATCTATATAAGCTTGTATCCGATGCCCATATAAACAACTTTAAGGGCAGACCGCTAACTCTTCGCAGTAAACTAGACGAGCTTCGCGAGGGACTTATAGTAGGCTCCGCCTGTGAAGCGGGCGAGCTTTTCCAAGCAATTTTAGAGAACAAGCCCTTTGAAGAGCTCGAAAGAATTGCCTCTTATTACGACTATCTCGAAATTCAGCCCCTTGGTAATAACGACTTTATGGTGCGCGAGTCCTCTCTGCCCGATAAGGTTGATAAAAAGGGAAATGTTATCAAAAACCGCTTCAGGCATGTAACTAGCGTTCAGGTTTTAAAGGCTTATAACAAAAAGATAGTAGAGATTGCAGATAAGCTCGGTAAACCCGTTGTTGCAACGGGGGATGTGCACTTCCT
The DNA here is from genome assembly GCA_964465535.1 of uncultured Ruminococcus sp. Lineage (GTDB taxonomy): Bacteria > Bacillota > Clostridia > Oscillospirales > Acutalibacteraceae > UBA737. The sequence goes on from CAYXID010000038.1 coordinate 12,552, forward strand.
TAAAAAGCAAGACGAGATTATCCGTAAAATTCTTATGGCAGGACAGGGCTATGAGCGAGAGGAATTTGACTATCAAGCTCCCCTATACTTCAAGACCACTGCCGAAATGCTAGAGGATTTCTCATACTTTGGCGAGCGCGCCCGTGAATTTGTAATAGATAATCCAAACAAGATTGCCGAGATGGTATCGGATGATGTTATCCCTGTGCCTGACGGAAACTTCCCACCCGTAATCGAGGGCTCCGACCAATTACTTCGCGACATCTGTTGGGAAAATGCACATAAAAAATACGGAAATCCTGTGCCTGATATCGTTAAAAAGCGTCTTGAAAAAGAGCTTAATGCAATTATCAACAACGGATTTTCCATAATGTATATTTCGGCACAAAAGCTCGTTGCCTACAGTGAAGAGCACGGCTATTTAGTAGGCTCTCGAGGCTCGGTAGGCTCGTCGTTTGTTGCTACTATGGCGGGAATTTCCGAGGTTAACCCCCTTGCCCCCCACTATGTTTGCCCTAACTGTCAGTATAATGAGTTTTTCACAAAAGGTGAGGTAGGCTCAGGCTTCGATTTGCCCGAGAAAAACTGCCCACATTGTAATACTCCGCTACTTCGCGACGGTCACGATATCCCATTTGAAACCTTCCTAGGCTTTAAGGGAGACAAGGTGCCTGATATCGACCTTAACTTCTCGGACGAATTCCAGACCGAAGTACAAAAATACACAGAAACTCTTTTCGGTAGCGAAAATGTATTTAAGGCAGGTACTATTTCTACCGTTGCTGAAAAGACCGCCTTCGGCTTTGCAAAGGCTTATGCCGAGAAAAAGGGCATACATTTAAGCAACGCTGAATTAAACCGCCTTGCAGGTCTTGTTGAGGCATCTAAAATCAAGACCACTACAGGTCAGCACCCTGCAGGTATGATTGTAGTGCCAAGGGATAAAACCA
>CAYXID010000039.1:0-13330 GCA_964465535.1 uncultured Ruminococcus sp.
GCTTCTCTTATAATCGGTCTTTTGATGGCATTTGCCTATATGTACCGCACCCGTTATACCAAAAGTTTTGTTGTAACACTAGCACTTCTTCCCGCAGTAGTTTGCATTGTAATTATGATGGTAAACGGTAATGTAGGAACAGGTGTTGCAGTCGCAGGTGCATTTAGCCTTGTTCGTTTTCGCAGCGTTCCCGGCACGGCAAAGGAAATTTGCACCTTGTTTTTAGCAATGGGCGCCGGACTTATAGCAGGTATGGGATATCTCGGGTTTGCCGTGCTGTTTACAGTTGTGATGTGCATTATATTTGTTCTTTACAACCGTTTGGACTTTGGCACGAAAAAGAATTCCGAAACCTTTAAAACGCTTACCATCACAATCCCCGAAGATTTAGATTATTCGGGCATTTTTGATGATATTTTCGCTGAGTTTACAACCTCCCACGATCTTCTTCGTGTTAAAAGCACTAATTTGGGAAGTATGTTTAAGCTAACATACAACATAATGCTCCGTGACATCACCCGTGAAAAAGAAATGATTGATAAAATCCGCTGCCGAAACGGAAATCTTGAAATAGCCGTGTCTAAACAGGAAACGGTCGGTACAGAATTGTAATGGTGATTTTATGAAGAAAATATTATCTATTTTACTGATTTTAACTTTAATGCTTTCGCTTCTCTCGGGTTGCGGAAAAGATGCGTATAGTAACACACCAACCGAAAGTCAGGATGGTACATCCTCCACCGCTACTCCCGTAGAGGTTGACTTTTCAAAAACCGATGCGGATATGTTCACAGAGCGTGATAGAAAAACCGAATATGACGAGAGCAAAGCAGTTACTATCAAGCTGAACGGCACAACGGCTACTGCAAGTTCAAACAGTGTAAAAATCTCAGGCTCAAAAATCACCCTTACCGAAGAAGCAACCTATGTTGTTACGGGTGAGCTGAATGATGGTATGCTGATTGTCAATGCGCCCGATACTGCGAAGCTGCAAATTGTTCTGAATGGTGCCAATATTACAAGCAAAGCATCGGCGGCACTCTATATTCTTGAAGCCGATAAGGTATTCTTAACTCTTGCAGATGGAACTACCAACACACTTTCTAACGGCGGAACTTTTACTGCAATTGATGATAACAATATTGATGCGGCACTCTTCTCAAAACAAGATTTAACAATAAACGGAAAAGGCTCTTTAACTGTCACCTCCCCTGCAGGACACGGTGTTGTTTGCAAGGATGATTTGGTAATTACGGGCGGAACCTATATAGTCAATTCCGCCTCACACGGTTTGGATGCCAATGATAGCATAAGAATTGCGAATGCTACTCTTAACATTGACGCAGGCAAGGATGCTATACACTCTGAAAACAGTGATGACGCATCTAAAGGGTTTATTTATATCGGGAGTGGAACGATTAAAGCGGAAGCCGAAGGTGACGGTATTCATGCAAGCGCTTATATGCAGATTGCAGACGGGACAATAGATTTACTTGTTGGTGGGGGTGCTGAAAATGGCACCAAGGCGTCCTCAGGCAATTACGGCGGATTTATGGGCGGTGGACATGGCGGAATGCGCCCCGGCGGAAATCAAAATTCCACAACTACGGAAGACACCGTTAGTATGAAGGGACTGAAAGCCACAAACAGTTTACTGATTTCGAGTGGTAATATTACTATAAATTCTGCTGACGATTCTATACATTCAGATGTATCAATTACAATAGGCGGTGGAACTTTTAATATTGCATCAGGCGATGACGCTATCCACGCAGAAGAAACCTTGACTGTTACCTCAGGCAAGATTAATATTTCTGAATGCTACGAAGGTCTTGAGGCCTTGAATATCAATGTGCAAGATGGGAATATAAAACTTAAGGCAAGCGATGACGGACTGAACGCCGCAGGCGGCACCGACCAAAGTGGTACGGAAGGCGGTCGTGACGGAATGTTCGGCGACAGAATGGGCGGCGGCAAACTCGGAGGTATGGGCGGTCACGGCGGAATGTCCTCAAACTCTAACGGCAGCATTAAAATATCAGGTGGAACACTTTATATAAATTCTTCCGGTGACGGCTTGGATGCCAACGGCACCTTGGAAATTTCTGGAGGACACACAACTGTTGTCGGTCCTACACAAGGCGATACCGCAACGCTTGACTATGACAAGAGTGGTATCATTACAGGAGGCACCTTTATAGGTACGGGTGCTCAGGGCATGGCTCAATCCTTTAGTGATTCCGAGCAAGGTGTTATTGCAATAAGCGTTGGCAATCAGTCTGCAGGAACAAAGATTTTGCTAAAAGATAAAAGCGGAAATACCATCATCAAGTATGCTCCCGAACTTAATTTTGCAGTTGTCATTCTCTCAAGTCCCGATATCAAAAAGGGTGAAACCTATACAGTTACCGTTGGCTCTGAATCAGGTGAATTCAAAGCAAATTAATATAGCAATTACAAATAACAATTCTCTGCAATTATTATTGCAAAGACGAACTTTGAGGTAGCATCATAACGGTTCATCGAAACCGACAAAAAGACATCCCTTAACGGATGTCTTTTTTGCTGTATGGGAAAGGATCCTCGATAAGAAATATCATTTGTCCAAGTAATACAATAACTCTACAGTACTTTTGATAAATATATTGCAAAATAATATTTGATGTTATAAAATAAAAAAGTATTTACATGAGGGGGTTTTATTATGGAAACAGCTTTTTCGATTGCCCGTCCCGTATGGATTGAGGGTAAAGAAACCGAAAAAAATGTTACTGCGTTGTTTGTCGCTAAAATCGGCAAGGGAGAAACCAAAATCAATCTGACTGCATCGTCTATATACCGTATGTTTGTCAACGGTCGTTTTGTTTCTTACGGTCCTGCCCGTGCGCCTCACGGATATTTTCGTATTGATCGTGTGGACCTTACGAAATATTGCACTAAAAAAGAAAATTTTGTTGCCATAGAAGTAGCGGGTTATAATGTAAACTCCTATTATCTATTAGATCAACCCTCTTTTTTACAGGCAGAAATACTACAAAACGGTACTATTGTTGCCAAGACTGCAGTAAACGGAGAATTTTATTGCCGCCTTGTTACAGAGCGTTTAAAGAAGGTTCAGCGTTACAGTTTTCAGCGTCCCTTTGCTGAATCTTGGGCGGTAGATGAGGCATATTATGATGCATATATCTCTTTCCCCTCTATCCCCCAATCTTTAACAGAGAGCGCACAGTTAAAATATCTTGAACGTAATGTAGGTTTTGCTTCTCTTAAAGAAAGCGATTGTCTGCAAATTACTTCTTCCGGAACAGCGGAGTACAGAGAAGAAAAGCTGTTTGACTTTAAAGACCGTTCTCTAACTGATATCTCCGATACGCTAAAGGGATATCCAATCGAAGAATTAGAGTTTGGGTTGACCGAAGACGCATCTCACTTGCATTTTTCAAAAAATGAAATTACTTCCCGAAATCCAAAGTCGGTAGAATATCTCTCTACGGGAGAATGGATAACTGCAAAATTCCGATGCAATCTTTCAGGATTTATTAAAATAAAGATAAAGGTACCCTGCAAGACGCGCCTGACATTATTGTTTGATGAGCTTTTCTTGGAAAACGACATCAACCCTTGGCGTATGAAGGATTGTTGTAATGTTTTAGATGTAACCTTTGAAGACGGCGAATACACCTTTATTTCCTATGAGCCGTATACACTTTGCGGTTTGAAAATCGTTTGCCGAGAAGGAAATGCAGAAATATCTCAAATTTCCATGATTGAATATTCCTGTGATTTTGAAATGAAACGCTACGCAGGAGATAATGATAATTTACGCAAAATCTGGGATGCAGCGATAGAGTCATACCGTCAAAACGCTGTAGATCTTTATACCGATTGCCCTTCCCGAGAACGCGCAGGCTGGCTTTGTGACAGTTTTTGGACCGCTCGAGTAGAGAAAACGCTGACAGGCCGTTCGGTTGTGGAACATAATTTTTTGGAAAATTATCTATTGCCTGAATCCTTCGCCCACCTTCCTGATGGAATGTTCCCTATGTGCTATCCCGCCGATCATAGAGACGGTGTTTTTATCCCAAATTGGTCTATGTGGTTAGTTTTGGAACTTAAAGAATATTTAAAGCGTAGTGGCGATCGCGAAATGATTGACGCTTTTCGTCCTAAAATTTATAAATTGCTGAATTATTTGGATTCATTTTTAAACGAAGACGGTCTATTGGAACGCTTGCCCTCTTGGGTTTTTGTGGAGTGGTCCGAAGCCAATGCGCTGATAAATGATGTGAACTACCCTTCAAATATGCTCTATGCTGCGTGTTTGGAGGCTTGCGCAGAGCTTTATTATGATAAGGCTCTTGCAAATCGTGCCGCTGTTATGAGAGAGAAGATTTTGCAGCAATCTTTTAACGGAGAATTCTTTGTGGATAATGCTGTTCGTGAAAACGGAAAATTAGTTCTTTCGGGAGAAACTACCGAAGTCTGTCAGTACTATGCCTTCTATTTCAATCTTGCAACTCCGAAAAGCCATTCTCTGTTGTGGGAACGCTTATTGCACGATTTCGGTCCGCACCGCAGGATAGAAAACAAATTCCCCAAAGTGCATTTTGCAAATGCTTTTATGGGCAGCTATATGCGACTTGATTTGCTGTTCCGTTACGGATACAAGGAACTCGCTCTAAATAACATCGAGTGCTATTTTACCAAGATGGCAGACGCTACGGGTACTCTCTGGGAGCATGACCAAACCCATGCTAGTCTTTGCCACGCCTTTGCGTCCCATGTAGTTTGTTGGTTAGATTGTTGATTTTAAAGCATTTTACATAGCAGAAAGACATCCATATGGGTGTCTTTCTGCTATGTATGAAAAATACTAGAAAAAAGCCGCAAAAAGCTAAATTTTTCCGCTTTTCCTTCTTGACTTTAGCACAGTGATGTGGTAGTATGGTAGCATACTAAATTGGTGAGGTAGAATTATGCTAAGATTTCGCTGTGAATCGGTTGACAGATTGTTTCAAACTATATTAAACTTAGAAAGTATTGAAGAGTGTTATGAGTACTTTGCCGATATCTGCACCATAAAAGAAGTTCAGGATATGGCGCAAAGACTTGACACCGCTATTCTTTTAAACGAAGGCTTAAGTTATCAGAAGATTATAGAACAAATAGATGTTAGCAGTGCCACTATCGGAAGGGTCAGCAAATGCCTTAATTACGGTAGCGGCGGTTACCGTAATGCTATTGATAAATTAACCGACGGGGAGAAAAAAGCATGAAAAACTCAGATTTATTTTTAAGCTTTAATGAAAAGGTGATTTTCTCTCTTCGTTCTCTTTATTCTTCCCACGGATATTCTCAATATAAAATGAGTAAATTTGAAGAATATGACCTATATGCTATGAACAAGGACTTTTTAATTTCCGATAGCGTTATAACCTTTACCGACACTAACGGCAAATTAATGGCGCTAAAGCCTGACGTCACCCTTTCTATTATAAAGAACATTAAGGACGAACCTGATACGCTTAGTAAGGTTTTTTATAATGAAAATGTCTACAGAATTTCAGGCGGCTCCCATACTTATAAAGAGATAATGCAGGCAGGTCTTGAATGTTTCGGTGATATTGATTCTTACAGTATTTGCGAGGTTATAACCTTAGCGGCAGAAAGTCTTAAAACAATAAGTGATTCTTTCGTTTTGGATATTTCTCATTTGGGACTTTTAGAGAACATATTTGAAAGCTTTAATATTCCTAAAATAGCAAGAACTCAAATTTTAAAGTTTATTGGTGAGAAAAATGTTCACGAGCTTGCCAGATGTTGCGCAGAACTCGGAGTCGATGAAGAGAACATAAACGCCATTAAGTTTTTAGTATCTGCATCAGGCAATCCCGACGAGGTCATCCCCGACCTTATAAATAAGCTTAAAGGTAAAACCGATATTACTCCACTTGAAGATATGCAGGTTATATTATCGGCGGTTCCCTCCTCCCTAAAGCCGATGCTCAGAATAGACTTTTCGGTTGTAAATGATATTAAATACTATAACGGAATTGTTTTTAAAGGCTTTATAGAGGGTATTCCGACAAGTGTTTTATCGGGCGGTCAGTATGATAAGCTTATGCAAAAAATGAAGCGCCGTTCCCTAGCAATCGGCTTTGCAGTTTATCTTGATATGCTTGAAAGATTTAATCTGCCTTCAAAGGAATACGATTTTGATGTATTATTAACTTATTCTGAAAAAACTAATCTTTCGTCTTTGAATAAGTTTGCAAATGAGCTTATAAAAAACGGGGAAAGAGTTTTAGTTTCAAAAAAGGCATCTAAAAATATTAAATACCGTAAACTTATAGATTTTGACAGCGAGGTGGCAAAAGGTGAAATCAATGCTTAATGTAGCTCTCCCGAAAGGCAGACTCGGCGAGAAGGTTTATTCAATGTTTGAAAAAGCAGGTTTTGAATGTCCCTCAATAAAAGAAAATAACCGTAAGCTTATTTTTGAAAATGAAGAGGTTGGGGTTCGTTACTTTTGGGTGAAGCCCTCTGATGTTGCCATTTATGTGGAACGGGGCGCTGCCGATATCGGTGTTGCGGGTAAGGATATTTTGCTCGAATCCTCCCCTGAGGTTTATGAGCTTTTAGACCTTAACATCGGTAAATGCAGAATGGCAGTTGCCGCTAAAAAAGATTTTAGATATGATATGAGCCGTACTTTAAGGGTTGCAACAAAATTTAAAAATATCGCAAGTAACCACTATTTATCAAAAGGTATGGATATTGATATCATTCATCTTAACGGCTCGATAGAAATAGCGCCCATTTTAGACCTTTCGGATGTTATTGTCGACATCGTTGAAACAGGCACCACACTTAAAGAAAATGATTTAGAGGTTATTGAAGAAATTGTGCCGATTAGCGCGCGTTTCATCGCAAATAAAACAAGTTATAAATTCAAATCAGAGGCCATTGATAAAATTGTTAAACAAATGGCATTAGAAGGATAGGTTTTAAAGCAAACGGAGGCCAAATAATGATTAAAATTTTGAAATTCGGTGAGGTTTCGGCAAATGACATTTTCGCACGTACAGAACCCACCGTAAATGTTGAAGCCGTGGTTAGCGAAATAATTGAAAATGTTAAGAAAAACGGCGATAAGGCACTTTATGAATACTCTGAAAAGTTTGATAAAGCACAGCTTGATAGCTTAGCAGTAAGCGAAACAGAGATTGAAGAGGCGGTAAATTCAGTAGAGTCTGAATTTTTAGAGATTTTAAAATCTGCCGCAGAAAACATCCGTGAGTATCACAAAAATCAGGTTAGAAGCGGTTTTGAAATTAAAAAGGCAGACGGCGTAATAATCGGTCAGAAAATTATTCCTGTTGATAAAGCAGGTCTTTATGTGCCCGGTGGCACAGCCGCTTACCCTTCTACCGTTCTTATGGATTCTATCCCCGCTAAAATTGCAGGCTGCAAAGAGGTGGTTATGGTAACACCTCCCTCTCAAAACGGAAAGGTAAACCCTGTTATTCTTGCGGCGGCTTTTGTTGCAGGTGTTGATAAAATATTCAAGGTTGGCGGTGCTCAGGCAATAGCTGCCTTAGCTTATGGCACCGAAAGTATCCCTAAGGTTGATAAAATTGTTGGCCCCGGAAATGCCTTTGTAGCCGAGGCTAAAAAACAGGTTTTCGGTCAGGTTTCTATCGATATGATAGCAGGACCGAGCGAAATTTTAATTATTGCAGACTCTAAAACAAACCCCGCACACGCGGCGGCGGACTTACTTTCTCAAGCTGAACACGATAAAATGGCAAGTGCGGTGCTTGTTACCGATTCAGAAGAATTGGCCTTTGCCGTAAGCGAAGAGCTTGAAAAACAAATTCCGCTCTTATCAAGAAGTGAAATTGCGCGCGCATCTATCGATAATAACGGCAAAATTATCGTGGCTGACAGCTTAGAAAAGGTAATTGAAATTTCAAATGAAATCGCTCCCGAGCATTTGGAGTTATTGCTCGATGAGCCTTTTAAGTATCTTGATTTAATTCGTCATGCAGGCTCTGTTTTTATGGGAAGATATTGCCCCGAGGCTTTGGGCGATTATTATGCAGGTCCTAACCATACACTTCCTACAAGCGGTACTGCGAAATTCTCAAGTCCCCTATCGGTTGATGATTTTATTAAGAAAACTCAGTACACTTATTATACAAAAGAAGCTCTTGACAAGGTGGCTCAAGATGTTGCATACTTTGCTGAGAAGGAAGGACTTACCGCCCATGCTAAGAGTGCGGTTATTCGTACGGAGGAAAATTAAGTGAGTTGTTTTTTGAATTCAAAATTCAGTCTTTTGGTGCCATACACCCCCGGTGAGCAACCGAAAGATATGAAATACATAAAGCTTAACACTAATGAATCGCCCTTTGCGCCATCACCTAAAGCACAAATGATGGCAGCAAAGGCAGCCCAAAGCCTACAGCTTTATTCTGACCCTGAATGCCGTGACCTTATTAGTGCGGCGGCAAAATACTTCGGTGTTCAAACCGACGAAATTATTTTTACTAACGGCTCAGACGAGGTTTTGAATTTCGCATTTATGGCGTTTTGCGAAAATGGAGCTGTTTTCCCCGATATAACCTACGGCTTCTATTCGGTTTTTGCCGAGCTTAACGGTGTTAACTACAAGGAAATTTCTTTAAAAGAGGATTTTTCGGTTGATATCAATGATTATATTGGAGTTAACAAAACGGTATTTTTAGCAAATCCCAATGCGCCGACGGGAATTGCGCTGAGTATTGAGGATATCGAAAAGATAGTTAAATCAAACCCCAACAATGTAGTAGTTATTGATGAAGCGTATGTTGATTTCGGGGCTAAGAGTGTTATTCCCCTTATCAAAAAATACGATAATTTGCTAGTTACCCAAACCTTTTCAAAATCGCGTTCCTTAGCAGGTGGAAGACTAGGCTTTGGAATTGGCTCAAAGTCGCTTATCCGCGACCTTAACACAATTAAATATTCAACCAATCCTTACAATGTTAATTCAATGACTGCGGCGGCAGGAATCGGCTCATTAGAGGATGATGAATATATTAAGAATAACTGCGAGAAGATTAAAGAAAACCGAGAATATCTCGAAAAAGAACTTGAAAAGCTCGGATTTTCTATGACAGCTTCTTCTGCTAATTTTATCTTTGCTAAACACTGCAGTATCGGTGGCAAGGATATTTATCTGAAGTTAAAGGAAAAGGGCGTTTTAGTCCGCCACTTTGACAAAGAAAAATTAAAAGATTATACCCGTATAACAATCGGAAGTAAAGAGCAGTTAGATGTTTTAATTGAAAAACTAAAAGAAATACTAGAGGAGTTACTATGAGAACAGCTACAATTAACCGAAAAACAAAAGAAACCGATATTTCTTTAACCCTTAATATTGACGGAACGGGCAAGAGTGAAATCAACAGTGGTTGCGGCTTTCTTGACCATATGTTAACCCTTTTTGCAAAGCACGGAAGATTTGATTTAACACTCACCTGCAAGGGTGATACAGAGGTTGACGACCATCACACAACCGAGGACATAGGTATTTCTTTAGGTATCGCTTTTAAAGAGGCACTAGCCGATAAAAAGGGCGTTACCCGTTACGGATATATGATTTTGCCTATGGACGAAGCACTCATTTTAACTGCGATAGATTTTTCGGGCAGAGCATATCTAGGCTATGATATGGATATCCCTGCAGAGAAGGTCGGAACCTTTGACACTGAGCTTGTTGAGGAGTTTTGGTACGGTTTTGTACGCAATGCAGAGTGTACACTACATATTAAAGAAATTGACGGTTGCAACTCTCATCACATAATTGAAGGGGCTTTTAAATCGGCAGCTCACAGTATCAAAGATGCCGTTAAAATCGACCCCGAATTAGAAAACGAAGTTTTATCTACAAAGGGTGTTTTATAATGGTAGCCATAGTTGATTACGGTGTCGGTAACCTTTTTTCGCTTAAAAGCTCTTTTGCGGCAATTGGCGTTGAAGTAGTTGTTACTGCCGACCCCGAGGTTTTAAAAAATGCAGACGGCATTGTTTTGCCCGGAGTAGGCGCATTTGAGGATGCGGCGAAAAAGTTAAGAAGCAGCGGTCTTGATAAGGTTTTGATTAAACTTGCAGCAGAGGGCAAGCCGCTTATGGGCATTTGCCTTGGAATGCAGTTACTCTTTGAAAAAAGCTATGAATACGGCGAGCATAAAGGCTTAGGGCTTATCAAGGGCTCTGTTAAGCCGATTAAAGATGTTATACCGAATACTCTTAAAATTCCACACATTGGTTGGAACCCGCTTATATACAAAAAAAGTACTCCCCTATTTTCTTACATAAATGACGGTGACTGTGTTTATTTTGTTCATTCTTTTTATGCAGCTGACTGTGATGCTTCTGTTGTTGCAGTCTCTGAATACGGTGCCGAGCTTACGGCGGCGGTGCAAAATAAAAATGTTTTCGGATGCCAGTTTCACCCCGAAAAAAGCGGCAAGGTTGGTCTAAACATACTTAAAGCATTTGCCGAAATGAAGGAGAACGAAATATGTTAATTTATCCCGCAATAGATATTTTTTCAGGGAAGGCCGTGCGTCTTTTCAAGGGCGATTATGCTCAAATGACAGTTTATAACGAAAACCCCGAAGAAGTGGCACTTGATTTTTTAAAGAATGGTGCTACCCACATTCATCTTGTCGATTTAGAGGGTGCTAAAAGCGGCGAAACCCCTAATATTGAAACGGTGATGTCAATCAAAAGAGTGACCGGACTTTTTTGTGAGATAGGCGGCGGAATTCGTTCAATGGAGGTTATTGACCGCTATATTAGTGCCGGTGTTGACCGTGTTATTTTAGGAACTGCTGCGGTGACAAGCGAAGGCTTTGTAGAGGAAGCAGTTCAAAAATACGGCGAAAAAATAGCTGTTGGTATAGATATTAAAGACGGTCTTGTTGCAATAAAGGGTTGGACCGAAACATCTGATATCGACGCTTTCAAGTTCTGTGAAAAGATGCAAAAAATCGGTGTTAAAACGGTTATCTGCACCGATATTTCAAAGGACGGCGCAATGCAAGGCACCAACCATCAGTTATATCGCGAGCTTTCAAGTAGATTTTCTTTAAATATAATAGCTTCAGGCGGTGTTTCAAGTATTGACGATATTAACAAACTTGCCGAATTAAAGCTTTACGGTGCTATAGTCGGAAAAGCCTATTATACAGGTGCAGTTAACCTTAAAGAAGCAATTGAGGTGGCTAAATGATAACAAAAAGAATAATACCTTGCCTCGATGTCAGAGACGGGCGTGTCGTAAAGGGCGTGAATTTCGAAGGTTTAAGGGATGTATCTTCCCCTGTAGAACTTGCAAAATTTTACAGCGAGTGCGGTGCAGATGAACTCGTGTTTTATGACATTACAGCTTCAAGCGACGGCAGAAAGCTTTTTACCGAAATACTCACCGAAACTGCAAAGGAAGTTTTTATCCCCTTAACAGTTGGTGGCGGCATCAATACCGTTGCCGATTTTGACCGCGTTTTGAAATGCGGTGCAGATAAGGTTAGTGTTAATTCGGGGGCTATAAGAAATCCTGAGCTTATAAATGAGGCTGCCAAGCTTTATGGCGACCAATGTGTCGTTTTATCAGCAGACATTAAGCGTGTAAACGGTGTTTTCCGCGTATTTTCCAAGGGCGGAAGAGAAGATACAGGTATGGAAGCTATTGAATGGATAAAGCGCTGTGTTGGAAATGGCGCCGGCGAAGTTGTTGTTAATTCAATAGATACCGACGGCGTAAAGCAAGGCTTTGACCTTCAAATGCTTGATGCCGTTTGCAACGCAGTAAATGTTCCTGTTATCGCATCGGGCGGTGCCGGTAAAATAGATGATTTTATCACCTTGTTTAAAACCTTGCCAAAGGTTGATGCAGGTCTTGCAGCGTCAATTTTCCATTTTGGAGAAGTAAAGATTTCCGACCTAAAATCCGAAATGATTAAAAACAATATACCCACAAGAAACAGTGGTTTTTAAGGAGTACATTATGGTTGATATTAAAAGTTTAAAATTTGATAAAAACGGTCTTATACCTGCTGTAGTTGTAGATTCTGTAACCAAAAAGGTTTTGACTGTAGCATATATGAACGAGGAAAGCCTTAAAATTTCTATGGAGAAAGAACTTACTTGTTTTTACAGCCGTTCGCGTCAGGAATTGTGGCTAAAAGGTGAAACCAGCGGAAATTATCAGCACATCGTTTCAATAACAGCAGACTGCGACAACGATGCCTTGGTAGTTGTAGTTGAGCCCGACGGCCCCGCCTGTCATAAAGGTGAGTTTTCTTGTTTCCATAATCCCCTCTTCCAAAGCGAAGAGCGAAGAGAGTTTTCATATGAAGGTCTTATAGACCTTATTGAAGGCCGAAAGACCGAAAAGAAAGAGGGCTCCTACACCACCTATCTTTTTGAAAAAGGAATTGATAAAATTCTCAAAAAAGTGGGCGAGGAGTGTACCGAAGTAATAATCGCGGGCAAGGCAGACGATAAGGCTGAGACTATCTATGAGATAAGCGACCTTGTTTATCACGTGATGGTGCTTATGATAGAAATGGGCATCTCTCTTGAGGATATCAGGGCTGAGCTTGCATCCCGTCACGTTATCGACCATAAGATCAAGCAGGAGAAAATGACCAAATGATCCCGAGATTTAATTTACACACGCACACCACCTTCTGTGATGGAAAAAACAGCGCAGAAGAGATGGTGCTCTCGGCAATAGAGCTTGAGTGCGATGGAATAGGCTTTTCCTCGCATTCCTCTATAGCCGCCTCTCCCGATTGGACTATGAAAAAGTCGGGGGAAAAGGAATATATAAGCGAAATAAACTTTCTCAAGGAAAGATATCACGGCGAGATCGACATATTACTCGGTATCGAGTATGACGTTCTCTCAAATATCGATACCTCACCGTATGATTACGTTATCGGCGCTGTGCATCATTCAACCGTCGGAAATATACCGATAGACCTGGCCGCAGAAGACCTTAAAAGAAACGTCGACGAATATTTCGGGGGTGATTTCTATGCACTGGCCGAGGATTATTACGGGGAGCTTTCGAAGGTCGTTGATAAAACGAATTGCGATATAGTCGCGCACTTCGATCTAATCACAAAATTCAACGAGGACGGCGCTCTCTTTGACGAGACGAGCAAAAGATACCGCGATGCCGCCTTCGGATGTCTTGAAACGCTTGCGAAAAAGGATGTTATCTTCGAGATAAATACGGGAGCGATCTCGCGCGGATACCGCTGTACGCCTT
>CAYXID010000040.1:0-13065 GCA_964465535.1 uncultured Ruminococcus sp.
AAATCAAAAATAGCGGTGTATTATTATTTATACAACATTTTTGTTATTATGTCAACCAAAAAATATTATTTTAAATTATTATGTAAACTTATTATGTAAACCTCAACATCTATGATATTTTTATTATGTAAACCACTCTATATATTGTATAAAAAAATAAGCCCTTATAAAAAGGGCTTATTCCATCGTATCTGCAAAAGCGATTTCTTCCAAATCAATTTTTTCTTTATAATAGTACATAATATTGTATTTTTCATTTGTTACTTCGGAAACATCTTTTGAAAGGTTATAAAATTTATCATTTAAAATAACTCTTTTATCCCCTGCCCTGCTTTTTATTGCGAGGGTGCTGTCGAACCCGAGCTTATTATAAAAAGCCGTAAGACCTTCATTGACCGGTTTTAAAAACAAAACATCGTTTGGCAACTCAGCTTTAATACTGTTTATAAGTTCGGTCATATAGCCTTTACCCATATAGTCAGGGTGTGTTGCAACTGCAAAAACATACTTAGCGGAATAAAGTTTATCGTAAACAGATATTTCGCAAGGTAACAAAAACAGAATTGAAACCACAGTACCGTCTTTTATTAGATATTTACAGTACTCAAAGCATGTATCAAACAGTTCTTTTGAAAAGTCGTCTTCTTCAAAGGCGTATTTGTAAATATCGTAGCATTGTTCCTTAATATCTTTATCCGTTTTGGGTATACAGAGATACTTTTTGATAAGCACATGCGGCTTGTAGGATAATTTGGCGCGTCTAAGCCCCTCAATACCCATATCGTCTTCTCGGTTAATATAGGTATATCCTTCGGCTTCATATTTTGCAAATTCTCTGTTTATAACTGAATAAGCGCCTGAATATTCAGGTAACGCCTTTTCAAAATAAACATTAAAGGTTTTTGAATTTATGGGTGAGCCTAACGAAAAAGCAACCGCCTTCTCCCCTACAAAAATCGCTCCGCCCTTAACATTTAATCTTTCAAGATTATCAAGCACTTTAAAAATACCGGTTTTCTCGGCATCTGTATATATATTGGCTTTTTCGCTGTTATTTTGATACCATTCCTCTAAACATTCAATAATTTTTGCCTTATTATCATTGCTTATACTTTCATACCGCCAATTATAAGCCTTGCTAAAAGCCGAAATATGATTGCGCTTTGAATGATATTTTTTACCCGAAAGATTAATTAAATCATCTCTTAAATACAAATAATCAAAGCCATCACGGTCCTCAAAAAATTCATATTTATCAGTGTACAGCTCTTTAAATTTTTTGAAATTAGCGCCGTCAGGAGACCATATTTTCGGCATTTTTCCGCCATTAAGCTCTACTATATGTGAAAAACCTTTCTCAAAATCTATACCAAAGGGAAGACGAAATATTTTATCCCCACCTTCGAAGGAATGAATTATAAGACAACCCTCATAAATCTCGTAGTAGGTTTCATATGGCTTCTGCCATACTAACAGGTTAATGAACGTATCCTCACAGGAATTCTCGTTATCGTTATTTAAAAATTCAGAAATCCTTTTATAGTCCTCAATTATAAATTGCTGCACAGCTTTTATACCTTCATTTACAAACAGATTTTATAATGTAATCTCAAAGATTATTATTTTCCTTAAAGGTTACATTATTATTTACAAAAGCGATTATAACACAATTCTACAAAATTTTCCATAATTTTAAAAAATAAAAATGCACGGAAAACCGTGCATTTTTCTAAGCAACAGGTATGACGAGCATTTTATCGCTCTTTAAAGTATCATCCGTAAGATTATTTATTTGTTTGATTTCATTTACCGACGCATAATATCTCATTGCAATATCCCATACACTCTCTCCGCTATTTGCGAAATAAACTGTAAGTGCGCCGAATTTATCTCTGCTTAAAACAGTCGAAGCATCAATGTCAATATCCGTTATGGCGGTTACATTAATACCGCAATATACCGGCGTATTTATAGCAAGTTCAATTCTGACTTCAATAGTAGAGTTTCCCGTTAAGGTGTAATTACAAGAGACAATTTCAGCACTAGGTTCACAATAAACATCTTTAATAGCACTTTCGGGAAATGGATATTTATATTCAAAATCAATATTCTTTTCAGAAAAAATCGGGATTAAATTCTCGTCGCAGCCAAGTACACCAACCGTTACAACACCGAAAATGCAAAGATTTTCATTTTCAAATTTATAGTTAATGTTTTGTATATCAGTCCATAGGTCAGTGATAACAGAAAATGTGTTCCCTGTAAATTCAAGATTTTTCTTACAGGTAAAATTCTCTCTTATATTTTTGCAAAGCTTATTGATTTTAATATTGTTTTTTGATATTTTTGCTTCATGCTGCTTAGAGAAAGCATCTATCGCAATTTCTACATCATTATTACAATGAGCTTCGCATCTGATAAGCAGTTTTGCATTTAAGATTAAACATTTAATTTCACCGCTACTTGAGGTTTTAGGTTTAATCTCCAAATATGCAACCTCAATACTTGTATCACATTCGCACTCGCTATTCAGATTAGGCATATCTAAAATCTGACTAAAAGGCACAGAGGTTTTGTGTTTTTGGAAATTACCGTCATTTGATGTGTAAAAGGCAGATACACAAAGCTCGCCTTTTATAACCATTTTTTTATCGAGCATTTTACATTCCTTTGTAATTGCCGTTGCGTCATAACGCATCAAATTACAAATTGGTGGCATACCGCCGCCTATCTCTATTTCTTCCTCTAATATCAGATATTTTTCAGAATATTCCATAGGAGTTGTAGAGGGTACAGAGATTCGGTTAATTTCAATATCGCAGTCATCAAAATCGGTAAGTATATCAGATACTTTCTTTTTTACAACCTTCATTATAACGAGAGTAGCACCGTGTATATCTATTTTTCTGCCTGATACAGCTCGACAATTTATGTATTCGCATTTTGAATTACATTTTACAATTATATTTTCAGTATCTGCGCCTATGTCAAAAGTCTTATTAAAGGGATATTGATACTCATAACAAAATATTTTATTGCTTTCGTCTGTAAAAATCACAGTTACAGTAACTGCTCCGTCTACAAAGGCTTGTGAGCCATTGAGACCTTTAGAAGAAACTCTTGATACCGCCTTACATTTTAATATGCGGTTTATATCGGGCAAATAATCGGGTAATGTAAATTCAATATCAATAGGTATTTCCGCCGACTCATTAAATACAATTTCATTTGTGCAAATGTTAGCCATTAACTTTTTCTTTTCCATATATCTCCACGCTCCGTACAATTTTTACTATATAATATTCAAGGAAAATTAAAAATATGATTGATAATAAAAAACTCATTTGTTATAATGTAAGAAAATTCTAGTAATTGGAGTGTTTTATACATTGACTTCAAAAAAAGAAAATCAAAAACAAAGAATTTTTCGTACCAGAGATATTATTAACAATGAAGAAAAATTCATTGAGTGCTTCAGAAAAAATAAAGGAAATAATCTAAAAATATTTTTCGGTTTATATAAGGGAAATTATTTAAAACTCTTGTTATCCTCCTTTTTCTTTGTTGTAAAAAACTTGCCTGTATGGATTGTTCCAATACTAACGGCAAATATTATTACCATTGTTGAACAACGTCCTGACAACGCCATAAAACTAATTATTATAAACGCTATTGTTGCTGTTGTTTTAATAGCCCAAAATGTTCCTACTCATTATTGGCACGCAATGCTTTTACTGAAATCCAACAGAAAGGTTTCAGCTACCCTCAGAGGCGCTATGATAAAGCGCCTGCAGCAGCTATCAATTTCTTTTCATAAAGAAACACCCTCAGGTAAGCTTCAATCGAAGATTATGCGTGATGTTGAAAATTTTGAATCATTTTCCTTTCAGATTTTCACAACTGTTTTAAATGTTGCAACCTCGATGGTTGTAACCCTCGCGGTCGTTTTTGTTAAAAATATATATGTGTTTTTTATGTTTCTAATTTGTGCGCCCGCCGCTGTTTTTGTTAGCCAATTCTTCCTCAAAAAAATCCGCAAAGGTACTTCTGAATTTCGTCACTCAATGGAAAACACCTCTGCCGATGTTATTAATATGATAGAGCTCATTCCTGTGACAAGGGCACACGGTCTTGAGAAAAAGGAAATTAAAAAGCTCACCAACTCTGTTGTTGATGCAGCTCACAAAGGATATGTTCTTGATAAGATTATTCACTTTTTCGGCAGCGTAAACTATGTTGTGCTCACTGTTTTTCAATTGATATGCTTAATTTTCACAGCTTACCTTGCATATATCGGCTCAATAAAAAACATAGGTGACATAGCTTTATATCAAAGTTATTTTGGCACACTTTTAATTTATGTTAATAATGTTATTTCTCTTATGCCGATAATTACAAACGGCACTGAGGCCTTAAATTCAATGTCAGAAATTCTTAATTCTGACGACCTTGAAGCAACCGATGAAAAGCCGAAGGTAAAACAGCTTGAAGGTGAATACGAATTTAAAAATGTTTCCTTCAAATACGACGAAAATTCCCCTGCTTTAAGCAATTTCTCACTTAAAGTAAAAAAAGGAGAAACAATTGCCTTTGTAGGCGAATCGGGTGCCGGAAAAAGCAGTATAATAAATCTTATTACAGGCTTTTATAAAGCAAACGAAGGTCAACTGTTTGTTGACGGTAAAGATATAAATGAAATAGACCTTCGCAGTTACAGGCACTTTATATCAGTAGTACCTCAAAAAACTATTTTGTTTTCGGGCACTGTAAGAGAAAATATTACATACGGAAGTCCTGATATTTCTGAAGAAGATTTAAACTTTGTTATTAAGGCATCTCAGCTTGAATCGGTTATTGAGCGTCTGCCCTTCGGTTTAGATACCAATGTTGGCGAACACGGAGACAAGCTGTCAGGCGGCCAAAAACAGCGCATTTCAATCGCACGCGCTATTATCAGAAATCCGAGAGTAATTATATTCGATGAGGCAACAAGCGCGCTTGACAGCCTTTCTGAGCGTGAAATTCAAAAAGCAATTGAATACCTCGCCGCTGATAGAACAACCTTCCTTGTAGCACACAGACTTTCAACAATTAAAAACGCTGACAGAATTGCCGTTATAGATAAAGGAGAACTTGTTGAAATCGGTTCATACGATGAACTTATGGCAAAAAAAGGTGCCTTCTATAAATTGCAATCACTACAATTACCCTAAAATTAAAAAGCAATTCATATTCGGTGTACAGTTAAGGACAGTACAACAAGATACGAAAATGCCCATAGTTTTTA
The DNA here is from genome assembly GCA_964465535.1 of uncultured Ruminococcus sp. Lineage (GTDB taxonomy): Bacteria > Bacillota > Clostridia > Oscillospirales > Acutalibacteraceae > UBA737. The sequence continues at coordinate 5,288 of CAYXID010000040.1, forward strand.
AAACTGTGGGTGTTTTTTAATATTTTTACTTGTTTTTGAAAAAATTCTTGAAATAATTAATATCATGTGATATCATGATATCTTAAATATTTTAAAGGAGGCGTTAGTCGTTGGAAACAGAAATCTTCGATATGGATCTTTCCGTCAGAGCGTACAATTGCTTAAAAAGGGCTGGTATTACCACCTATTCTGCTTTATTTAGCAGAATCGATGAAGGTATTCCCTCGTTGTTTAAAATCCGTTTTATCAACACTAAATGCGTAGGTCAAGTGCTAAAAGTAGCACAGAAGATGGGATATCCTGCAAATGAAACAGTTGAAAATTATATCGCTGACTTGCGTAAAGACCCTGATGCAACATACGAGAGCATAGCATACTGGAAGGCGTTAAGTGATTCGCTACGATTAATAAATTTGGACACACCTAAAGCAAACTAAGATTACCACTATAAAAAAACCTCACTCGAATGAGTGAGGTTTTACTTTTGCTATTTTATAATAACTGTTGCCGCGGTAGCGCCGTCTTGACGGACAAGGGCGAATTCTGTGCCATTTTCACCTTTTCTTCTTTTAACTGTGAGAACATCTCCCTCAAAGCTTTGATTTTTAAAGGCGATTTGAATTTCGTTAATAGTCATTTCTTCTCTTTCTTTACAGGAAAAAGCGCCAAAAAACACCTTTAGATACATAGCATTATTCATATGCTGGGCTATATCAATATCTGTTGATTTTATTTTATATATATCAATAATTTCGGCGTCTGAAAAATCGTCATTTATACGGGCAAAAGGCTCGTCACAAACCACATCTTCAATATGAGTAATTCCACCCGGATATACATCGGAAATTTTATGGGGTCTGCCATCAATGTCTATCATTGCCCACTCGCTTTTTCCCTCTATCATTATACCATTTTCATCGCTCAGGGTATAAAAACGGTTACAGCGTATTCGTCCGGGTGCCTGAGGCCAAGTAGAAGCAGTAATTATATCCTGCATCTTAGGTCTCACATGGAATTTTATAAGGGTTTTAGTAGTAACCCAAAACACTCCTTTTTCCGCTAAATCATCAGCGCCGAGTTTTAGCATCGGTGCATGTTCACTTGCTAAATCAGTGAAAAGTACAAATGTATACGGCAAACTTAAATTTCCTGTATTATCGCACATACTTGATAATATTTTTATTTCTTTTTTTAATAAGTTTTGCATTTAGAAAAAACTTTCCTTTCAGAATTAAAATAACCCCTTTATTGATTTAAATAATTATAAATCAACAAAAAGGTTTTTGTCAAATATTAAATTAACGACTACTTAATCTTTCTAGCCTCTAAATAAAAACGCTTATCGTCTGCATGGCCCATAGAAAATGTTTTTCTAGGCAGTGAGCCGTCTGATTTGACAGCATCAAAAAGCTCACTCTTTTGCATACCCGAAAACAAAAATCCTACTGCATTTTTGTTTGCCGAAAGTTTTTTGAGTGAATCTTCACCGTGTATGTAATCGATTTTTACTTCAGGGTTTTCTAAAATATAATCGTCAAGGAACTTTTGAAGTGTTCCCACCGCTAATTTTTGAATAGGTTTAACTGATATCTCCCTCTCAAAGCCGTTATAAACACAGGTGTATTTTTGGGAATCTTCGCCTTTATATTCGCCACCGCAATAATCCAAAAAGCTATTTATCAAATTATCGGGATTTGCGCCGAATACAATTCTGTAAATAGGTTCGAACTGCAAAGCAGTGTCGTGAATATTTACAACCTCAACCAAGGCATAGCGGTTAAGAGGATTAGGATTTTTAATATAACATTCTTTAGCTGTAGCCAAGGAATGATTACCGTCACCAACACAAAAGAGTAATCCCTCTGCTTCTTGGTTTAATTTTTCTAAAGCCTGTTGCATTTTTTCGGCTTTACTGTCACACACCCGAAAGCCTCTTATATGACCTGCATTTTGCATAAGCTCAAAGTCATACAATTTTTCAAAATCGTCAGTCGCAGCTGATAAAGGCTCAAACAAAGAGTTATCTTTATCATCGACAAGCAACATAACATGAGGTAATTCAAGGGGTGCATTCTCGCGAATTTTAACCCTTGGCGGTATTCTCTCAATAACAGTAGCTTCGGTAGCGCGAATTAGAGCCTTATTGCACTTTGTATACTCATAATCTTCAAGGTCAATACAACCCAAAATACCGCGTCTTACAAGTCCGTCGCTCTGAGTTCTTTCAATATAAATAAAGGAGTTTTCAAACTCATTAAAGGTATCAGAATTTATATATTCTGCCATTGTATTATTTATATCGAGAATCTCTTTATCGTTGTTATCACTGAGCTTAACCTCAGGAAGAATTATATTAAGTGCCGACTTATTATCGCCAACAATGGTCTTAGCGCGATTCCAATATTCAGGTTCACTGGTATATTGGTCACAAGCTATTACCGACCAATTTTCAAAATCAAATTTAGGTAGCAAAACATTTGCAGGATAAAAGAATTTATTATTTATCATAAAAGCCTCTTATTTATAACTAGAAAATTCTATTGAAATTACGCTGTCGTCAGCAGGATTTACATGAACGGTCATACCGTTTCTCTTGCTGTCTCTTGTAAAGAAATAATCTAAATAATAATGCTCGTCATTAACCGCATAAAAATGCGACGGTATGCCCCAATACTCAACAATATTGTTTATAGCAGAGGAATTAACAACACCGTTAATCCAAAAATAGCCATATTCAGAGTTCTTTACATCAAGACAGTTTTCAGGAATAATGAATTTTACAACATCACACTTTGAAAGCTTCTTAGAGTACTTTGAAGAATTGTAAAAAACTGCATTAATAGCATTATTAAAGCCGTTTATGAGTTTTACTTCAGCCGTTTTACCTGCCAAAAGGGACGAATCTTCTTTATATTCAGACTCTTCCCAAATACTCCAACCGTCTTTTAAAAGGTTTGAGTAGGTTGTGGGAAGATTGATTTCACTTCCAGAATATGTGGCTTTAAATTTAAACTTTTTACCCAAATAAGAAGTTGAATAGTTTTCTTCATCAAAAAGGCTTATATCAAAATACTTAGACATAACTGTATCAGAAGATTTGATTTCGGGATAGGAAAGCTCGGAAGCCGCACTATCTTTGCCCGCATCGGGATTTTTGCCGTAATCTTCGTCCATTTTTTCGCATGCGGAGATAACAAAAATCAATACAAATGATAGTATTAAAGCTGCAATCTTTTTTGTAATTTTCATAAATTTAAACCGTAGCGGTTGCTACCTCCTCAATATATTTATATTTTAATTTTATTCGTAAAAATGATAAAAGTCAATAACTTTAATATATAAAAAATTATCCAAAAAGCTTTGAAACATCGCTATTTATAGCGGCTTTTAATTCTTCTAGAGATCCAAACATTCTTTCTTCCCTAAGAAATTTTTTAAATTTTATTCTAAGCCTTCTGCCATATAGGTCACCTAAAAAATGCGGAATATAGGTTTCTGCAGTTACCATTGGGGTTTTATAGGTCGGTCTATATCCGATATTTGTAATGGCGCCAAAGCTTTGACCGTCAATTTTAACCTCAGTTGCATATACGCCAAACTTTGGTTTAACAAGGCATACAGGATAGATTTGATTAATAGTTGGAAAACCGATTGTTCTTCCCCTATGGTCGCCGTGGATTACCTCAGCTGCAAAACTAAACCCACCAAAAATCTCAAGGTTTGCTTCATCAACATTACCGTCGGTTATGAGGGCGCGTATCGAAGACGAAGAAACAATTTCCCCATTCTTTTCAACGGGCGGTGCGCAAAAAAACTCTATGCCGTTTTTACTCGCAAATTCCTTAATCAGCTCAACATCGCCTGATGCATTCGCCCCGAATCTATAATTAAAGCCACAAGCAATAGCTACGGGTTTATATTTTTCCTTTATAAAATTTAAAAAGCTAACAGGAGAAAGCTCTCTCAATTCGGAAAATTCGGGCATAAACACTTCGTCAACACCGTAGTCAAACAAAGATTGATATTTATCCTCAGGTGTCATTAAAAGCTGCTTTTCGCCACTTAAAACCGATTTGGGCGGCGATTTAAATGTCAAGGCTATACGTCTGTATTCCTTTACAGAATCCAAGACCGCACGGTGCCCTGAGTGAATTCCGTCAAAGGTACCGAGGGCTACTGCATTCAACATCCGTTTCATTCCTTTAAAGTTTATTGATTACACATTTAATGGCTATTTCACTATTTTCGCAATCTGCATAGCCAATTCCTAAAAATTTATCTTCAAATTTTATTCTGTACAATTCATCAGGTTTAAATCCTTTTATTTTAAGACGCTCAAATCCAAGCTGACCGCCATTAGTAAAGCGAATTGCCTGACGATCTGTCACAAAAAGTTCAGGTATATATTCTATTGCTTTTTCTTCACTCATTAAATATTTTTCAATGTTTTCTTCGGTTAAATCGTCAAGTGATACACAGTCCGAAAGAGTAAATCCTGAGGTTTCAGTTCTTGTAAGACTTGTAAGGGTAGCTCCGCACCCAAGTCTCTCCCCTATATCCCTTGCAAGTGAACGGATATATGTACCCTTTGATACCCTAACTGATATTTCGAAGGTATTATCAGCATCAAGAGGTGACAAAAGATCTATTGAATAAATAGTAACCTCTCTTTTGGGGATATCTACAGTACGGCCTTGTCTTGCAAGCTCGTAGAGACGAACACCGTCCTTTTTAATTGCACTGTACATAGGTGGTGTCTGCAATATTTTACCCTTAAAACTGTCTAAAACAGATAGTAGAGCTTCATCGGTTACATTAACAGTACTAGTAGACAAAACACTTCCTGTAATATCACAGGTATCGGTGACAACACCGAGTTTAATTTTAGCCGTATACTCTTTATCTGCTTCAATCAAATATGACGAAAGTGCCGTAGCTCTACCGAGAAATATCGGCAACACTCCTGTTGCCATAGGGTCAAGCGTGCCGGTGTGACCGACCCTCTTTTCCCCTGATAATCTCTTGATACGAGCCACCGCACCGAAAGAAGTCATATTTGCAGGTTTGTTAAGAAGCAAAAATCCTTGCATCAGACTTCCTCCATAACATTTTTAACTGCAGCCAAAATCTTAGCTTTAACCTCGTCTAGTTCACCTTCAACAGTTGCTCCTGCCGCAGCGATATGACCGCCGCCGCCGAGTTGTTTACAAATAAGGGATGCATCAATCGGAGGATATGTTCTAAGTGAAACCTTATAAGTCTTTTCGCCTATCTGCTTAATGGTAACACCTGCTTCTATACCCTCAACACTTCTGGAAATAACCGCAATTCCCTCTAAATCAGGACCGCTGCAGCCTGTTTTTTCCTGCATTTGTTCGGTAACTGTCAGAAGCATACATTTATCATCAAAATGGAATTCTGCCGTATCAAGTACCATACGCTCAAGCTCTAAAAGTTTTTTAGATTTTGTATCAAACATAAGCTTATTGATATTAGCCGCATCTACAGGAAACTCATAAAGTTGGGACGCAATATAATGAGTTTTTGCAGTGACATTTGAATATTTAAAACATCCTGTATCGGTAGCAAGACCTGTATAGAGCGCCTTTGCGGTAATTGTATTAATATTAACCTTCATAAAGCTTAATAGTTCATATATAATTTCGCAGGTAGCGGCAGCATTTGCATCCAAATACAAATTTTTTGCAAACCTTGTATTAGATATATGGTGGTCAATGCTAAGGTCTACTATATCACCAAACACCTCATCAAGTGAACCTAAAAGCTTTTTATCGGCTACATCAACGGCAACAATCGTTGCTGTTTCCCTACTTATATGGTCGGTTTCATGCACAAAATAATTATATTTTTTCGGAATCAAATCGGGGCAAATAACCGATGCGGTTTTACCGATTTCTTTAAGTCCGTAATAAAGCGCATAACCTGCACCTAATGTATCACCGTCAGGCGAAGAGTGTGTTAAAATGACATAATTATCGTGTTTTTTAAGAAATGCCGCGGTTTTGCGCAAAGTTAGTTCGCGACAACTTAAATTATTTTTTTCTTTCATCAGACCTTTAGTTCCTTTCTGAAAAAACGGTAAATATTACAGCCTTTGCGGTAATATCAATTAATTTTTATCATCATCGGAAAATGAGTCAATAATTTTTGAAATCTGTGCGCTTCTCTCTAAAGAGTCATCCGCGATAAATCTGAGCTCGGGAACTTTTCGAAGAGAAAGGCTGGCGCCTAACTGTCTGCGCAAAAATCCTGCGGCGGATTTATTGAGTGCTTTTATGGACTCCTTGGTAGCATCCATACCTTCAATAGCACTCACATAAACCGTAGCATAAGACATATCGCCCGAAACATCAACCTTTACAATGCTTAAAAGCTTGCTAACTCTCGGGTCCTTTACCTCGCGCAACAACTCTGCCAAAGCAATTTTAATATCAGAGGTTACTCGGTTAATTTTATATCCTGCCATTAATCTCTGTACTCCTCCATAATAAAGGCTTCAAAAATGTCGCCCTCTTTAATATCGGCAAATTTTTCAAGACCGATACCGCACTCATAACCTTGTGCTACTTCCTTGACGTCATCTTTAAAACGACGAAGTGACGCAATATGGTCTTCAACAATAACAATACCGTCACGAACGATACGAATCTGACAAGCACGGGTTACCTTACCGCTTGTTACATAAGAACCTGCAATAGTACCAAAGCTTGAAATCTTATAAACATTTCTAACCTCAACAGTACCGAGAACAACCTCACGAACTTTGGGGTCAAGCATACCCTTCATAGCGGATTCAATTTCTTCAATACAGTCGTAAATTACGCGGTACATACGAACATCAACGCCCTCGCGTTCTGCAATTTCCTTAGCAACAGAATCGGGACGAACATTAAAGCCGACAACGATTGCACCTGAGGTCTGTGCTAAAACGATATCTGATTCGTTAACAGCACCAACACCGCCGTGTACAACATTAACTCTAACTTCTTCATTTGAAAGCTTAACAAGACTCTCTCTTACTGCTTCAACACTACCCTGAACGTCAGCTTTAACGATAACATTAAGCTCTTTAAGGTCACCTTCGCTAAGCTGTGTAAAGAGGTTATCAAGAGTAACCTTTTGTCTTGCATTATTAAGGTCGTCCTTAGCCTTTTGCTTACGCTGTTCAACAAGCTGACGTGCTAGACGCTCATCAGAAACTGCGTCAAAGTTATCTCCTGCAGAGGGAGTTTCTGCAAGACCTGTAATTTCTACAGGTACAGACGGACCTGCTTCCTCAACAGTTCTGCCGTTTTCATTTGTCATAACACGAACTCTACCAACAGATGTTCCTGCAACGATAATATCACCTGTTTTGAGTGTACCGTTTTGTACGAGAAGTGTTGCAACAGGACCTCTACCCTTATCAAGACGAGCCTCAATAACAACACCCTTCGCTCTTCTGTTGGGGTTAGCCTTGAGTTCAAGCATTTCTGCAACTAAGATAACATTCTCAAGAAGCTTATCAATGCCGTCGTGAGTTTTTGCAGATACAGGAACACAGATAATGTCACCGCCCCATTCTTCAGGAACAAGTGAATGTTCTGTCAACTGCTGTAAAACTCTATCGGGATTAGCTTCGGGTTTATCCATCTTATTAACTGCAACTATAATCTGAACGCCTGCTGCTTTTGCATGGTTTATAGCCTCAATTGTCTGTGGCATAATACCGTCGTCTGCAGCAACAACGAGGATAGCAATATCGGTAGCCATAGCAC
>CAYXID010000041.1:0-12688 GCA_964465535.1 uncultured Ruminococcus sp.
TCGTTGCAACGGATGAAAAACAGCGGTATTCCTTTAATGAGGATAAAACGCTGATTCGTGCCAACCAAGGTCATTCTGTACCTGTGGATGTGGAACTTGAGCAGGTATCACCGCCCAAGCATTTATATCACGGCACGGGTGAAAAGTATGTGGCTTCGATTGAAGAGCAGGGGTTGATTCCAAAATCAAGATTGTATGTTCATCTATCGCCTGATTATAACACCGCAGAGAAGGTCGGCTCACGGCACGGGAAACCTGTTATATATCGCATCTCAGCGGAGAAGATGGCGAAGGACGGATATGTATTTTATAAGTCTGTAAACGGCGTTTGGCTCACAAAAGAAGTGCCTGTAAAGTATTTTAAGCGCGATAGTTTTGATTATGATATCGTAAACGAAATTGCCGCAAAGCTTCGTGATGCATTCGCTGCCGAAGACGAGGATGCTATTGAGGAACAACTTATTCCGCAATACAGTTGGGAGTATGTTCAGCAAGCGTTGTTTGCAATATTGCTTGACGATAACAGCACGGCCTTGCAATATGACGAGGTCGCCGATGTTATTTGGAACGCCGTTCTTGACGGACAAAAAATAAGAAAGACAACGGCGATTGCACTTTTGTATTATCGGCTCGGTGATATCAATGCACCGTATGAGAACAACACCATTTGGAGCATCACCTCGAACCTGTTTGATTTGGATTACGCCAACGCTGAATACAATCCTTTGAAGGATGAACGGATTATTAAAAAACTTGCTTTCTACGGATTGTCAATATAAGCATAAAAAAATAATGCTTGTGAGAAAATCACAAGCATTATTTTTTTGCACTCGTCAACCGGCTTCTTTACTGGATTTTCTTAAACATCCTTATGAGAAGCACGGTTTCGCCGCCTTTTTTCTTTCAGTTTTCATTGTCAACTACGAAACATTCCTGTATTCCATAATATTTAAAACATTCAATTGCTTTTGAATCGATCTGTTCTCCGCACAGAATTACAGGAACCGCAGGAGGACACGCAACACTTACAGTTGCCAACACCCTACCTTCACATTTTTCGATGCTCATTCTTTTTGAGGGGGAGAAAAGCGCCTCCTTTAGCGACAGCACCTTCTTACTTATTACAGGCGTCGGCGGAGTAACATCTATTGCTTTTCTTTTTTTAATTGAAGCTAACGCTGCCTTTAATTTTTCTAACCCTTCTGCACCTGTTTCAAGAGTAAGCATCATTACGGCAAAATCAGGATCGGAAAATTCGCACACTATTTTCTTTTCGAACAGCTTTTGTGCAAGCTCCGTTCCCGTATACCCGAAGGCTTTTGGTGCGACGGTAAGCTTTAAGGGCTCATCACCGACAAGGCAGTATCCCATTTCTTTAACCTCGGTCTTTAACGCTTCAACCTCTTTTACAAAATCGGAAAGCCGCTTGGGATAATCCTGCGCTAAATATTTGTTTGCTGCATCAAGCGACTGCAAAATCAAATAAGACGGACTCGTCGAAGCAAAAACATCCATTGCCACTTCTGCATGCTCTGCAAAAAATTTTGGCGCCCTGTCAGAAATATGCATATAGGCGCCCCCTGTTAAAACAGGCAGGGTTTTATGAGCTGAATCGCAGCACATATCCGCTCCCTGTGCTATCGGATGGCACGACTTCTCAAGAAAAGCCAAATATGCGCCGTGTGCATTATCAACAAGCAGTAAAACGCCGTGTTTGCGGCAAATCTCGGACAAAGCGCCTATATTCAAAACATTACCGAGATAATCGGGACTTGTAACATATACCGCAATCGGTTTTTCCTTACAAGCCGAGAGATAATCATCAAGAAAGTCAGCGTCAATTTTGCAGCTGATAACGGACTCTGTATTTTCCGGCAAAAGCCATTCCACTTCAATATCAAGCAAGGCAGCTGCCGACACAAAGGTTTTATGCACATTACGACCCACAGCGATAATCGGCTTTTTGCCCTGCGCTTCTCCGTATGTTTTTACGAGGTACAGCATAGCCCGTATGCAAAGCGACGAGCCCTCTGCCGAATACACCGTTCTTGCGGTTTTAAAAAGTTTTGCCGCGTTTTCTTCGCTTTCTCTGATAATGCTATGCGAATTATACAAAACATCGGCACCGTCAATCTCGGTAATATCCCTATGTTCAACACCCAAAAAATCCTTGCCTTTATGTCCCGGCATATGCAAACGAAGACAATCGCTTTCGGCATATTTCTTTACAAAATCTACAATCGGAGTTTTCATTTTCCCTCTCCTACTGTTTTTGCCGCTTCAAGCATAATAGCACATTCCATTCTCTTGCGGAACAGTTCGCACCCATAGCTATATACACCGTTTACCGAGCCTGTAGTATGATAGGCATTTGCAGCGCAACCGCCCGAGCAATATAATTTTGCCCAACAGTCTTTACATTCGGGACGAGTATATACATTACACTCAGCAAACTCATTTTGCACTTCAAGATTATCCACGCCCGTCCAAACATTTCCAAGTTTAAATCTTTCTTCGCCCACAAACTGATGACAGGGATAGAGGTCTCCCCAAGGGGTGACTGCCATATATTCAGTTCCTGAGCCACAGCCCGAAATTCGTTTATAAATACACGGTCCACCCTTTAAATCGAGCATATAGTGATAAAAAGTGAAGGGTTTGCCCGCGCGATGCCTTTCAAGCATCAGGCTCGCTAGCTTTTCATACTGTTCTAAAACCACAGACAAATCTTCTTCGGTTAAAGCCGAAGGATCTTCAGGAGCGCAAACCACCGGTTCCATACTAAGCTCGGTAAATCCCAAAGAAAGCATTTCTTCGATATCTTTTAAGAAGTCGGGATTAGCATGAGTAAAGGTTCCTCGCATATAATAGTTTTTATTGCCTCTTTTTTCGACAAACCGTTGAAACTTTGGAACGATTCTTTCCCAACTTCCGTTTCCGGCAAAATCCACCCTGAAACGATCGTGGACTTCTTTCCTGCCATCAAGACTTAAAACAACATTACTCATTTCCTTGTTGGCAAACTCTATTACATCGTCATCAACCAATATACCGTTGGTGGTGAGGGTGAAGCGGAAATTTTTTCCGCACTGCTTTTCCCGCTTTCTCGCATAGGCAACAAGCTCTTTTATCATATCAAAGTTCATAAGCGGCTCTCCGCCGAAGAAATCCACTTCAAGATTTCTTCGACCGGGTGAGTTTTCTATTAAAAAGTCGAGCGCTCTTTTTCCCACTTCAAGACTCATAACCGCTCTGTCCCCATGGTATTTGCCTTGACTTGCAAAGCAATACGAGCAATTAAGATTACAGGTATGTGCAACGTGTAAACAAAGCGCTTTTACAACACCCGCACTTTTTTTCTTTAAATCGCCCGCCATAGATTCAAAGGTGTCTTCACAAAAAAGCTTTTTACTTTTCTTTAATTCCTCTATATCATCAAAACACTCACATATTTCTTCTTCGGTTATACCTTCGGTGTTCGAATATTTTTCAAGAACCGTATCGATTATTTCCCTTTTAGAATGTTGCTCATACATTTCGATAATATCGTAAGCCACCTCGTCTACAAGATGGACTGAGCCCGAATATACATCAAGCACGATATTTAATCCGCCGAGCTTATAACAATGGATCATTATTTTCCCTTCCCACAAAAAATGCCGCCAAAACGGCGGCACTCGTTTTCATTTTTTATTACTTCTCAACGTTCTCGCATTCCTGATTTGCAATACCGCAACTGGTTTTGCAAGCAGACTGGCAAGAAGTCTGGCATTCGCCACATCCGCCGTTTTTAGCGCTTTCGCAGAGATTTTTAGTATCTAATGTTTGAATACGTTTCATTTTTTGTTCCTCCAAAGATTATTTTTATTCATTATATCACGCCGTTTTGAAAAAATCAAGAAGTATATAGATTTACTCCTCTGCAAGCTTTCTTGCAAACTCGGCGAGCTCTTCGTCACTGTAAAACTCTATTGTAAGTGTACCTTTTCCGTTGCCTATGGAATTTACGGTAACCTTTCTGTGCATCTCGGTTTTAAGAGAAAGCTCAACCTCGCTATAAAAACTATTCTTAGGCGCCTTTACCTTTTTCGGTTTTGCGACAGCCTTACTGTTTTTCGCCATTTTTTCGAGTTCTCGAACCGATGCGCCGTCTGCCGCTAACAAAAGCATTTTTTCTCTGAGTTCTTCATCGTCGGTTGCGAGCAGGGCTCTTGCATGACCTGCCGTAATCGCCCCAATTTTAAGGGCTTCAAGTTCGTTTTCGTTTAGCCTTAAAAGTCTTAAAGCGTTAGCTACCGCACTTCTTGACTTTCCTACCGTTTCGGAAATTTCTTCCTGAGTGAGCCCATATCTATCCATAAGGGTTTTATAGCCGAGCGCTTCTTCAACAGCGTTTAAGTCCTCTCGCTGAAGGTTTTCTATGAGGGCTACCTCCATATACTCGCGGTCGTCAAATTCCTTTATGATAACGGGAACATCGTAAAGCTCTGCTATGCGGCAGGCTCTCCAACGGCGCTCGCCCGCAACAATCTGATAATTACCGTTTGACATCGGGCGCACTACAATCGGCTGCAAAAGTCCGTGCTTTTTAATGCTGTCTGCAAGCTCACTTAAAGCCTCTTCGTCGAAATCCTTTCTCGGCTGCTCGCGGTTGGGCTCTATATCGTTAAGGCGAACCGTAACAACGCCCTTTTCGTCAGAGGAATTTTCATTGAAAAGAGAATCAAGACCTCTGCCTAGTCCCCCTTTTTTCTCTGCCATAGTTACACCCTCCTATTTCTCTTTAAAAATTCTTTCGCCAAATCGTCATAGGCGGCAGCGCCCTTTGAACGACGGTCGTAATACTGTATCGGCATACCGTAACTCGGCGCCTCGCTCAGTCTTACTGCACGGGGAATTGCGGTTTTATAAAGCTTGTCCGCAAAATACTTCTTTATTTCAGAAACCACCTGTTGAGTAAGCTTTAGTCTGCCATCAAACATAGTAAGAACTATTCCCTCAATTTCAAGGGTTGGATTGTAAAGTCTTTTTACCTGACGGACACTATTCATAAGCTGAGAAAGTCCCTCAAGAGCAAAATATTCACACTGAATGGGAACTAACACACTATCGCTGACATTAAGCGCATTGATTGTTATAAGTCCCAAAGAGGGCGGACAATCGATAAAAATATAATCGTATGTATCTCTTATAGGCAAAAGAGCCGTTTTAAGCTGTGCTTCTCTATGCTCAATCTCTATAAGGTCGACCTCTGCCGCCGCCAAATCCATAGAAGAGGGAATTATATCAACATTTTTAAATTCAGTTTTTACTATTGTAGCATCGGCTCTAGCCTTTCCAATTAAGAGCTCATAGCAGGAATTCACTCCCGCCTTTTTTCTAATTCCATATCCACTAGTGGTGTTACCCTGAGGGTCGGCATCAACAATAAGCACCTTTTTGCCTGACGCACCCACAGCAGAAGCCAAATTTACAGCCGTGGTAGTTTTTCCTACGCCGCCCTTTTGATTAACAACCGCGATGATTTTGCCCACGCGAGCACCTCCATATATGTATATAAATATATATTATATTATTCAATATATATTGTACCAATATTGTTTCATGTGAAACATTTAAAGCTTTGACCTTTTACAAAACTCATTATATCAACTCTTCGATTAAATGTAAATAGAAATTTATTGGATAATTTAAGTAAAAAAACAAAAAGCCGTAAGGAATTTGCGAAAATATCCCTTGCGGCTTTACTTTTAGTTTAAATTTCTATTTTTTATAGTCCGATTTAAAGATTATCGACATTAAAAGACCTAAAACAATGGCGGTGGCTATTCCTGCGGCTGTAGCGGTAAGTCCGCCTGCCAAAGCTCCCAAAAATCCGTATTGCTTTACTGCCTCTTTAACTCCCGTTGCAAGAGCATAACCAAACCCCGTGAGCGGCACTGTAGCGCCCGCACCTGCAAACTTTACAAGCGGCTCATAAACGCCGATGGCGGTAAGCGCCACACCTGACACCACATAGGTCACTAATATTCTTGCAGGCGTAAGCTTTGTAAGGTCTATAAGCAACTGACCTATAACGCATATAATACCGCCGACAATAAAAGCTTTAAGACAATCGGTTAAAAGCTCCATTCCTATTCCCCTTTTTTAAAAAACATAAACCTTTTTAATATAATTGTTTCACATGAAACATTTTTTCCAAAATTTTTGTGTTTATACTCGGCTTTTCTGTTTTTTAGTTTTGGGAACCGTCAAAAAGGAGTCCCTCTAAAATTTTTAAATTCTTTTTTCTTACCCTGAACCTTAACTCACCTTTTCGTCTTTCGGCATATTCTGCAAAGATAAATACTCTAGCTAGTCCCAATGCTTCTTCTATTAAATTTGCTTTTATTAAAACAAGAGAAATCTTTTCTATCTCTACAGCCTTTGTCTTTTTAATAAAAAATCCGTTTTTCGTAACAATTTTGCCCGAAAAGATTTGTACCTTGAAATTTCTTGTTTCCAAAATGGTAAAAATCAGCGCCGCCGCTATTAGCGATACCTCTGTATATAATGTTTCGGAAACCTCTTTATATAAAGCATATTGCAAGGCTCCTCTTATAAGCGGCAAAGTGAGGACAAGCCAAAAGGGTTTTGTTCTTATAAAAAATAAGAGAGGCCGCGCCGAAAGCTCTATTATCATATATCGTCGCCTGTCTTTCCGCTATCAAAAAAGATTTTTGCCGTATCTTCCGCTAGCTCAGGTATAAAAATTCTCTTTCTTGCCGACTTTATAAAGGTTGCCGCAAGCTTCATTCTTTTTGCAAGAGGGGTCTGAAAACCTGTAACAGAGGCAATTCTTTTTCGCGGTATCAGGTTTTCGGTGTTGATGATAATCCCGCTAGAGACCTTTATATAGTTCTCATCAATTGAAATCCGATATTTCTTTATAGCAAAGGGGATTATTAAAAACACCTCAAAAAGCAATAAAGCCACCGTTATCACTAATATTAATAGGAAAAACTGACTTTTTCTAATAAAAAAAGCAAAAGGCGCAATTAAAACTATTGCAATTATGCCGATTCTTATTTGCCAAAGCCTTACAGTCTGCTTTGGCAGCGAAAAACCGTTTTGCATCGTTTTAATTCACGCCTCTCAAATTATTGACATTTTTTGACATTTTCCCAATATTCTTTATATTTCTGCTCGGTTTTATTATCCCCGTAAACATAATACTTTTTATCTTTAATTTTATCGGGTAAATATTGCTGCTTTACATAGTGGTTCTTATATTCGTGCGGATAAAGGTAGTTTTGACCTTTAACCTCAGCATCCTCTCCGTCAAAATGCTTGTTTTGAAGCTGTCTCGGAATAGGTCCTCCGATTCCCCTCTCAATATCGCTCATAGCGGCATTTATCGCATCGTGCCCTGAATTTGATTTAGGGCTTGTCGCCACTAAAATCACCGCATCGGCAAGGGGAAGTCTCGCTTCAGGAAGCCCTACCATCAAAGCAGTATCAACGGCGGCTTTTACTATCGGTATAATCTGCGGATAGGCAAGCCCTACATCTTCACTTGCGCACACAAGAAGTCTTCTGCAGGCGCTTGGCAAATCGCCCGCCGCTAAAATTCTGCCGAGATAATAAATGGCAGCATCAGGGTCGGAGCCGCGCATTGATTTTTGATAGGCAGACAAAAGGTCATAATGCTCGTCGCCCTCGCGGTCGTACCTTACAGAGTTGCCTCTAAGTATTTCCTCTACGGTTTCGTCATCTATAACAATTTCTCCGCCGCTATCAGCCACCAAAACTGAAAGCTCTAGCATATTAAGAGACCGTCTCACATCTCCTGAGGCGGCTCTGGCAATTTTTAAAACATTCTCGCTTGAAATACTTATTTTCTTGCCCTTTTCTTCCTGTAAAGCCGAGACCGCTCTCTCTACTACCTCGCCGATATCCTCAGCTGATAGCACCTTAAACTCAAAAACAGTTGAACGGCTTAAAATAGCATTATAAACATAGAAATACGGATTTTCGGTTGTTGATGCGATTAGGGTTATATCCCCGTTTTCTATGTAGGACAGCAAAATCTGCTGTTGCTTTTTATTGAAATACTGTATTTCGTCAAGATAAAGCAAAATTCCGCTGGATGCCTCAATTGTACCTATTGTGTCGACAATTTCTCTGATATCCGAGGTGGACGCCGTTGTAGCGTTAAGATAGCAAAGCTTTTTGCCGCATCTGTTTGCAATTATGTTTGCAACGGTAGTCTTTCCAACACCTGACGGGCCGTAGAATATAAGATTCGGAAGCTCTCCCGATTCAATTATTCTTCGAAGCACCTTGCCTTCTGCCAACAGATGCTTTTGTCCCGACACTTCCTCTAGGGTTTTCGGTCTTACTCTATCTGCAAGAGGTGAATTCATAATCTGCCTCCTTAAAGTTTGTCCAAATTTTCTTCATTTATTTATTATATATGTTATTTTAATCCTTTTCAAGATTTAAAAGATTCCTGGTAACCGTTTTTATCCCTCGCCATTCGTATGCTCTGCCGCTTATATCCTCGCCAAGACAAAATTTATCGCGATAGCCGTCTGTGAACTCTTTAATATATGTGATTTGAGCACCTTTATTTTCGGGGCAGACTTCCGCGCAAATATCACATCCCCAAACGATATTGTGCTTTCGAAGGACCGCTAATTCTTCGGCTTCAAGCTCGCCTTTTTTCTGACTTATATTAGATAGACAGTCGCCCGAAAGCTCTTTAGGGCAGACAGACATACAAACTCCACAGTCTTTACAATATTTTGGGGCTTTATTATCTAATCTTAAATCTAGGTCTGTGATAATCTCGCCTATAAAAACAAAACTTCCGTACTTTTTATTTATTAAAAGCCGGTTTTTGCCGATAACTCCAAGTCCCGATATTGCCGCCGCATAAACTTCGGGAATCGGTGAGTTGTCTATGAAAAACTCAAATTGATATCCGTCTATATGTTTTGAGAGCTCTGCACAAGCGCGTCTTAAATATTCGCCGCAAACCTTATGATAGTCGGGAACTGCGGCATATCGGCTGATGTTTTGAGGCGCCTCTTCCCTTACCTTATAGGGAAAAAGACAGGTTATAACAGTTTTAGCGTTTTGCGGTATTCTGTTCTTTGCTCTGCAATCAATAAGCTTATCCTCAAGCTGACTAAAAGCACAAAAGCCGACATCTCTTATGCCGACTTCGGTTATTATCTCAACTATTCTTTGCTTCATCTTTGCGCACCGCCTCAAAAAAATCTGTCAAAAGCGCTTTGCATTCGTCCTCATATATTCCGCCGTAAATTTCGGGTCTGCTTTCAAAGGGATAACCGCAAAGATTTACTACGCTATCCATACTGCCTGCGTTTAAATCGTAGGCTCCGAAAACAACGGTGGAAATCCTTGAATTTATTATTGCTCCCGTACACATAGGGCAAGGCTCAAGCGTTACATAAAGCTCACACCCCGAAAGTCGCCAATCGCCAATATTTTTACAAGCCGCCTCGATTGCCTCTATTTCGGCGTGGGAAATAACACTTTTCTTTTCCTCTCTGCGATTATGCCCAGAGCCTACTATCTCGCCGTCCTTTACAACAACCGCGCCGACAGGAATTTCTCCCTTTAAAGCCGCTTTTTTTGCCTCGGCAATGGCGCTCTTCATAAACCTACTGTTCATCTATATGAAAACCTACATTACTTTTTAGTGTGTATGTCTCGTGTTTGCCAATTGGGTCGTTCTTGCAAATGCTAACGAAAACAAAAGGTAATATAATCGGTATAAAGAACCCTAGCACAGCTACCGCTACAGGATGATTTAATGAAAACTGTCTGAATATCTGTACGGTAGCGCAGGTCTTAACTATTCTTAAAAGAAAAGACACAGCTACTGCCACCAAAAGCAGAATAAATGAAAGATTAAAGCCTTCGAAAATCTGCGAATTTAAAGCAGCGCCCTCTATCATTGCTTCTTCTGCCGCAAAAATGAGTGCGGACCCTTCCTTTACAAAGGAAAAAACAAAAACTGCAATTGCCGCTATCTTTAAAACATAGAAAAAGGAAATCAGTTTTTTGTATACTCTTCTATTAAAGTTTATAGCGGCCGCAGAATCTGCCAAATCTCCAAAGAAAAAAACATTCAAAACGGGAACTAAGCTCTTCCAAGTGCTTTTTATTGAAAGCTTTCTCGCCATTCTGTAAATTCCGTATGCCTGTGCATAAAAGAGGGCTGCAAAAATTACTGCTAAAAGCAAAAACATCGCAGAAAACAGCAATATTAAAAATCCAAAACTGTCAGCGGTGAATCCGAAATCGGCAAGTGTCTTCATTTTTTCAACTCCATAATTTAAAAATATAATAATGCTTCTAC
Source organism: uncultured Ruminococcus sp. (assembly GCA_964465535.1). Taxonomy (GTDB): domain Bacteria; phylum Bacillota; class Clostridia; order Oscillospirales; family Acutalibacteraceae; genus UBA737. The sequence goes on from CAYXID010000041.1 coordinate 10,373, forward strand.
AAAACAGATAACTGCAAAGACAATTACTAAGGGCGAAGTAAAGAAAAATTTATACTTTTCTACTTCCTTTGACTTCATATCGACCTTTTTGAATGTAAAAGCATCCGAGTTTCTTTTATTATACCAATATGCCCCTACAATAGCGGCAATTAAGACAACTGCGAGATATGCATAGTATAATACATTTTGCAAATTTGTACTAAGTCCCTCAAAAACATAGTCCATAAGAACAGAAATTGAGTTGTTTATGCCGTGTATTATAACCGCAATCCAAATACTGCCGCTTTTAACTGTAATATATGCTAAAATAATGCCCACCAAAAAGGCAAACGGAATTTGTTCGAAATTTCCGTGCATAAGTCCAAAGATAAACGAGGAAACAACAATAGCAAATCCGTCACCGAATTTCCTGAGCGAGCCTAAAATCAGACCTCTGCAGGCAAATTCTTCGACAAGGGCGGGAATTATTGCCGTTGCAATAAAGGAAATTATAAAACCTAATATACCCTCGGGGTTTTCGCCGAAATCTACATTATAATCTATTCCAAAGGAAGAAAAAATACTTCCCGCTATACCGACAGCAAGATTTGCAAAGGCACAAAAGCCAACTCCCATTAATATAAGGGGAAGAAAATCCCGCGACTTCGGTTTTGAGAGGGCTACCGTTTCACTTATCGAATAGCCGCCAATTTTAAAAACTAAAGCAAAGGGCAGAGTAAATAAAAGCGAGGAAAAGGCTATCTGCACCATCTCGTTTATAAATGGGTCGGAAAAGAAGGCAGTCATTTGCTGATAGCTTACCCCAAATATCCCTAAAAGAATAGCAACACCTGTTGCCCAAAATAAAGACACGAAAAGCATTAAAAGAACCGCAATACTAATCGTAATTGCCGTACGTCTTATCTGCTTTTTTTCGGCATCAATAGGGTCGGGCTGATAAAAGGACATATTCACATTAGTAAAACTGCCGCTTTGCGTTGTTTCATATTGAAAATCGTATTGTTCTTGCATTTAAAGCTCCTTTTTAATGGACCGCTTTTAAAAATTTATTTTCCTCTTTTAAAGACTGTCTGCAAGGTTTTGCAGACAGTCTTTTCCCTTATTCTTCGTCCGGTTCTACGTTTTCTTCGGTTTCAGGAATATTCACCTCGTCAGGTGATACCTCTGCCGCATCGGCTTCAGGAGCATCGGGAGTGTCGTTTACTTCACTCTCGTCATGCTCAGCCATATCAACCGAGAGAATTCGTCTTACCGTCTCTCCGTTTGAATTTGTAGTACGCATTACGCGAACACCCTTAGCAGGACGGGCAAACACAGAAATATCATCTGCAAATATACGGATTATAATACCGTCATCTGCAATCATAATGATATCTGTATTCTCAGGTACAGGAAGAACCGCCGCTACAAGACCGTATTTGTCTGTACGGTAATTTTTAATACCCTTACCGCCTCTGGACTGAAGTCTGTAATCGGAAATGGCGCTTATTCTGCCGTAGCCTGTTTCGGTAATGGTGAGAACTCGGGTGTTCTCGTCGCAGATAGCCATATCTACAACCGAGTCGCCCTCTCTCATAGTTATTGCCTTAACGCCCCTTGCAGTTCTGCCCATTGCTCTTACATCGCTCTCTCTGAACTGAATTGCAAAGCCGTTCTTAGTAGCAAGAAGTAAATTATCGTTGCCGGTTGTAAGACGAACAAACTTAAGCTCGTCTCCCTCGTCAATAGAAAGGGCGATAATACCGCTCTTTCTTGTGTTCTTAAACTCAGACAAACGGGTACGCTTAATAATACCCTTAGCTGTAACCATAGAAAGATAGCTTTCTTGGTCGTCCTTATCAGTACAGGGCAGAATTGTTGCTATCTGTTCACCCGGCATAAGCGGAATAACATTTACAACATTCATTCCCTTACTCTGACGGCTACCCTCAGGAATTTCATAAGCCTTAATTCTGTAAACTCGGCCAAGATTTGTAAATATCATTACAAAATCGTGTGACGAGCAGACAAACATATTCTTAACAAGGTCGTCGTCCCTTGTGGTCATACCCTTTATTCCCTTACCGCCGCGGTTTTGAACGCTATACTCACTAGAAGGTACGCGCTTAATATATCCGTTTTCGGTTCGGGTTATTACACATTCTTCTTCGGGGATAAGGTCTTCAATATCAACCTCGCCTAAAACATCGGTTATATCTGTACGGCGATCGTCAGAATATTTATCACGAAGATTTAATGTCTCGGTTTTTACGATATCAAGAATTCTCTCTCTGCTGCCGAGAATTTCTTCACATTCCTTAATGAAATCGTGTTTCT
>CAYXID010000042.1:0-12613 GCA_964465535.1 uncultured Ruminococcus sp.
CCCGACCTGCTGATTACAAATCAGCTGCTCTACCAACTGAGCTACACCAGCAAATTTTCAACGCCTGATTACTATACCATATAAAAATCAAAATGTCAAGCAAAAAATTAAAAAAAGCCAAACTTTTTTGATATATTTTCTCAAGTGTTGAATTTTTCAATTTTTTTGAGGAAACATAGAAAAAGAATTCAAAAAAGGAGGGCTTTTTATGCGTAAAAAGCTATTGGCTGTATTAGTGGCATTTACACTCATTTTTACTGCCTTTTCACTTGCAGGATGCGGTAAAAAAGAGAAAAACTCAGGTTCTGTATATTTTTTAAATTTCAAGCCCGAATCTGCAAAGACCTATGAGGAAATTGCAAAGGCTTATGAAAAGGAAACAGGGGTAAGTGTAAAGGTTGTAACTGCGGCGGCAAACTCTTATGAGCAGACCTTAAAATCCGAAATTGCCAAAAAGGATGCCCCTACAATTTTTCAGGTGAACGGACCTATCGGATATAATTCCTGGAAAGATTACTGTCTTGATATTAAGGATAGTAAGCTATATTCGTATTTAAGCGATAAAACACTAGCTATTAAAGACGGCGACGGTGTTTACGGTATCCCTTATGTAGTAGAGGGGTACGGCATTATTTATAACGATGCAATTATGCAAAAATATTTAAAATTGCAAAACAAAAAGACCAAAATAAATAAGGTTAGCGAAATTACAAATTTTGATACCTTTAAAGCCGTTGTTGAGGATATGACTAAGAATAAAAAGGCACTGGGGATTGAGGGCGTTTTTGCCTCGACCTCACTCGCATCAGGCGAGGACTGGCGGTGGCAGACCCATCTTTTAAATGTACCTTTGTATTATGAATTCAAAGAAAACAAAGAGCATACCGACCCTACAATTGCAGGTCTTAATTTAAAGGAAATCGCATTTAAATACGCTAATAATTTCCGCAATATTTTTGACCTATATACCGAAAATTCAATTTCTAAAAAGACACTTTTAGGCTCAAAATCAGTCGCAGATTCTATGGCGGAATTTGCTTTAGGTAAGGTTGCTATGGTGCAAAACGGAAACTGGGCGTGGTCACAGATTCGTGATGTGTCAGGTAACAAGGTAAAGGAAGCAGATATTAAGTTTTTACCCATTTATATAGGTGTAGAGGGTGAAGAAAAACAAGGACTTTGCATTGGTACCGAAAACTATCTTGCTATCAATAAAAATGCATCAGAGGAAAGTCAAAAGGCATCCCTCGATTTTCTTGACTGGCTCTTTTCAAGCGAAATGGGAAAAGATTATGTAGTAAACAAGCTTGACTTCATAACCCCGTTTAATACCTTCGGTGAAGACGAACAGCCGAGTGACCCTCTTGCAAAAGAAGTTATACGCTATATGAATGACGGAAATATAACTGCAATTCCTTGGGTTTTCGCTTCTTTCCCGAGCGATATTTATAAATCCGATGTAGGAAGCGCACTGCTCGATTATGTTCAGGGAGATAAAAAGTGGGAAGAGGTATATTCGGTAATTAAGGATAATTGGAAAAGCGAGAGAGGCTAAATGGAGCGAAGTATAAGAAAATGGTTTATAATTTTTATGGTTCCAACTATTATTACTTTCCTGATAGCCTTCTTAATACCCTTTCTTATGGGACTTTATTTGTCTTTTTGCGATTTCCGTTCCGTAACAGATGCCGAGTTTGTGGGATTTTCCAACTATGTTCGTTTAGTGACGGAAAATAAAGATTTTTTAAATTCGTTAAGATTTACCGCTGCTTTTACAGTAGTTTCGGTGGTAACTGTTAATTTCTTTGCCTTTTTACTCGCTTTAGCACTTACAAGAGGACTGAGAGGAACAAATATTTTCAGAACAGTATTTTTTATGCCGAATTTAATCGGCGGAATTGTTCTCGGATATATCTGGCAGGTTTTAATAAACGGAATTTTATATAATTACGGATATTCAATAACCTCCAAAGCAGAGTTTGGCTTTATCGGTCTTGTAATTATTATGAACTGGCAAATGATAGGCTATATGATGGTAATTTATATTGCGGGAATACAAAATATCCCCGATGAGCTGATAGAGGCAGCTTCTGTAGACGGAGCTTCAAGATTTGGAATTTTAAAAAATATTATTCTGCCATCGGTTATGCCGTCATTTACCATTTGCCTTTTTTTAACACTAACAAATTCTTTTAAGCTCTTTGACCAAAATCTTGCCTTAACAGCTGGTGCTCCTGCAAATAAAACCCGAATGTTAGCGCTTGATATTTATAATACCTTTTACGGCAGGGTTGGAAACGAGGGTTTAGGACAGGCAAAAGCGGTAATATTCTCAATAATTGTAGCCCTGATAGCACTATTACAGCTTTATATTACAAGAAGTAGGGAGGAAGAGGGATGATAAGTAAAAAAAAGACCGGCAACTATGCTCTTACTCTTCTTTTAATACTTCTTGTAATTGTTTTCTTAGTGCCGATAGCGGTGGTTTTCATAAATTCCTTTAAATCTAAGTTTTCTATAAATCAGACCCCGTTTTTACTGCCTACAACAGATACCTTCGTAGGTATTGAAAACTATACAAGCGGCATAAGAGACACAGGCTTTCCAATGGCTTTTTTCTGGTCGCTTTTTATCACAACCCTTTCGGTTATCACAATAGTTGTTTTTACTTCAATGACAGCCTGGTATATCGTTAGAAGTAAAAGTAGATTTGCAAACTTCATATATTATTTATTTGTGTTTTCAATGATTGTGCCTTTTCAGATGGTTATGTTTACAATGTCTAAAATCGCAAATGTTTTAGGACTTGATAATCCGCTTGGAATAGTAGTATTATATCTCGGTTTCGGCTCGGGACTGTCTGTGTTTTTGTTTGTAGGCTTTGTAAAATCAGTGCCTCGGGCTGTTGAAGAGGCGGCGGTAATAGACGGTTGTAATCCTTTTCAGCTTTTTTGGAAGATAGTCTTTAAAATTCTTAGTCCAACCGCCATAACTGTTGCTGTTTTAAATGCTATGTGGATTTGGAACGATTATCTGCTTCCTTATCTTGTAATAGGCAGCGAATATAAAACAATTCCGATAGCAATACAGTATTTAAAAGGCGGTTACGGCTCTGTTGATATGGGTGCTATGATGGCTATGCTTGTTTTAGCGATTTTACCGGTAGTGGTCTTTTATCTTTTCTGCCAAAAATACATCATAAAAGGAGTGGCAGCCGGTGCGGTTAAAGGATAAAAGAGAGACTTCTGACTGCGGAACCCTGATGCATATAACATCACTGCCCTCAAAATACGGAATAGGCAGTTTTGGCAAGGAAGCCTATGATTTTGTGGATTTTCTCTATAATACAGGACAAAGATATTGGCAGATACTTCCTCTGTGTCCCATTGGAGAGGGGAATTCACCCTATAAATCAAGCTCCTGCTTTGCGGGAGAAATTTTGCTTATAGATTTAGAGCTTCTTGTAAAAGAAGGACTGTTACTTCCCGAAGAACTGCCCGCACCACAAAACAGCAGCTTTGTAAATTTTGATGCACAAAGAAAAATTAAAATACCGCTTTTAAAAAAGGCGGCAGAGCGCCTTAATAAAAAGCGACACGATTATCTGAGATTTTTAAAGCAAAATGAATACTGGCTCGAAGATTTTGCCCTCTTTTCTGCAATAGCAGAGATATCGGGTAGTGAAAAACTGAGCGATTTTGAAGAGGCACTTAAATACAGAATGCCTATGGCTTTAGAAAATTTCAAGGCGGCATATTTTGAGAAAATAGAAGAGCAAAAGATACTCCAATATCTTTTTTATACGCAGTATTTTGCACTTAAGCAATATGCCGCTAAAAAAAGCATAAAAATAATAGGCGATTTACCCATTTATGTTTCTCTTGATAGCGCAGATGTCTGGAAATCTCCCGATAATTTCAAGGTTGGCAGGGATTTAACCCCTGTCTGTGTTGCGGGTGTGCCGCCCGATATCTTTTCAAGGGACGGGCAGCTCTGGGGTAATCCTATATACGATTGGGAATACCAACGGCGCACCAATTTCGTTTGGTGGCGCAGAAGACTTGAACACAGTCTTAAGCTTTACGATGTTATAAGAATAGACCACTTCAGAGCCTTTGCCGACTACTATTCAATCCCTTTTGGTGCTAAGAATGCTCGCGGCGGCAATTGGGAAAAGGGAGTAGGGATGGCTTTTTGGAGTATAATGCGCTCAAAGCTCGGCAAAATGCAGATAATAGCCGAGGATTTGGGAGGGGAGACCCGTGAAGTTGAAGAACTTGTTCAAAGTACAGGCTTTCCTAATATGAAGGTTTTGCAATTTGCATTTACAAGCGGTATCGAGAATAAATTTCTGCCGAGAAATTTCAATAAAAACTGTGTTTGTTATACAGGCACCCACGATAATAACACCTCAAAGGGTTGGTTTGAAAACGCCACCATACACGAAAGAAAGTTATTTGGCAAGCTTACTCAACAAAGCGGTATGAGTGACCCTGCAGACAAAATGCTCTGGCTTGCGGTTCGCTCAAGAGCTGATACAGTAATTATTCCTATGCAGGATTGGCTCGGTCTTGACGAAACTGCCCGAATGAACACACCTGGGACACTTAGCGGAAACTGGAAGTGGCAGATGGAGAGTGGCGCTATAAACGATGAGCTTTCCGAGAAAGTACGGTATTTTGTTAGCTTAAGAAAATAAAAAAGTTAGATAACACTAAAAGGTTATCTAACTTTTTGTTATTTTAATGATTGTAGTTTTTTATTATGCTTTCAGCACGCGCTGTTATCATATCAATAAGCGTCTGCGGTGATTTTACCGTTATTTTGTCGGCATAATTTGATATCCAGGTAACAAGCGCCTCGCTGATTGCAACATCGGCAGAGAAACTGAAGTGTGTATCGGTAAGATTTTTAATGAAAATTTTATCGGAAAACTTGTCAACTACCTGTTCTAAGATATCCTTACTGCAGGTAAGCTCGATTTTTTGTAAGTCTCCGCCAAACATACCGAAAATTTTGTTTGTATAGTCGTGTATATCAAAAAATTCGGTGTACTCGCTAACCTCGCTAAAGGGACGAATACTTTCATCTGTAATCGATACTTTTTTCATTCTGTCAAGGCGAAGGTGAATAAGATTATCGTATTTACTGTAGTTGCCTATAAGGTAATAATAATCGTCCTGCCAACAAAGAGCATAGGGGCTAACCGTCATATCCTTATATGTTGTAACAATCTCTCTGTTTTCATTGAGACTTTTTTTGCCGTGCTTAAATGTGATTTTAAGGCGGTTTTCAATTGCCGAGCTTATAGTATCTATATTATAGTAAATTTCTTCGTTTAAGGACTTTGCATTTTCGTTAATATAAATCCCTTTTTCGCGTTTTTTCTGTTGGTTTAAGCTTAACATATTATCTAGCTTTGAAATAAGCTCACGCGATTTTTTGGGGCTTATAAAGGGGGCAGAACGGATAGCGTCACTAAGCAGATAAATCTCAGGCAATTCAAACTCGCGAGAGGCTAAAAAGTATCCGTTTTTAGGAACTCGGGTGTGTACAATATCGTATCCGTAGAAAGTAAGGTTGTCAATATCGTTGTATATTGCCTTTCTTTCGGCACTGATGCCTAGTTCTGCAAGTATTTCGCAAAGCTTTACCGCAGAAATCGGATTTTCTTCATCAGAGTATTTTCTGAGTATATCTATTATGTATAGAAGCTTTAATTTTTGTCCGTTTCTTGCAGACATTTTTTCACCCCGTTTATAAATTCTTGGCGCTCAAATAGAGTGTTTACAACATCTAAAAAGGCATTTGCGGTAAAACCTGTGGGTATATCAAAAAAACGGCAGATCGCATCTCTTAAATGACTACTGTTTTCTTTTCCGTTTAAACCGAGTAAATATAAATCGGTTTTGGTCAGTTTTTCGGTCCTTTGGACTATATTTTCAGAGGTTACACCGCTTTTACAAAGGGCGTCAATAATTGTCGCGGTCGTCATTCCCTCAACGCCTAAAAAGCCCTCACTACTAGCAGCCGATTTTCTTTTTTCCTTACCCTTTATCTTCGGGATATAAACATTTATAATTTTTCCGTCAGGACAGACTTGCTTTATATGAGAGCGTATCATTCTGCCTGCCGAATCGCTGTCGGTAAGTACGATAACGCCGTGCTTTTTGGCGAGAACTCTGATAAGGTCTCTCTTTTCTTTATTTTTAAAGATTGAAAAGCCATTGGTAGTAATTATAAGAGTGTCAACAATATTAGAAAGGGTTATCTTATCATATTTACCCTCAACGATAATCGGACATCGAATTTTTATCAATGCTTTCACCCTTTACAATTATATAAATGAGTTTTATGATAAGTTGTTCAAGAACGGCGCGCGCCTCAGCACCTGTACTCTTAAGAGATTTATCGGCATTTCTTAGTGCCTCAAAGCAAAGATAAAATTTATCTGCATCAACCCGACTTAAAAGGGGCGGATATTTATCTAGAGTGAAACTGCGGTTGCCGTAGCCAAAGGTATCAGCGACATACTGAATAGATTTACCGCTCTTTTTTGCCGCAAAAACCCTGTATAAATCTAAAAATGCAGAGGAGAGGGCATAGAGGATAACAACAGGCTCAACCCTCATAAAAAATAGCGAATCAAGCATATCAAAAGCCGAAGAAGTATTTGCACTGAAAATGTTTTTTGCAAGGTCAAAAATTGATTCGTCTATCGATTTTACAGACACATTATCGATATCTACTTTGGTTATAGTGCCGCCCTTTACAAAGAGGGCGAGTTTTTCTATTTCGTTTTTTAATATGCTAAGGTCATTTCCGCAGACTTCTATTAAGTATCTTGCGGTAGCGGCGTCTAATTTTGCACCGCGCTTTGCCGCAGCATCACAAACAACCTTTGTAAGCTCCGCAGACTTTTTATGGTCAAGACGAACAGGCCGTCCGCCCGATTTTTCAACCGAGGCTATAAGCTTTTTTGCCTTTGCACTGTGTTTTGCATCAACCTCTATAAAGTCAAAGCGTAAAATCAGGACACATTCGTCGTGACTGCTTTCGATAATTTCACACAAACGCTCAAAATCTGAACTTTTCGCGTGTTCAAAATCGTAATCTGTAATGCATACGCATTTTCTATCTGCCATCATAGGAAGTTGCTCTACTGCATTATAAACATCCTGTAGGTCACAGTCATTTTCAAATTTTTGCAGATTGAAAAAAGGGTCGCCGTCATAGGCTAAATTAATAAGCTTGTCGCAATATGTTTTTTTTAGAAAAGAATCTTCACCGAAAAGAAGATAGGTACTAGCTAGATTTTTCGTTTTTATATCTTTTTTTAATGCATCTTCATTTAGTATCGCCATACCTATCCTCCTTGTATGATTTTATTTAATATCGTCAGGAAAAGTTAGTGTTTCTTGATTGCCGTTTTTATAGTTTATAATAACGTTTGTTTTGTTTTTTGAAACCATAAAAAGCTGATTTTCAAAATTTCTTAGACCTAGCATTACAATGTTATATTTTTGAATCTCGTCAAGCTCATCTACAGTAAGTGAGATTGTTAGAGTGTCCATAGTTTTGTTATGCTTTATTTCACTAACAAAATCTTGTTTAGAAAGTTCGGATTTAAGCTCAATTAATCCTATAAGCATATTTGTAGAATGGTCATTTATTTTACTCTTGTGGACCTTATGTGTAGCAGAGCCGTCTGAGTTTTTTATTATTTCTTCAGTACCGATACTTTTCTGCTCGTCGTGAAGCTTATAGGCATAATCTTCAAAACTTACATTAGGATAAAAAGCTTTGTACACCCTATAACTGTAATCAAGATAATATTTTGGTAGGGTAGAATAATAATAGTTTCCTATTAGTTTTGTACCTATTGTAGGGATTTTTTCGGTTGATTGTGGCTTCGATACAGAGTTATTCTGTGAGCTGCCTTGTGATGAAGCGGTTGAAACCGGTTTATCCTCTGAGGAATTATCATTTGATTCTTCATTTACATAAGAGTCGCTACTTGTTTTGCTTTCACTCGCAGATGTAGGCTTGCTACTGGAAGATGCTGTGTCCACAGCACCTTTATCTGTAATACCTAAAATAAATCCGACTACCACCACAACACAAAGTGCAGCAATACTAATAATTGTCGCAATATTCTTAAGGGAGGGTGTATTTGTACTGCATTTAGGGCAGCGCGGTAAGCTAGAATGATATTCGTGTGAGCAATTTTTGCAGGTAATCCATTTTGACATAATTTTTCCTCAGTTAATTATGGTAAAGCTTCTTTGTCTGATATTTTGGCTCCATAGTAAGATTTACGCCGAGCTTTTTGAAGGTTTGCTCATCAATTCTAGCTAAAATCACACTTGAATGAGCTTCAAGTCCGCTTAATTTCGGTACCTGGTCGAGAGCTATTTTTGCTCGCTCATCGGTAGCCGCACAAATTGAGAGAGCTATTAAAACCTCGTCTATATGAAGTCGCGGATTGTGATTTCCGAGAACCTCGGTTTTCATTTTTTGGATAGGTTCAATAATTTTTGGGGAGAGAAGCTGTACTTCATCGTCTATACCTGCAAGCTCCTTTAAAACATTTAAAAGCATAGAAGAGGAAGCACCTAATAGGGATGAGGTCTTTCCTGTGATAATTTTGCCGTCGGGAAGTTCAATGGAGGTAGCAGGGGCACCTGTTAATTCTGCTTTGTCAAGAGCCGCCTTTACTACAGGACGGTCGGCTACAGAGATACCAAGTTGATTCATTAAAAGCTCAATTTTTGATACCTCGGCCTGTGCGCCAAGACCTTGTCTTACAGAGCAAAGGGCATTATAATAACGGCGTATTATTTCCTGATAAGCCGCGCGTTTTACAACCTCATCGTTGGAAATAGCATTACCTACCATATTAACACCCATATCGGTAGGACTCTTATATGGAGATTCTCCCAAAATGTTTTTAAGCATTGAAGAAAGGACGGGGAAGATTTCGATATCTCTGTTATAGTTTACAGCGGTCTTTCCGTATGCTTCTAGGTGGAAGGGGTCTATCATATTAACATCGTCAAGGTCGGCAGTTGCGGCTTCATAGGCTAAATTTACGGGATGCTTTAAGGGAAGGTTCCAAATGGGGAAGGTTTCAAATTTTGCATATCCTGCACTTATTCCGTGCTTGTGGTCGTGATAAAGCTGAGAAAGGCAGGTTGCCATTTTGCCGCTTCCGGGACCGGGTGCGGTTATAACTATAAGCTGACGCTCGGTCTTTATATAATCGTTTTTGCCAAAACCGTCTTCACTGACAATTAGCGGTAGATTTGAGGGATAATCGGCAATGGGGTAGTGCTTATAAACCTTAACACCCAATGAGGTGAGGCGTTTTTCAAAGGCTTTTGCCAAGGGTTGTCCCGTATACTGAGTTATGACAACACAGCCTACATATAAACCGATACCTCTAAAAGCGTCAATAAGCCTTAAGGTATCAAGGTCGTAGGTAATACCAAGGTCACCTCTGCGCTTGTTTTTTTCAATAGCGTCTGCATTTATGGCGATAATTATTTCAGCATCGTCTTTAAGCTCCATAAGCAGTTTGATTTTTGCATCAGGCTCAAATCCCGGCAAAACCCTTGCTGCATGATAATCGTCAAAGAGCTTACCACCGAACTCAAGATAAAGCTTGCCACCAAACATGGCAATTCTTTCCCTGATTTTTTCGGATTGAAGGCGTATATATTCCGCATTATTAAAGCCTATAGTCCCCATATTTTTAAAAACCGTCCTTTTTTATTAATACAACAATTAATTATACATTAGATATAGATTGCTTTCAAGTGTTATTTTCATAAAAAATCTGTTGTATTATTTGTAACAAAATAGTAATATAATATTATAAAATTCGTTTGCGGAGGTAATTTATGTTTAAGGAAATATCACCGAGAGAGATAGATGGCAACCTTATAAAAAGAATTTCAGAGGAATGGATGCTTATAACTGCAGGAGATAAGGATGCTCATAATATGATGACGGCTTCTTGGGGCTTTATGGGCGAAATGTGGGGTAGTGATACCGCAATAGCGGTTGTAAGACCTCAAAGATATACTATGAAATTCATAGAAGAGCAAGATTATTTCACCCTTAGCTTTTACGGCGATAAAAGAGAGATTCATAAGGTGTGCGGTTCAAAATCGGGCAGGGATGTAAATAAAACCGAGCTTTGCAGTCTTACCCCCGTCTTTGATAAAGCACCCTATTTTGAAGAAGCCGATACTGTACTCGTCTGCAAAAAACAGTATGTACAGCAAATGGGAAAAGAGTTTTTTATAAATGGTGAGGAAGCATCTACTTGGTATCCTAATGATGACTATCACTATATGATTTTCGGTAAGATTGAAAAAGTTTTAGTTCGGGCGTGATTGACTTTTACGCTTTAATCTGCTAAAATATTGTAAGAAGTGTAAGGAAGGGTGATACTTATGAAAAAGAATGATACCTTGGACCAACTCTTTGAAGCAATTTTAACTTTAGAGAACATTGATGAATGTTATGCTTTTTTTGAGGACGCTTGTACCCCTAAAGAAATACAGAATACCGCACAGAGATTTGTAGTAGCAAAGATGCTTAACGACAAAAAGCCCTATGCCGAAATAGTAAAAGCTACAGGGGCTAGTACTGCTACAATAAGCCGAGTAAGCCGTGCGATAAATGAGGGTTTTAATCTTGCTTTTACAAGGGTAAATAAGTAATGTATTCACAGTTTTCAGCTTTTTATGACATTTTAATGAATGATGCGGACTATAAAAACCGCGCAGAGTATATAAAGCACCTTTTTGAAAAATTTGGTGCTTTTCCTACATTAATGCTCGATTTGGCCTGTGGTACGGGTGCATTTTCGAATGAATTTGCAAGAGATAATGTTAGCGTAATCGGTGTTGACTGTTCACCTGAAATGCTCTCTATTGCTAGGGAAAACAGTGGAAAACAAGGGTACGACGTGCTCTATCTTTGCCAAAGAGCAGATGAGCTCGATTTGTACGGAACGGTTGACGGTGCTATCTGCTGTCTTGATAGTATAAACCATATAACAGACTATGAAGAGCTTTCAAATGCATTCAAAAAGGTTTCACTCTTTTTAGAAGAGGATAAACTTTTTATTTTTGATGTTAATACCCCTTATAAGCATGAAAAAGTATTGGCGGATAATACCTTTGTTATTGAGGAAGACAATCTTTTTTGTGTTTGGGATAATAACTATGATGAGGATACAAAGATAACTAATATAAATCTTGATTTCTTTCTTTGCGATGATGACGGAAAGTACGAAAGAAAAAGTGATTATATAGAGGAGCGAGCATATACACAGGACGAAATATCAAAAGCTCTGTTAGCTGCAGAATTTAAAATCGAGGCGATTTACGGTGACTTTACCGAGGAAGCACCGAAGGCTGACACAGAGCGCGCAGTATATGTAGCAAGAAAGGTAACGAAGAAATAAATGGGAAAACTTATAAGATGTATAACGAGTGACGGACTTATAATGGCATCTGCCGTTGATAGTACCGATATAGTAACAAAGGCAGAACAGCTTCATAAAACTTCTGCAGTTGTAACAGCAGCTCTAGGCAGACTTCTTACTGCAACCTCGCTTATGGGTAATATGTTAAAGGGTGCAAAGAATACCATCACCGTAAAAATTGCGGGTGACGGTCCCGTAGGCTCAATTATTGCCGTTTCGGATGCAGAGGGTAATGTGCGCGGATATCCCGTTAATCCTTGCGTTGAAATCCCCTTAAAGCCTAATGGGAAACTTGATGTTTCGGGCGCTGTGGGTCAAAACGGTTCTCTTTATGTAATAAAGGATTTGGGACTAAAAGAACCATATAACGGTTTTGTACCCCTTACAAGCGGAGAAATAGCCGAGGATATAACGGCATATTATGCTATAAGTGAACAAATCCCTACTGTTTGCGCTCTAGGTGTCCTTGTTAATCCTGACCTTACAGTCAGAAAAGCGGGTGGATATATAATTCAGCTTTTGCCCGCCGTTGGCAACGATGACAGTATAATTAGCAAACTTGAAGAAAATATCCGTCATATACCGCCGATTACCTCAATGCTTGATGATGGTATGGATATAGAGGCAATAGTCAGAAAAGCACTTGAAGGCTTTGAAACCGAAGTACTTTATGAGCAAGAGGTAGAGTATAAATGTAAGTGTTCAAAGGCGAGGGTTGAAAAGATGCTTCGAAGCTTGGGCAAAGAAGAGCTTTGCAGTATGGCAGAGGAGATGGAAAGTGCTAGTGTAAACTGCCATTTCTGTAATAAAGAATATGTTTTTTCGAAAGACGAACTTAAAAATCTTGCTGAAAAGTAACAGCTTGTTTTGTCTAAAAAATTTTTTGAAAAAAATTCAAAAAAATGCTTGACATTATGATAGACTTGTGTTAATATAATGCTTGTCGCCGGTGAGTGATACAGCAAGCCGGGTGCCACGTGGGAGCATAGCTCAGCTGGGAGAGCATCTGCCTTACAAGCAGAGGGTCACAGGTTCGAGCCCTGTTGTTCCCACCACGTGTGGCCTGGTAGTTCAGTTGGTTAGAACGCTAGCCTGTCACGCTAGAGGTCGTGG
>CAYXID010000043.1:0-12536 GCA_964465535.1 uncultured Ruminococcus sp.
TTTCAGGTGCACGGAACCAAAGCATATTTTCCCTTCTTTCTGCTACTGTTTTGATATTTAAGAGGTGCTTAACACCTACATTGTCAGATACACTATTGCCGCCCCAAGAACCGCAACCGAGGGTTAGCGAAGGAGCGAGTTTGAAGTTATAAAGGTCTCCGATACCGCCGTGTGCAGAAGGTGTATTTACTAATATACGGCAGGTTCTCATACGAGCAGAGAAAGCCTCGAGCTTTTCTTTTTCGGTTACTTCGTTAAGGTATACAGAAGAGGTGTGACCGAAGCCGCCATCCTCAACAAGTTTATCCGCCTTATCGAGAGCCTCAGCGAAATCCTTAGCCTTATACATAGCAAGTACAGGGCTGAGCTTTTCGTGAGCAAACTCTTCAGAAAGCTCCACGCTCTCAACCTCACCGATAAGAATTTTTGTACCCTCAGGTACCTTAACATCGGCAAGTTCTGCAATTCTAGCTGCAGACTGACCAACAATTTTAGCGTTAAGACCGCCGTTTATGATAATCGTTTTACGAACCTTTTCGGTCTCTTCAGGCTTTAAGAAATAGCAGCCGCGAGCAGCAAACTCTTTCTTTACTGCATCATAAATGCTTTCTATTACGATAACAGACTGCTCGGAAGCACAAATCATACCGTTATCAAAGGTTTTAGAATGAATAATAGAGTTAACTGCGAGAAGGATATCAGCGCTGTCGTCAATGATTGCGGGGGTGTTACCTGCCCCTACGCCTAGTGCCGGCTTACCGCTTGAATACGCTGCTTTAACCATTCCGGGTCCACCGGTGGCAAGAATAATGTCGGCTTCCTTCATAACGGTATTTGTCATTTCAAGGGAAGGTACATCAATCCAATCAATAATACCCTCAGGAGCGCCTGCAGCGACAGCCGCCTCAAGAACTAATTTAGCAGCAGCGATTGTGCTGTTCTTTGCTCTTGGATGAGGGCTAATTATGATAGCATTACGAGTTTTAAGAGCGAGCAGGCATTTAAAAATTGCAGTAGAAGTGGGGTTTGTTGTAGGAATAACCGCAGCAACAACACCGATAGGCTCTGCAATTTTCTTTATGCCGAAAGCCTTATCCTCTTCGATAACACCGCAAGTTTTAGTATCCTTATAAGCATTGTATATGTATTCAGAAGCATAGTTATTTTTAATAACCTTATCCTCTACAATACCCATTCCTGTCTCTTCAACTGCCATTTTAGCCAAAGGAATTCTTGCCTTATTAGCAGCAGAAGCCGCAGCCAAGAAAATCTTATCAACCTGACTTTGTGTATAGGTTGCAAAAATCTTCTGCGCTGCCTTTGTACGTGCGAGTGCTTCGTAAAGCTTTTCTACACTGTCTACAACTAAATACTCTTTGCTTTCCATTTTTTATAGCCTCCTAATTATACTACAAATTGACTTGTTAAATTGCTTATTTTATTCATATTTAATTAAATGCAAAATTACAACTTTCAGAGTTCGTTATTATTTTAACAATAGCTTAATGCCTTGAATATTCTTAATTTGGATAATTGGTGTTATCAAAATTGATAACACCCTCTATAATACAAAACACAACGCCCACTATCTTGAAGTAGATGTTGGGCGTAGCTCTAAAATTATATATATTTTCTTTTAGATTCGTACAGCTCAGTAATAAACTGTTTATCTAATTTAGATAATTTATATCCCTTTTTATAAATCAAAACATCCTTATACACTTTTTTATTATCTCGGCATTTTTTCATTACTAAATTATATCTGTCAAGTATACCTTGAGGAGCAGGAGATACCCACATAAATGTTTCAGGATTTGTTGCGAGAAGGTCGAACTGACTAGCCCTTTCAAAAACGAAAATTCTGCGGTCAATATTATCGGGAAGCTCTTCTTTAAGAACCTTTGAGATGGGCATATTAGGAACATACGGGTCAGCATGAGCAATTTCGATATATTCGGTCAAATCGTCAAAAGTGATTTCTTCTCTTTGGGCGAGCGGACTATCCTTGCTCATAATAAGCGAATATGTAAACTCAGTTACCATCTCATGATGAAAATCCTTTTCCTCAAGCATGGTCTTAAAATACATATCATAGTTTTCGGCATATCGTATAATGCCCAACTTGTAATCGTGATTGAGCATATAATGAATAGTTCGCTGAGAATTGGTTTCTTTGTAAAAAACCTCTACCGCGTCATTACTTGAAAGCGACTTTGAAAAATTGGCAAAGGCATCAGAAATGTAGGCAGCACGAGGTACAGAAATAGAAAATTTTTGTTTTTTGGGCGCTCCCGCCTTGTAAAACTTTTCAACCTCGTCAATCTGACCGAGGATACCTTTAGCGTAGGTTATAAACTCCTCACCTTCGAGAGTAAGCTTCATTCCGTTTTGGGTGCGTTCAAAAATTGTAATCCCAAGGTCTGCTTCGAGCTCCTTTATGGAACGGCTGATATTCGGCGCCGCTATAAGCAAAACCTCTGAAGCTTTACTGAGTGACCCCGATTTTGCAACCGCAAGTGCATGCTTCATATGTAATAGGTTTAACAATCCTTAACACCACCTTATACTTCTTGTAAAAAACAAATCAAGGATATTACGGTTTAGTTGCAGCGTCGGGTTCTGTAGCCGTACCTGCAAAAGCCGTCATAGTAGCCTCGCCCTCTTGGGATATACCCTCTCTTATAAGTACTTTTTTTACAGTTGTAAAAATAATCTTCATATCACCCATAAAGGTTATATTTTCGACATAGCGGACATCGTCCTCAAACTTTTCTTCCCAAGAAATCAAGTTTCTTCCGCTTATTTGTGCAAGACCTGACAGCCCCGGACGGACGGTATGTCGGCGTCTTTGCTCCTCATTATAAAGGGGCAAATATTCAACCAAAAGCGGTCTTGGACCTATAAGCGCCATATCACCTTTTATAATGTTAAAAAGCTCAGGAAGTTCGTCAAGCGAGGTTGAGCGAAGAAATTTTCCATACTTTGTAAGACGCTCTTCATCAGGTAATAATTTTCCGTCCTTATCCTTTTGGCAGGTCATTGTACGGAATTTAATAATACTGAAAATCTTTTCGTCTTTTCCAGGTCGCCTTTGAGTGAAAAATGGATTTCCCCTCATCATCACAGCACCAAGTACTATTAACACCAAAAGTACAGGTGACAACACTAGTACGGCACCTAACGACAAACAAAAATCAATTGGGCGCTTTATATATTTTGCGTACATTTATGTATCTCCTTAAAAGAAACTCTTTATTATGTCAATTACTGCATCCTGTTCCGCCTCGGTCATTTTAATATCGCTTGGCAGACAAAGTCCGCGTTTGAATATTTCCTCACCAACACTGTTTTCACTAGCACTAATGAAATCGTTATCCTTAAATACAGGCTGCATATGCATCGGCTTCCAGATGGGACGCGCCTCAACATTAGCGTCATTAAGCTTATTTATAATATCTATTGGATTAACATTAACACCCTCATCAATCAGCAAGCAAGAAAGCCAAAAATTCGGTTTTGTATCTTCGAGATATGGGTTCATCTTTACGGGTAACCCCTTAAATCCTTTTTCGTATCTGCGGTAGATTTTTTCTTTGAGTGCTCTGTGCTCTTCAAGGTGAATAAGTTGTCCACGACCGATCCCCGCAACAACATTGCTCATTCGGTAGTTGTAGCCTATTTCTTCGTGCTGATACCAAAGAGCGTTTTCCCTTGCCTGTGTAGCCCAGAAGAGCGCTTTATCACGAGCTTTCTTATCGGCAGTTATAAGCATACCGCCACCCGAAGAGGTTATAATTTTGTTGCCGTTAAAGCTAACTATGTTGTAGGTACCCAAGGTTCCGCACTGACGACCTTTATATGTAGCAGAAAGTGCCTCCGCGGCATCTTCTATAAGTATTGCATTATACTTTTCGCATATTTCGAGAATTTCGTCCATCTTAGCGGGTGAGCCATAAAGATGAGCAAGAGCCACTATCTTTGTATCGGGGTATTTTTCAAAAGCCTTTTCGAGCGCTTTAGGGTCCATATTCCAAGAATCAAATTCTGAATCGATAAACACCTGAACGCCGCCCTCATAGGATACAGGATTTACCGTTGCGGCAAAGGTTGTATCAGAGCAAAAAACTCTATCCCCCGCTTTAAGTCCCGCAAGCTTCATCGCAAGATGAATTGCCGCTGTACCTGAAGAGAGAGCAAGACAGTGATATTTATCCTTTTCACCCTCTGCCTCTGCCATAAAAGACGCCATTTCAGCCTCAAAATTATCGCAGTTAAAGCCTAATGGGGCTATCCAGTTTTTATCAAATGCTTCCTTTACATACAGCATTTCTTCGCCGTGCATAGTAGGCGTAGAAAGAGGTATTCTCTTTTCAAATCTCATAATATACCCTTCTTATTTAAAGATAGTGAACTTTATAAAATCTACAACTTAAGGATTATAATTATACATAATATATTTTATCATTCAAAGGACTTTCTGTCAATCTTTCTTTGCAGCACAAACTTAAGAAACCCCTACCTTGAGGTAGGGGTCTTATCTTAAAAATTATTTTACTGCACCATTTTTTCGCATACGGTCAATTTCTTCCTTAGAATATCCGTACGCTATTAAAACTTCCTCTGTATTTTCTCCCATTTTTGGTGCCGGAGTTGCCGCATCCTTAATATAGGAGCCTAAATGAATAGGCGGACAGGACATTGTTGTCTTTTCACCGTTTCGATTGATAAGTTCTTCAACAAAACCGTTAACCCATGCCTGTTCATCAACAAGCACATCTGTCATATGCGGGAGCAGACCGATTACCAAATCTCTTTCTCTGAATTCCTTCATCCACACATCTGAAGTCTTTTTCTTCATAGCCGTTCTAATTAACGGAATTAAAACCTCTGACATACTACAATAGTTATTTACATTAACATTTCCTATGGCCTTAATTTCGTCTTCTATACCGAGAAGTTTATAAATCAAATCGGCATCCTTATCATAGGCGCGAACAGAAATGTTGCACCATTTGCCGTCTGCACATTCGTAATTATTGGTAAGCGGGTCTCCGTGATTTGTGCTTACAGGGAATTGCTCATTATATTTTGGGTTAGCGCGTAAAAGCATTGAACTCATTGCCCAAATTGCAGCACCGTAGAGAGATACATTTACAATATCTCCCTTACCCGTACGCTCTCTGTTAAAAAGAGCTGTCATAATTCCTGCAACCAAAAAGCCACCGCTGATACAGTCACCTATACCTGATGTTGGGGGCATTGGAAAATAATTTTCGGTTTTATAAGGAATATCCATATTAAAGCCCGACCTTGCCCAGAAAGATATATTGTCAAATCCGGGACTATCGGCATCAGGTCCTTTAGAGCCGAAGCCGTCAATGGAAGCAAAAACAAGATGCGGGAATTTTGCTGTAAGCGTTTTCGCATCAAGACCTAGTTTTCGTAATGAGCGAGCTCTTGTATTGGTAATAAAAACATCTGCCGACTCAAGCATTTTTAAGGTAAATGCCAAACCCTCTTCGGTTTTTATATTTACGCATATACTCTTTTTGCCGGTGTTGTATACATCAAAAACGGGGTTTTCACTATCGTCTGTCCCAAGCATTTTTTTGCCCGTTTCACGCCATTGATCGCCGCTGAAGCTTTCTATCTTTATAACCTGCGCACCCATATCCGAGAGTATCCTTGCAGCACCCGGGGCTGCTACATAGGTAGATAATTCAACTACTTTAATTCCTTGTAAAGGTTTATTATTCATATATAAAATCTCCTAAAATTACTTTTTAAGCGGCTTTATCAGTCTTGCAGGTACACCAACATATGTTCCCGGCTCAGTTGCATCCTTTACAACCACAGCAGCTGCTCCAAAAGTACAGTTTTCGGTAATATTAATTTGATTTATAATGGTACATCTAAGACCAAAATAACAACCTTTGCCTATATATGTATCTCCGCCTGTAATAGTTTCAGACATCATACTCACATAATCCGCAATAACGGTATCGTGTCCTAAACCGCAAGACATATTCATAATGCAATGCTTACCAACATGGGAATTAACTGCTAAAACCACATTCTCGCAAAGAATACTTCCCTCTCCTACCGTACATAAATTGCCCTTCATTCGTACTGTAGGGTGAATCAGAGTTGCAAAAGGCACCCCAGCCTCTTCACACTGTTTTACCAATTTTTCTCTTACCGCTGCACTTGCTATAGAAATAATAGCATAAGGCTTTGGATTCATTTGTTTTAGGTGCTCCATACCGCCTAAAACGGTCGCTTTTTCGGCAGTTTCTACATCAAGACCGTCATCAATGAAACCAAGAAAATTCCAGGTAGGTGCCGCTTCGTTTATTTCTTCAACCAAGGCTAATGTTTCTCTGCCAAAACCGCCTGCACCGATTATCACTAAATCTTTCATATCTACATCTCCACAAATAAAGGTTATTCCATTCCCATATAACTCTTCTTAATCATATCGTTTTGCAACAGATTTTCTGCCGTATCCGAGCCGATAATATTTCCCGTTTCAAGAACATATCCTCTATGGGCAATTTCAAGAGCTGCATTTACATTTTGCTCTACTAACAATATTGTAATTTTATCTTCATTAATCTTTTTTATTGCAGCAAAAATATCTTCTACAATAATTGGGGCTAGCCCCAAGCTTGGCTCATCCAACATAAGCAATTTCGGCTTTTGCATAAGAGCTCGTCCGATTGCCAACATCTGCTGCTCACCGCCCGAAAGAGTGCCGCCTGACTGTTTTTCACGCTCTTTAAGTCTTGGAAAGAGATTATATACATATTCTAAATCTTCTAAAACCTCTTTTGATTTTCCTGAACGCAGATATGCGCCCATCATCAAATTTTCTTTAACTGTAAGCTGAGAGAATATTCTTCTTCCCTCAAAGCAGTGTGCTACACCCTTACCTGCAATTTTATGGGGAGCCATATCATTGATTTTTTCACCCATAAAGGTTATGCTACCATCGGTAATTCCCTTGTATAGACCCGAAATAGCGGTCAAAGTAGTAGTTTTTCCCGCACCGTTACCTCCTAAAAGGGTAACAATTTCTCCCTCTCTGATATTAAGAGAAATTCCCTGCAAAGCGGTAATTTCGCCGTAACTAAAAGATAAATCTTTTATCTCAAGAATGTTTTCCATTATTTAGAACCTCCCAAATAAGCCTTAATTACATCGGGATTATTCTGTATCTCAGCGGGAGTTCCCTCTGCTAATTTATTACCGTGGTTAAGTACACAAATACGGTCGCACACCTTCATTACAAGTTTCATATTGTGTTCAACAATTAAAATTGTATGACCCATTTCTCTTAACCTAAGTATAGTATCGGTAAGCGCGTCCTTTTCTGTCAGGTTCATACCCGCAACAGGCTCATCAAGCAGAATTAGTTGAGGTTTGCTAACCATCGCTCTTGCTATTTCCAAACGCCTTTGGTCACCATACGGCAAATTATTTGCGAGAGTATCTTCTAAATGCGCTATTCCCATAAAATCGAGTGCTTCTCGGCAGCAGGCAATAGTTTCATCGTATTCTCTTTTGGCCTTTTTTGTTTTAAAAACAGCGTCAAGAAGACCTGAGGTCGTTTTGGTATGATAACCCACCATAACATTTTCCAAAACCGTCATTTTTTTGAACAAATTAATATTCTGATATGTGCGGGCAATTCCTCTCTGTGCTATTTTGTTTGAAGCAAGACCTTGAATTTCTTCGCCATTAAAAACAATTTTTCCCGATGTAGGTTTGTAAAATCCGCTTATAACATTGAAAAGAGTTGTTTTTCCGGCACCGTTTGGTCCTATAAGACCGAATATTTCCCCTTTTTTCACTTCAAAGCACACCTTGTTGTTAGCAACAAGACCGCCAAAAATCATAGATATATTATCAACTTTAAGCATTTTTGGCGTCACCCACCTTTGTTTTGTTTTTATGCACTATTTTAAGAACAAACGCTTTTGTTTTTGAGAAAATGCCCACAACTCCCTGAGGGAAAAAGAAGAGAACGAGTAACATAAACAAAGCATAAATAAGTCCTTGATAACTTGAAAAGGTTTGAAAAACTTCTTTGAACAGCAGCAATACAATCGCGCCTATTACCGGACCTATTTGGGTTGTAATACCGCCAAAAAGAAGCATTGTCATAAAGAGTATTGACTGTGTAGCATTAAAGGTTTCAGGACTGATAAAGCCTCTTAAAAATCCGTAAAGCCCACCTGCTAATCCTGTCATAGCGGCACTTATGGCAAAGGACATAACCTTATATTTCTGAACATTTATACCGAGACCTCTTGCAGCCACTGTATTTTCACGTATAGCGATAAATGTTTTACCTATCTTTGAATTAACTATTCTGCTTTTTATAATTAATACTAAAGCTAAAATTACCCATATAGCAATCGCATTTTTGAAGTTAGTATCAAGTTCAAAGCCAAAAACATTAAGATAAGGTATGTTCATTATACCAAGACTGCCTCCCGTAACCTCTGTCCATGAATTGATTACGAGATAAACAATTTGTCCAAAAGCTATCATTAAAAGGGACAAAAAGTGTTTTACCAGCTTTGAAGCCGGGATTGCTATAAGGCAACCCGCTAATGCGGTAATAATCGAACCTAAAATTAAAGAAATTACAGAAGGTACTCCAAGTTTCATAGTAAGCAATGTGCTAGAATATGCACCAATCGCAAACAATCCTGCGTGTCCCAATGATATCTGACCTGTATAACCAAATAAAATATCCAAAGAAGAGGACACTATAGCATAAATTCCAAATAAAGCAATAATCAATGCATAATATGATTTTTGACCTACTGTAAACATCACCGCAACAAAAACAAGGGCCGACAAAAGCGGTAATTTATATTTATTAAAGATTTCTTTTATCATATATAAATCCCTCGTTACTCAATTACTTTTTCTTTGAAAATTCCGGTAGGTGAAATAGTCAAAATAAGAATTAGCATAGCAAAAGTAATAACATCTTTGTATGTTGTAGTGAGATATGCCGAAACAAAAGTTTCCATAAATCCGTAGAATAAGCCGCCGATAACCGCTCCGTAAATATTGCCGTATCCGCCCGTAACTGCACCTGCAAAAGCCTTTTGGGCTATCATTGCCCCCATAGTAGCATAAACACCGTATACGGGGCCTAAAGCCATACCAACAATACCTGCAAGTCCTGCAGAAAGTCCCCATGTTATGCCCTTGGTTAACTGTACATTAATACCTACTGCACTTGCTGCAGTTTGATCCAATGCAGAAGCGCGCATTGCAATTCCGAGTTTTGTTTTGTTTAGAAAGAAAAACAGACTTATTGCACCAAGCACTGCAATAAATAACACCAGCAAATTTTCGGGTGCAACCTTTACACCGCCTAAATCTACCGTTGCATTATCAAAAATTGCAGGGAAGGACAATGTAAAAGGTGACCATACTAACTGGGCACCGTTTTGAAATGCCATTGATAAACCTGCTGTGCACAGGATTATAAACGAAAAATTCGCCCCTTTGTTTAAGAGTGTTGTAATCAGATATCTTTGAACTATATATCCAAGGATAAACATTACCACAAAGGTTAAAACAAAGCTCAAGACAATATTAAGCCCTAATGTTTTGTAGAACATTAACCCGAAAAAAGCGCCCAACATAAGAAAGTCACCCTGCGCTAAGTTCATAAGTCCGGTTGCTTTATATATAAGACTGTAGCTCATACCCATAACAGCATAAACAGAGCCTATCATAAGAGCTCCTATTATAAGCCTCACAATCATCGTTGCGTCAGTCACAGCCACAACTCCTTTTTCTTTAAATATAAATACAAAATATGTGCTGTCAAAAATATTAACAGCACATATTATTTTAATCAGTCGGTCTTTACTTATTGCTCCAATTCATTACGGCATCCTTATCAAACACCTGAATTTTGCCGTCCATAATTACCCACTTATTTGCGGTATTAAGTCCGTCACCTGTGCCGTTTGTATAGTCGAATGTACCGCCCAACAGTTCAACACCTGAAATAGCTTTAAAAGCTTTCATTATTGATTCGCCGTCATCTACATCATCACAATTCTTTAAAGCCTCAACAATAAGTCTGCCTTTATCATATCCGCGATAGAACGTATCGCCATAGGGCATTTCCTTATATTTATCCACATATTTCTGCAAAACTGTTTTTGTAAGTTCTGTAGCACCTTCTTCAATTTTAGCAGGGATTACATAAGCTGCAGAAAATACCAGTCCGTTAGAAGCGCTTCCTGCAACAGTAAACATTTCAGAGTTTGCGCCACCTTCAATTGTGAAGATAAGGTCATCATATCCGTTCTGACGGAGTTGCTTAATAAGTAATGCAAGTTCGTTACCTAAACCGTAAAGAACTAAAGTATCCGCTTTAGCCGCAACAGCCTTTGAAATTGCACCTGTAAAATCAGTTTCAGCCGACTGATAAATTACATCTGCTTTAATCTCAATTTTATTTTCAGCACATTCTGCAACAATCGCATCGTGACCGCTTTGACCGTATTCAGAAGCAACGGAAATTAAAGCTATTGACTTCATTCCACACTCTACCAACTGCTCCATCATTGTAGCAACAGGTAAATTACCGTTAGCAGTTGCGCGATATGTGTATTTTAAACCTATGTTTGTCCAGGTAGAACCTGTACCGGTACCCACATGTAAAACCTTTGCTCTTTCAGTAAGGGAAGAAACTGCCAAAACGCTTGAGCTTAAATGTGAACCCGCTATAACCTTAACACCGTCTTGCTCAATAAGACGGGTAGCCGCTTTTGTAGCACCCTCTGTAGTTCCTGCTGAATCGTATGAAATTATCTTGATTTTTCTGCCGTTTATACCACCCTGAGCATTAGCCTCCTCGATAGCCATTTCTAAACCGTGGAGTTCGCAGGTACCACCACCTGCATTAGCGCCGGTTAAAGGCAGGTAAGAACCTATTAAAATTTCATTTCCCGAATTTTTGCCTGAGCAAGCACCCAAGCAGAGAACCATAACTAAAATTAGTAAAACAGATAAAATTCTTTTCATTTTTAAACCAACTTTCTTATTTATTAAATCTTCTGCCGCAAGCGCAGAAGTTGATTTACTTTTTTATATTAGCAAGGCTTACCGTTTCTCCGCAATCAACATACGACCAATCCGGCAAAGTAATATTTCGGTCGATATTGGCTGCACTCGAAATAATAGAACCTTTTCCAATGCTAACACCTATTCCTATCGTAGCTCTCGCACAAATCACTACACCGCCGCCAATATGGGCACTGCCCGAAATACTTGCTGTTGGGTGAATGAGGGTAGGAATTACAAAACCCGCATCAATAAGCTCGTTCATCCATTTTATTCTAAGGGCGGCATCTCCCACAGCCGGTATAGCCGCAGAATACTCATCAAGATACTTTTCAAAGTTTTTACACGGACCTATCGCCTTTTCAGGTAAAAAGTCATCTAAAAAACTGATTTTGCTAAAAACCCTTAAATCCTGAGCCAGTTCCATAACCTCGTCACCGTGACTGCCAGCCCCTAGAATTAAGAGATTTAACTGACGCATAGGCTTATATTCACCGGATATTGCTTCCCTTTTCTCTTGTGCCTCTTCATAGGTATGTCCGTAACAGTAGCCGTATATGATTTTACCTTGCGAATCGCGTTCCTTAATATATCGGGCTTCATAACGACCGTCTTTCCTCAAACGGATATTGTTTCCTCTTCTCATAATACCTCTTTCAGCCACAAAACCGTGACCATTTACACCGCGAATTAAAATGGTCAAACAAACCATCATCATATGATTTTCTTCTTAATTATACCACAAATGCAGAAAAAGTCAAGAATTATCTTGACCATTAAACTCGACTTTAAATGGTCATAGTATAGACCACCCCAAACAAAAAAGTCGGGAAATTTCCCGACTTTTTGCAAAAATTTAGTTTTGTTTTTTACTCCTTCAACTCTCAAGCGATTTACATAGTTTTTCAACAACTTTGTTTATATCTCGATTATATGTCATATCTATTGTCACATAATCGTTATCGCTGGTAAGGGTAACCGAAGGATAATCAAAGTCAACATCCACCATTCCGTCTGCATCCGCTTTAAAGATTTTAGGCTCTTTATATGGTTCATATTCTTGTGAAAACTCTGGCGGTATAAGATATAAATTTGTGGGTTTGTCAGCATTTGTAAATACAAACCTCACATAAACGGCTTGTGAGAAAAGAACTTGGTCAGTATCATTGAGTATTCCTATCGTTAACGGGTGGTTCGTTGAATTGAATGTATTATAACCAAGATATTTTTTATCTTTGTCATAGTAATAAATTCTTTTAATACCCGTGTAATTATCACAATTCATATACATATCTTTTGAAATAAATAATATATATTCCGGTGTATAATAACCTTGTCCAGAATTGGAAACTTCTCCTGTTGAAAGGGATATACCGCCAAGTGTCAGAGTTTCCTGGTTTATAAAATTCTTTCCGTATTGAGTAATGTTT
>CAYXID010000044.1:0-12428 GCA_964465535.1 uncultured Ruminococcus sp.
GGAACGCTATGTATTCCCACCGCCTTTTGCTCCTACGGCGGCGAGGCTTTAGACCAAAAAACCCCTATGCTTCGCAGTATGGAGGCATTAAACCGTCAGGCACTGAGAATTGTTCATTGCTTCGGTATGACCGATGTAAAGCGAGTGAACACAACAGTAGGTCCTGAACAGGAATACTTTTTAATTGATAAAGAATTTTACGAAAAGCGCCCTGACCTTATCTTCTGCGACAGAACACTTATTGGTGCAAAGCCGCCTAAGGGTCAGGAAATGAGCCACCATTATTTTGGCGTTATAAAACCGCGCGTTGCAGCATTTATGAAGGAACTTGACGAAGAGTTGTGGAAGCTCGGCGTTCTCGCTAAAACCGAGCACAACGAGGCGGCTCCCGCTCAGCACGAGCTTGCCCCTATCTTTACCACAACAAACATAGCCGCTGACCATAATCAGCTCACTATGGAAATGATGAAAAAGGTTGCTGACCGTCACGGTCTTGTTTGCCTTTTACACGAAAAGCCCTTTGCGGGTGTAAACGGTAGCGGTAAGCATAACAATTGGTCAATGTCTACCGATACAGGCGTAAACCTTTTAAAACAGGGCAAAAATCCAAGCGATAATCCCCTTTTCCTTTTAAGTCTTGCGGCTTTGATTGAGGCGGTAGACAAGCATCAGGATTTATTGCGAATTTCTATCGCATCTGCAGGTAATGACCACCGTTTAGGCGCTGCAGAAGCTCCCCCTGCAATAGTTTCTATGTTCTTGGGCGAGGAATTAACCGAGATTTTAACAGCTGTTGAAAACGGCACCCATCACGATGATTTAAAACGTGTTAAAATGTCCATGGGCGCCGATATTATCCCCTCTATCAGAAAGGACAATACCGACCGCAACCGCACCTCCCCCTTTGCTTTTACGGGTAATAAATTTGAATTCCGTATGCTAGGCTCTTCTGCATCTGTATCGGATACAAATACCATGATAAACACAATGGTGGCAGATGTACTTATGGGCTATGCCGACCGTCTTGAAAAGGCAGAGGACTGTATTGCAGAGGCTCATAATATCATCCGCGATACTATGAAGGCTCATAAGCGCATTATATTTAACGGTGACGGATACTCAGAGGAATGGCAGAAAGAGGCTGAAAGACGCGGTCTTTTAAATCTTCGCAGTACAGTAGACGCTGTTCCCCACTTTAAAGATAATAAGAACATCGAACTGTTTGAGCGTCACGGCGTACTCAACAGAACAGAAATCAATATTCGTGCGGATATAACCCTCGAAAATTATAGTCAGATACTCAATATCGAGGCACAGACCCTTATCGGTATGGTTCAGCGTGATATTATCCCCGGAATTGGCAAGCATATCGAGTACCTTTGCCGCTTGGCTGAGGGTAAAAAGAATGTCTGCGAGGGTATCGACATAACTACCGAAACCGATATGATTAAGCGCTTATCAAACGATACAGCAAATCTTGGAAAATTAAACCAAAAGCTTAGAGAAGCGGTTAAATCTGCTGAAAATATTTCAGGTCTTGAAGAAAAGGCAAGGTTCTATCACGACGAAATTTTAAGTCTTATGGAAGATATCCGCAGCATAACAGACGCTGCCGAGGAAGTAGTTGCCACTGAACATTGGCCCTACCCCCACTACAGCGAGCTTCTTTTCAAAATATAATTTTAACCCCCCGAACATCTAATGGTGCTCGGGGGTTCTTTTATATTGCAAAATATTTAATGGTGTGGTATAATTCGTATGTTGTGTGTCTAAAGCAACGCTATAGAATATTTTTGATAAATATTTATACTATATAGGAGTTTTAGTTATGTATATAATAAATTTAATTATAAAAATCATTTCTAAGATTTCAGCAGTTGTTTCTAGTCTTTACCGTTACAGAGAAATTTTTAAAATTACCGGTGTTTTTGCAACCCGAAAATTTTCTACTGCAAAAAACTTTCATAAATATGCGATACTTGTTGCCGCCCGTAACGAAGAAACCGTTATCGGAAATTTGATTGACAGTATCAAGGCGCAGGACTATCCGAGTGACCTTATAGAAATTTTTGTAGTAGCAGACAACTGTACAGACAAAACTGCCGAAATCGCAAGAGAAATGGGTGCTATTTGTTATGAGCGAACAAACCCTAACGAGCGCACTAAGGGTTATGCGCTTTGCTATTTAGTGCAAAAAATCAAAGAGGATTACGGCATTGAAAGCTTTGACGGATATTTTATATTCGATGCTGACAATCTGCTCAATTATGACTATATCACCCGCATGAACGAGTCTTTTGATGCAGGCGAAAAGATTGTAACCTCTTACAGAAATTCTAAAAATTTCGATGATAACTGGATTTCGGCCTCCTACGGTATACATTGGCTAAGAACTGTTCGAAACGAGCACAGAGCCCGTTCCCTTTTCCATTTGGCAACCCGTATCCAAGGTACAGGATTTTTATTTACAAACGAGCTCATTCGTGACGGTTGGAACTATACAAGTCTTACAGAGGACCGTGCTTTTTGCGCCGACGCTGTAGCAAAGGGATATAAAATTTCTTATAACAACGAGGCTATCTTCTTTGATGAACAGCCTACAGATATTAAAATTGCTATGCGTCAGCGTATACGCTGGGCTAAGGGACATTTACAAGCCTTTGTTGAAACGGGTCCAAAGTTGTTTTGGCATATCTTCTATACAGGCGGTATGGCAAATAAGGATAAGAGCGCTCCCCTTTTTAAGAAGTTTATAAGAAATTTGCGCTTTAGATTTATGAGCTTTGATATGCTAACGGTCGTATTTCCGCGTCAGTTGACCTTAGTTTTCAAAAAGCTTGTTTCCTATTCGTTGAGAATTGTTTTAGTCTGCGCGGCAGGCGCCTCTTTCAGTAAATACTATGCGCCCGATTTTATACGCATAATACTCGATATATTTGACATATCTCCCTCTTTTGAATCTACCGTAAGCGGTGTTTTCTGGGTGATATTCTATGCACTTGCCTGGAGTTTAAACTCCTACATAAACGGCATTATAACTGCAACTTATATCCTTATAATCGAGCATAAGCGAATTAAAACACAAAAATTTCACAAAAAGGTTTGGTTTGCTCTTACCTTCCCACTGTTCGATTTAATCGGCAAACTTTCAATGTGTATAGCTCTCTTTACGAAGGTTGAGTGGAAGGCTATCCCACACAATGCAAACATAAACATCAGCGACCTCGCAGAAAAGGAAACCGAAAGAGAAAAAGAGCTTGCGATAAAATAAGTGTTAGATAAAGAAACGGCAGAAGATTACTTCTGCCGTATTTTTTTATACAAATCAATATCAAAATAAAAGGGCAAAACACAAGAGAACCGCTTCCTTGTCTCCTCTCGCTCCCTTTTTTTACCTCTCAATATTACCCATGAAAGGAGTTCTGTTGGCATTAGAGTAATAGTTATTAATAAAATCATTCTCAAAATACTTATAAAACTCTATATTCTCATCCTCTGTTTTTAAAACTTTCTTGCCAATTGCTATACAAAGCTTATCAATTAACCAATTTAATATACCAACAAACAAAAAAGCCAATGGAAAATATATAATAGTGATTATCCATCCCCATATAAAAGTCAATGAAATTCCGGCCAAAATTAGGGCAACAAGTAAGGCAGGAGAAAACATGAGCGTATCAAAAACAAATTCACCAAATCGAGATTTTTTGAAAGTTTTTTTTATTTTATCTTCCGCTAAAATCTTATGTTTTTCTGAAATGATTTTAGCATTTGATGATTGCAAAAACAGACGATCATATGACGCATTGAGACTAAATTGAATTTTTTCACGAGTAATAATAAATGTGGTATTATCAGAAACATCGGAAAAAACATATTCTGTCTCAATCACCAAATGATATATTGCTGATTTTTTTGTGCTTTCGCAATTGCGCTTTGCTAATATCTTAATAGAATCTAAATCATTTCGGGTTATTAGCTTTTTTTCAAAAGGCTGTAAAAACACAGGCTCACCATCATCAATATTTAAAATAATAAAGTTACTGCAATTATTTGTAAAGTAAATGTTCATTATTTACCTCCATATATAGTAATTCCAAAAATTATTTTATTTGATTCGCAATGAAGCATAGTTATCCCATTTTTTATCCATGAGATCAACAAATAACGCTACTATTCCACCAACTGAACAAAACGCCGATATAAGACTTGAAGACTTTTGCAGAATTTTGCTTTTTAAGAAAGCTATATTAGCTAGAAAATCTTTTAATACTGCATCAACGACAGTGCCAACGGCTCCTTTTTTTCCCGCCACCATGAAACCAATCTGAACTATTGTCCGTAAAACTAACTTTCCTGCTTTATTGTTCAAGAAGAATTTAAACATTTCTCCAACGAAAGAATTGCGAACCGATTTATTATATAAAAGAATTTTCATTCCATTTTTTAAACCGCTGTATACCAATCTATTAACAAGCATGGCGATCATTGCATCGATTGTTGCAGCAATTAACGTAGTGCTTATTTTTAAATAACCATTTTTATAAATTATTAAACTTTTTAAATAACTTGTTAACTTGTTTACAGCCTTATTTAAAAGTTCAGTGATTTTTGCTAATGCACTGTTTAAAGATAAGTGACCCGTTGGGTCAGAATCATTCAAGGGATTATTATTACAGTAAGCAAACAGATTATAACTCAGTGAAGTTTGGTTTGCATCTATATATCCTGCCTCATCCGCATTAATAAACCTACAAATCTCAGAATTATAGTATCTTGACTGCAAGTAGTAATATCCCGTCTCATTATCGTAATAATATCCCCTGTATCTCATAGGATTGATTGTGCCGAGATTTATATTACTTGTATCGGTTATTGAAAGTAATTTACCCCACGCATCATAGGTATATTTTACTACCAAATTACCGTCTAAATCAAGTATTCCCTCAATATCACCCTGAATGTTTTTAAGGTAGATATATTCGGTGTCATTAAGGTTAAAGCCTATTAAACTATTATTACTATCATAACGGAAATAGATTGTATTTGTACCGTCATACTGACCCGTAATTTTGCCGTCTACTGTCACCCATCAACACAGAGAACCTTCCCCCTTGTGTTAGATCCCTTTGTGTTCCGCTGTGTTGTTATTTAAACATCATAAAGAAATCGCTATCGTATTGTTCTTTGTAATATTTAGGATCCATGTACAAATCTTCATTATCGCGAATTTGATGGAAACGTACAATAACAGAGTTTTTAAAATTTAATTCTAACAAAACTACAAATTTTTTGTTGGGAAATTGATATTTAAGGCATTTAAGGAGATTTTGTGCAATTGAAATTGAAATTATTTTCACTTCCTTTTGATAGCATTTTTTTATACCATCACCATCAAATAAGTGTACATGATTTTCCAATGCTTCTGTTTCTATTTTTTCCGATTCTGTCAATCTATTAGAATTATAGTAGCATAAATTTTCATTTTCACAATCCAAAAAAACTAAATCATCTACAATAATAAACTGAGGATTAATGACATATGAAGCTTCTGCTAAGGTTTCTAAAAAAGGCCATGGCTGTATATTTCTTTTCCTGTAAATCCATTCTTTAAAATTTTCAAAATATTTCATAACTACTCCAATCAATATCCTAAATATTTGGTCAAACCTTTTGTAATGGCATCAACAATTTTTTTATCATTAAGATAACCTTGTATTGATTTTGCGGCCAATTTTGTATGTGATTTATTTGTGTAAAATTGCATGTCTTTTGGATTATAATAATATTTGTTTGGATCTCCTTTAATTTGGAGATGAACATCACCTGTGTTTTTACCCATATTTTCCACTTCAACCCTAACCTTACCTTTTTCATATAGCTTAACAGAACCTTTAGTTTTGGTGCCTTTAAATTTTGGATTGTTGGGAGGCGGAGGAGATGCCGCTGTAGTAAAACTAGCTAGTGTAGCAAGAGAAGCTGCCAAAGCTTTATCTTTTTTGCCTTTTATATATTTATTCAATAATTTCGCAAGCTTTATTATTGCATATACTGAAATAACGGTTATTACAAGTCCAATAACTACAATTAGAGTAGCAGATAACGCCGAATATAATACACCGAAAAAGGCCCCCAATGTTCCTAAAACTGCTTCTTGTCCTGTAGGGTCTATACTATTAATAGGATCATTGTTGCAATATACAAATAAGTTAACACCACCGTGATTTTTAATGTTTAATACAATCAGGCACGCTTCATCCGCATTTATAAACCTACAAATATCAGGGTTATAGTATCTTGATTGCAAGTAATAATATCCCGTTTCGTTATCGTAATAATAACCTCTGTAACGCATAGGGTTAATTTCGCCAATAGTATCAGCTAAAGAGCCTGTTACGGATAAAAGCTTACCCCATGCATCATAGGTGTATTGTACTACTAAATCACCGTTTAAATCAAGTATTCCCTCAATATCGCCCTGAATGTTTTTGAGGTAGATATACTCTGTGCCGTTTAAATTAAATCCAATAAGTGAGTTATTGCTGTCATAACGGAAATAGATTGTATTTGTACCGTCATACTGACCTGTTATTCTGCCGTCAACAGTAGTGTAATAGGTAGTTGTTCCGTTTATCGTCTTCTCGGTACGGATACCGTTATCATCATACTTATAACTATAAGTATTTGTTCCATCAGACATTGAAACAAGTCTTCTGCCAGCTTCCCAAGTATATGTATATCCGTTGTAGGTTAAAAGATTGCCGAGTGAATCGTATGTTAACGCATTACCGTTTACAGAAGTTAAAAGGTCAGTCCAACCGCTATCAGCATAACCGAAAGATTTAGTTGATACAGGTATTCCGAGTGGTGCATCCTTTTCGTGTAATTCGTAAACATTAACGGCGGTTATATTACCGCTTACACCGTTATATAGATACTCTACCGTCTGATTTGCTTCTTCATCGTCTACACGGACAAGCTGAGATTTGTTATCGTAATAATAACGCTTTTCCTTGCCGTTTTTAGTAACGGCTGTAATATTTCCGTTATCGTCATAGGTGTAGGTATAATTATCTTCGGTATCTTTATAAGTGTTTGCTAAGCCCGACGGAAGATTGTCATCGTTATAGGTATAATCCGAGTTTAAAACATCCTTGAAATACTTCTTAACTTTTGTATTGCTTACGGCATCGTCTTCATTTTTAGTAGCGGAATACAGAACTAAACCGTAATCAAGGTGGTTTTCATAGTAATCTGTAGAAAAAGTTTTACCTGCAAATTTTTCGGTAATTCTTTCAAGCTCGGCTTCTTCCCCGTCCTCAGCGGGTCAATCATAGAACCGTCCCCTGATTGTCCCTAAAGAGGCCTATTTTGTCAAGACGGAAAATCGTCCCCTGTATTTCCTGTTATTTTCAATTTTCATTTATAATCAATTCTAATATCTTGGTTGTTTTTTCTAAAGTATTTTTACTTCGTAAAAACATATAGAAAAACATTAAAAAAATAATTACTAAAAACAATAAAGAAAATAGCATATTTCCTATTTTATTTTCGACTAAAGTAAACAATCCCAAAAAAAGTAAAAAAGAAATAAATAAAAAAACTAAAGAAACTATTATTGCGGAAATCATAAATACAAAGTTAGGTAATATATTTATTTTTACTTGACAATCTTTGTAATTATTTATTGGAGATAGTTTTAACAAAATCAAAGGATTG
This sequence comes from uncultured Ruminococcus sp., assembly GCA_964465535.1. Lineage (GTDB taxonomy): Bacteria > Bacillota > Clostridia > Oscillospirales > Acutalibacteraceae > UBA737. Next base: position 7,720 of record CAYXID010000044.1, read on the forward strand.
GTTATATCAAAAATTTCATTGGTCAAATAAAGTTTTGATTTCATTGATACCCTTCCAGAGAAATATGCTTTTTTTGAAAAAATATTAGGAAAAATTCCTAAATTAATTATATTGTTTGATAAAGTTGTTTCTTTGATTTTTTCAAGAATAAAATCCAAAGATTTTTCAAAAATCAAATTTTTTTCTATAAAACACTTCATACTACTCTCCGTTTCTGATTTTTATAAATGCGATAAATTTTTATATCACGTAATACTTTTTTTATGGAGTTATTCATAAAGATTTTCAATATATAAGAACCGATGGTTTTCCATTTTGTTGTTACCATTTTAGATTTACCTAATCCGGATATTGTAAAATTAATACCTTTACCAAGACTAATATTTATTCCCGTTACTTTTCCATTAATTCCTAATTCTGTAATCAAATCAACAAAGGGAATACTAATGGTACCTAATTTGCTTTTATAATAATCAAAAATTGTTTTATATTTCCAATAAAATCCAAAACAAACACCTGCAGATGCCGCTATTCCAACCACACGATAGTTTCCGGAAACAATAAGTCCTATATTGCCCTTACCGTCAAATAATAACCCTAACATAGCAGATACGCCCACGAAGAAAGCAGCTACTGATATGGAAACACCAACAAAAATAGCCCAATTTCCGGAAGGATCAATATAATTTATCGGATTATTATTACAATAAACAAATAAATTTGATACTGTAGCAAGTTCTAGATTTGAAATTATTAAGTCCGGCTCATCCGCATTAATGAATCTACAAAACTCAGGGGTATAATAACGGCTTTGCAAGTAGTAATATCCCGTTTCGTTATCGTAATAATAACCCCTGTAACGCATAGGATTGAGTGTGCCGAGATTAATATTACTTGTATCGGTTATTGAAAGTAATTTACCCCAAGCGTCATAGGTATATTGTACTACCAAATTGCCGTTTAAATCAAGTATTCCCTCAATATCGCCTTGAATATTTTTAAGATAGATATATTCGGTGTCATTAAGGTTAAAGCCTATTAGTGCATTATCTGCATTATAACGGAAATAAATTGTATTTGTGCCATCGTACTGTCCTGTGATTCTGCCGTCAACAGTAGTGTAATAGGTAGTTGTTCCGTTTATCGTCTTTTGAGTTCTAATTCCGTTATCATCATACTTATAACTATAAGTATTTGTACCGTTTGAAATTGAGGCAAGTCTTCTGCCTGCTTCCCATGTGTAAGTATAACCGTTGTAGGTTAAAAGATTGCCTAAAGCATCATAAGTAAGAGCGTTACCGTTAACAGAAGTTAAAAGGTCACTCCAACCGCTTTCAGCATAGCCGAAAGATTTAGTTGAGATAGCAGTACTAAGCTCTGCATCCTTTTCGTGTAATTCGTAAACATTAACGGCGGTTATATTACCGCTTACACCGTTATATACATACTCTACCGTTTGATTCGCTTCTTCATCGTCTACACGGACAAGCTGAGCTTTGTTATCGTAATAATAACGCTTTTCATTACCGTTTTTAGTGACAGCTGTTATATTTCCGTTATCGTCATAGGTATAGGTATAATTATCTTCTGTATCTTTGTAAGTGTTTGTTAAGCCAGACGGAAGATTATCTTCATTATAGGTATAATCCGAGTTCAAAAAATCTCTAAAATACTTTTTGACTTTTGTATTGCTTACGGCATCGTCCTCATTTTTAGTAGTGGAATACCGAACTAAACCGTAATCAAGGTAGTTTTCATAATAATCGGTGTAGAAAGTTTTACCTGCAAATTTTTCGGTAATTCTTTCAAGGTCAGCTTCTTCGTCCTCCTCAGCTGGTATGAACTCTTGACCTATTGTTCCTGCGGGAAAATCTATCTCAATCAGCATTTCGCTTAAATAGGAATAGAGTTCTACCAGAGAGCCGTCCTCTTCAATATGGCTTACAACAAAACTATCATCGGTATAATCTGTACGGATATTTTCAATCAGATTTATCTTTGAGGTTAAGGTGTCTTCCTCGTCATAGGTATAAGTATAAGCGAGGGTATCGCCAAAGCAAAGGGAAGTTACATTGCCGTTAGTATCATAGTTATACGATATACTTTGTCCGTTAGCATAAGAAACGCTTGAAAGAAGCTCTTTCGCGTCCTCAGGATAGTTATACTGTGCTAATACGGTATTACCTGCAGTAACGCTTGTTACCTTTTGGTTGCTGTCGGTAGCAACTGTATAACAGCTTGCCTTTATCTGAGAAATTTTACCGTCTTCGCCGTAATAATATCTGATACCTACAGCAACTTCCTGAGAATTATTTAGATAGCTATCTATCGGTAGAGAGGAATTGAGGTTATCGTATGCGGGACTATATTCGGCTTCGCTTATCTGCTGTTTTATTCTGCCGTAGTTATCATAAACTGTTCGGCTTGTAACAACACTGTTTTTGGTTTCTCTCAGTGTATCTCCGTTAAGGTTATAAACATAACTTACAGAGGAATCTGCTTCTGCTTCGCTTAAAAGCCAACCCACAGAGTTATAGGTGTAAGTTTTTGGGGTGCTAAGCTCAAGCTCAGTTTCGGTCATTAAATATCCGTAATTGTTATAACTGTATGAGGTAGTTACACCGTCAACTAAAGAGGTAGTGGGTAAACCTTTATTATTGTAGGTGTATATTGCACGCTCAGTTTCTTCCCCGTCGGTATACTTTATAACAGACAAGGTATTGCCGTTACTGTCATAGGTATAGTTGGTAGTTTCATTACCCGTAACACTTGATAAAATATTACCGTTTTCATCATAAGAGTTTTTCTCTGTTACGGTTTCCTCTTCAGAAATAGTTGTTATTTTAATAGGATTGCCGTTTATATCGTATTCGTATTTTGTTTTACTGCCGTCTGCACTTATACTAACCGCGATATCGCCGTAGCGGTTGCAATAAAAGTTTTCTTGCAATCCCTCTTCTGTATTTGATGAGGTTAAATAATTGTATCTGTTATATACATATTCTTCTGTTACAATGTTATCCTGAGAGAGAGTAACAGAGTTGTTTTTAGGATTATAAGCATAATCTGTTGTTACACCTTCACTATCGGTAAGAGAGGAAACTATACCGCTATTATCTTCATAAGATATTGCATATATTCTATTCTCGAAAGCGTCAGAAACGCGTGTCAGTTTATTATTACTGTTATAGGAATACTGCTCTGTAATTGTCCTTAGTACACCCGTTACACTTTCAAGTCTGTTTGAAGAATCGTAGCTATACGCTACAGTTCTATTCATACAGTCAGTAATAGAAGAAAGCAAACCGTTTTCACCGTAGGTGTAATTATATTCTCTGCCAACACTATCGGTAACTTTCTGAATTTTTCCGTTTGTATCAACCGTAACAGAAACGGTATTACTATTTTTATCCGTTATCGAAACGAGATAGCCGTTTTGATTAAATGTATAGGTTAAACCGTCCTCAGCCGTAAAAACAAAACCGTTTTCTACAGCTGATAATGCTGACCTTGTGTAATCACAAACATATTCATTGTTTAAAAACTCGAAAACAACGGGCGCCTGACCGTATACTTTTACTATTTTTGAGTTGCCATTATATGTATCACAGCTTCCCTCAAAGGATGCAGTCCAACCTAAACCTAATATACCTGCAGTTGTATCAAAGGAATCATAATAGCGGCTAAAGGTTAAATCTATATCATTGGATACAACAGATAAATCTTCAAAAGCTTCCTCGTATCCGTTTATGGAAAAAGGAACTTCTAAAGTATTTAACCAAGTAAATCTTTCAGTGTATGCGAACATTCTGCTTTGTGAAATTTCAGAGACATTTAAAAGATTTTTCTTTAGTCTTATTAAATCTAAAACATCGAGTTCACCGTCAGAATTTGTATCTGCAACGGTATCGTCTACAGGTGAGGATGCTCTGAGTAGAGTACGGCGCATAAGGATTAAATCGGAAGAATTAATACTTCCGTCACAGTCGAGGTCGCCATACAGTTTAACCTTGTATACCTCGGATATTATATTATTATCCGAGATTATAATTGTAGCACCGTTACAGACATAATCGCAGCCTATGAGTAAAATACCTTCTGTATCATAAACATCGATTTCTTCGGTAGCTGATAAAACAGTATTATCCGTTAAATCATTAACCGTTGTTGAGGGTTCAATTTCGTCTATAGTAATATAACTATATTCAGATAAATCAGGTATTGAGGGCGTAGGAACCTCTGCCGATGTTATAGGGGCAAAAACCGTAACAACAGAAACGGCAACTAACATTATGGCTATAATACTTTTAAAAATTTTTGACCTTAACAAAATTATCACCCTTCCAAATTATACCAACTATATTTAAAATATACCACAATAACCCCTGTTTTGCAATGTAATAGGATGCAATTTGCAGCAAAACTCTATTTTAGACGTTTTTTAATAATATTTTTTAAAATCGCAAGTGAGAAAACGAGAGAAAAAACGAGCAAATGTGAGAAAAAACGAGATATTAAAATCTAAATTAAATTTTTCAAAAAATAGTGTTGACAAGCGGTTTTTAATGTGTTATTATATTCAAGCTGATTAAAAAACAAATTATTTTGGAGGTTTTGGATTATGTCTACATTTATGGCAAAACCTGCTGAAGTTCAGCGTAAATGGTACATTGTGGATGCAGCTGACAGACCGCTCGGTCGTACAGCTA
>CAYXID010000045.1:0-12397 GCA_964465535.1 uncultured Ruminococcus sp.
ATAAGCAAGAAGATTTCTTCTGTGACCTACCATCTTAAGAAGACCTCTGCGTGAGTGGTGGTCCTTCTTGTGAATAGCAAGATGGGCATTAAGCTCGTTGATACGAGTTGTGAGTAATGCTATCTGTACTTCAGGAGAACCTGTGTCACCCTCATGAACTGCATAAGTCTCAATAATCTGCTGTTTTTCCTGTGCTGTCATTTCTTTCACTCCTTTTAAAAATTTGTCCGCCGTAATCCGAGCAAAAGGTCATCGAGTGTCCGACTTTGTCGGCAGTCGCCAAATGCACAGAAAACGGTAGCATACCGACGCTTTTACGCCAGCCTACAAAGTATAACACATTATTGCCAAAAAGTAAAGCATTTTTTATTTTGAAGTCATTTATATTATATTTATTGAAAAATAAAGCTTTCTGTGGTAATATGTTCCTATATTAAATTTAAGAGGTAATGCTATGTCAATTGAAAAGGTTAGGAAGTTTTTTAGTGAATATAATATGGAAGACCGTATTTTAGAATTTAATGTGTCGAGTGCTACAGTCGCTTTAGCTGCAGAGGCGCTCGGCTGTGAACCTTGCCGAATTGCAAAAAGTTTATCCTTTGATGTAAACGGCAAATGCGTACTGATAGTAGCCGCGGGTGACGCTAAGGTAGATAACGGAAAATTTAAAGGATTTTTCGGCACAAAGGCTAAAATGCTGCCCTTTGATACGGTAGCCGAAATCTGCGGTCACGCCGCAGGCGGCGTTTGTCCCTTTGCTGTAAACGAGGGGGTTGAAATTTACCTTGATAACTCCCTTAAAAGATTTGAGACGGTATTCCCCGCCGCAGGTAGCTCTAATAGTGCAATAGAACTCACCCTGCCTGAGCTCGAAAAGTTTTCGGGTTATCTAGAATGGGTAAATGTTACAAAACTCCCCGAATAAAACAGTTTAGAATAAAATACAAGCCACACTTCATTCAAGATTATAGTATTTTTTAATAGTATGTGATAAAACCTGTATAATCCTTTTCGGTTTATACAGGTTTTTGTTATAGCTCATAATTAAGTATTATTTCTTCCTCTTTGGATGCTTCTTCAAAAGTTTCTATTATTTTTAAAACATTTTCTTTTAAATTTTCCGCAGTTTTAATTTCAGGCTTGAAAATCATTGTTATGCTAATAGGCGTTTCTATAAATCCTGTAAGCATATCCCATAAAGCATCCAAATTGTTTCCATACCATTCAGGTAATTCTAATCTTTCCTTGATTTCACGATGTAAATCTAATGGATATTTACACTCGGAAAAATCAATATTAATTTTTTTCATGCTTATCTCCTATCTGATTTCATTGAATGTAAAATAATGGTCATAGGTAACAAACACTAATCCATCATTCGAATAAATAATTCTCGAACTGTTTCGCATTCCGCCAGTATAATTTATGTCTGCTTCATACCATACGCGACCATCTGCAATCGGTAATTTCCCATCCTTGTTTTTATAAATATCTCCGTCAATAACGCCATTATCCGTAACATATCGCAAATTCATTAAAAACGGCTTCCATCCAAGTTTTTTTGCTTGTTTCTTTGTTAAGTATTGTTTTGGTAGAGCTTCTCCTTTGCAAAGCAAAACATCTATACCGTTATCCCCTTCGAAAGTGGCTGTTCCTTTTTCAAGAGATTTTGCCCACACTACTGAGCATTTGCATTTTATATGTTTTTTTGGCTCATTTGGCGGTGCTTCTTCAGGCAAATACAATTTACCATGCAAATCAAAACACGGTCTACAGGTTGTAGGCGAAAGAGCACAACGCCAAACCTTATATCTTTTGTCCTCGTAAAATTTGGGAGAAAATTTTAATCCCATAATACCTGAGATAATCATATCTAATAGCAAATTCATATTGTCACCTCCTTTTTAACAATAACAAAAAACAGAGATGACATTCATTGACATAATTATACTAGAATTTATAGATTTTAGCAATCAAATAATTTGATATAATATCGTACGAGCATCTGCGCATATAAAATATCGAGGTGTTTTTCTATGAAGTTTTTTATAATTACCAAAAAGCAGATAATGTTCAGCATTACTGCCCTGCTTGTTGTTTGTGCGCTAACGATAGGCTCGCTTAGCAGTTTTGCAAATAATAACCGCAAACTGCCCATTTACTGCGTTGAAACCGATAAAAAGCAGATAGCGATAAGCTTTGATGCAGCTTGGGGAAATGACGACACCGAAACATTAATAAAAATTTTAAAGGAATACAATGTGCCAGCAACCTTTTTTGTGGTTGGAACTTGGGTGGATAAATATCCTGAGTCTGTAAAACAGTTGAGTGACGCAGGTCACCAAATACAAAACCACTCAAACACACATCCTTATATGACTCAGCTTTCAAAAACCCAAATGGAAAATGAGCTCACCGCCTGCAACGAAAAAATACAGGCGATAACGGGCAAATGCCCTACACTTCTCAGAGCCCCTTACGGCGACTATGACGATATGGTGCTAACCGCCACAGAGGGACTTGATATGTATACAATTCAGTGGGATGTAGATAGTTTGGATTGGAAGGATAACGCCACGCCCGAGAGTATTTGCAAAAGAGTAACATCAAAGGTTAAAAACGGCTCAATTGTCCTTTTCCACAACGACGCCGACCATACACCCGCCGCTCTCCCGATAATCCTCAAAACTCTCAAAGACCAGGGTTATGAGTTTGTGTTTATTGAAGATTTAATTTATAAAGATAATTATGAGATAAAACACGATGGGACACAGTGCAAAATTGAAAACGCGAAAAAAACGGGCGATTAATAATCGCCCCTACATAAAAAACAAAATCACATCGTAGGGGCGACCATTGGTCGCCCGTTTGAATTTTATAAATATACACCAACACAATAGAACCATCCCTTGTCTCTTATGTTAGTAACTATTTATGAAAAGTACAATATTCAGAGTTTAAAGCTTTCTCAAACGAACAATTATTTTTTGAACAGGTATGCTCATAACAATAACTTCCCGTTCCTTTTTTTGCATTTTGACACAAAACCGACCTACATTTATGCAAATCACAATAATTTGACGTTATAGATTTTTTGGAAGAGCAACTGTTATATAAACATGTATGTTCATAACAATACATACCTAAACTACCTTTTTCATTCCCACAAAGAGAATCTTGGCATTTATGAGTAGCACAATAATTTGATAATAACTCTGATTGACGAGTACAATTGTTTTTTGAACAAGTATGCTCATCACAAAAGTCCTTTGTTCCGCTTTTTGCATTAATGCATCCACTCCCTTTACATTTATGTATGTTACAGTAAAGAGAAGCGCTTGCTTTAGAATTTGAACACTCTTCCAACGAACATTTATGTGATATGCAATAAGAACTATTATCCTCTGCATAATAGTTGCAACCAGATGAAACACACTTTTTTGTGGTGGTAGAACTCGTTTTAGAAACAGTTGATGTTTGACTACTTGAAGCCTTTTGGCTACTAGAATCGGTATTTGTTGAACTATCCTTCGATTTATAGCCACATTTGCTACAAAATTTGTTTTCTGAAGTCATCGCTTCACCGCAATTACTACATGTTATAACTGTATTATCTATATCATAACCACATTCACCACAAAATTTATCAGATGATGATATTTCTGCATTACAATTTGAGCATAACAATTTGGCAATTGTTTCTTGTTTCTTGCAAGAAGAAAGAGTAAGTAAAATTGCAAAGACTAATAATAATGCGCATAACCTTTTCATTTATAAAACTCCTCATATTTGACTACAACAAAATTATACCATAATAATACATTTTTCACAAGTCCTAATTAAATATTACTTTTGTTTCGTATGTTGACAGTCTTGACTGGAAACAAAGCAAGTGAGGTCACTATGTAAAAAAGACGGCGAATGCCGTCTTTTTTAATGAATAACGAATGATGAATATTGAAAAATGAATAATTTCGGTGTGCCTTTGGTGCGGATTTAAAAACTGTATTTCATCTGCCTTTTAATACTTTTCAAATCCCAAATCTGAAAAGGTATACCCAATTTGTTCCTTTTGCAAAAATTGTTTTAAGCAATCAAGTGCGTCACAAATTCCCTGTCTGCTCATCTCCATAAAATCATTCTGTAGGCTACTTGGACCTATGTATTTATTTGAATCAAGCGGATGCTTTTTAGTAAATGTTTTAGCTTCAATAATTCCTTTGCTTTCACAAACACTTTCACCCGTTTTTCTATAATAATAAGAAGTTATATATTCGTAGTTACCACTATATTTCTGAGGGACATAGATATAAAAATTAATACTATATTCTGCATCTAATACTGAATGTAAACAAAATTCTATCTGCTTTGTATCTGCCCAATAATACAAGGAAAAATCCTCCTCACTATATCCGCCATAAGTGTCTGCAGATTTTGAATAACAAACATAATCGCCCTTTAAAGTACCGTTATTTATAACCCAATCCTTAAAATAATTATACATCCCATTTTTATCCATTTGCCCACATTTTGAGCACTTGTAATTAACATACTTGTGGGACGCATTTGTATAATTATCTTTATATGATTTACCGCAAGAACAAGTATATGTTGTGTAGCCTTTTTTAGTACAAGTGGGTGCCGTTATTTTTTTAGAATACGAATGCCTATGTTCGGATTTAGTGGATGTAGATGTTGTAGGTTTACTTGATTCAGCAGTTTTGCTTGTTTCCACTTTTTTATCAGTTTCGCTTTCTTCGACTTTGCTGTCCGTCTCTTTTGCCGCTTCACCGCAATGTTCACAAAATGCGACATTTTTCGAAATTGCTTCTCCACAACTAGAGCAGTATTTTTCTGCTTTTTCTTTACCACAAGCAGAAAAACTTAATACCATTATTAATGCTAATAGTAGTGCTAAAAACCTTTTCATTTTTCTTATTCTCCCCTCAAATTGACACTTATCAATACTCTGTTACGCTAATGTAACGTAATAATATCATAATTTTATGTTATTGTCAATACGTTAATATAACGTATTGAGGGTATGATAATATTATGAAAAAAATATGTTATTACGATAATAAAAACATAATTTCGGAAAAGCTTAAAACATTAAGAGAACAAAAAGGATTATCACAAAGCAATTTAGCGGCAAAGCTGCAAACTATGAATGTTAATATCGACCAACAAATGATAAGCAAAATTGAGAAAAACAAACGTCAGGTTACCGATTACGAGCTTGCCTGTATTTGCAAATGCTTATCGGTAACTCCAAATGATTTACTGAATTTTACTGAATTAAAATTTGAATAAAATATATCAAAAAAGACGGCTAAATATAGCCGTCTTTTTATATCGTAGGGGCAATTCACGAATTGCCCGAAAACGCGGTTGATTCGTAAAGCTTCCCTACAAAACAATTTAAATATATCAATTATCCTCACTTTTTTCAGGATAAATTTCTGTTACGGCGTCGGCGATTTGGGCGAAAATATTTGCCGAGCCTGTGCCGCCCTCCACCATAACTATTACGGTATATCGGGGCTTTTCGGCGGGAAAAAAGCCGCAAAACCAACTATGCGTTATTTCTACTCCGTTTAAATATCTGCCCGTTTGGGCGGTTGCGGTTTTGCCTGCGGCGGTGGTGGTTTTAGGCTTTGCCGACACACCCGTTCCGCTTTCAACTACCTCTTTTAAATAGCCTCTGAGCTTCTTTGCGGTTTCCTTGCTCATAACTTGCGTGGGATTTGAGGTCTCGCTAGCTTTAAAGCTGCCGTCCTTTAAAACACCCTCGGTAACGCTCGGCAGAATATAGCTTCCGTCACCCGCTATTGCAGAATAAAGGGTTAAAAGGGATACAGGGCTAAGTATTAATTTGCCCTGACCGATGCTTAAATTTGCAAGCTCTGAGTTATTTTTAAGTTCGCTCTTTTCACTTAAATTACCCTTTGCGGTATAATAATTTTCAGCAAGCTTTATTTTGTTTCCAAAGCCGAGCGACGACGCCATATTATAAACTCTATCCCCACCTAGCTTTATAGCGGTATCGTAAAAAAAGACATTACAGGAATACATAAGTCCTTTTAATAAATTCATTTTTCCGTGTCCTGAACGCTCGTGGCAATTAAACTTTCTATCGTCTATTTCTAGATACCCCTTACAGTTTACGGTATTATAACCGTAATTAGCCGAAAGGGCTGCCGCCGCAACACAGGGCTTAAAGGCAGAGCCTAGATTATACCCCGATATGCATCTGTTAATAAGGGGTGAATTTTTGGCATTTAAAAAATCCTCAACCGAGCAGACATCAAAGGTTGGTATACTTACCATAGCCCTAATTTTAGAGGTTTTTGCATCGGCAACTACTATAGCGCCCTTTTTGATTTGCTTTGCTATTTCCTCGGCTTTTATCTGAATGTTTATGTCTATCGTGCTAACAACTCCGTTTGCGATAACCGAAGTGTCATTTTCAATTTCAACACCGCCGCCATATAAAAGCCCTCCTCTGCCGTCGGTCTTAAAAACTGCCGACACTGTTTTGTCGCTGTACAAAAGCTCGTCATACGCTTTCTCAAGTCCGCTTACCCCGTGCATAGAGCTATCTGTATAGCCTATTAAATGTGCGGCGGGCATATTTTCTACGGTGTGTCTATAGACCCTTGCGGTTGCAATGCTTTCGGTTTTGATTTCCTTGTCGACTGAAGTCACAAAGGGCTCGCCCTGACGAATAAGCTCCTCTATATCGGCTTTTCTCGCCTTATCTACGCTGTTTTTAAGATTTATTTCGGAATAAACCCCCGGTATTACCGCCGCCATAAGTTTATTTTCAGAATTTGTGATTGGAATTCTGTTGCAATCGAAAATAGTACCTCTGAGTTTTGCTATTTCTATTCGCTTACTGCTCTGCTTTGTCGCTGCATTTTTATAATCCTCTTTAGTGCTTATAACAAAAATCCTTAAAATGCAGCTTAAAAACCCTAGCATTATAAGAAAAAAGCATATTATCACCCTTAAACTGAATACCCTTTGTTCCCTTTCCATAAAAAACACACCTTTCGGTAAAAGTATTACCGAAAGGTGTAATTTTTATTAACATTAAACCTTCATTCTAAGCATTGAGCCTACTCTAACACTACGCTCAAAGGGGATTTTTATGGTCATCATAGGATGATTTGCGGTATCAATCTCCTCATTTTCACCGTTTAAGAGAATGTCGGTCTGAATTTTAAAGGGTATATGACCTGCCTCAAGGCAATCGAGTTCGCAGCCTCTTAAAAACTTATTTTTAAGGGTAGCAGTTATATATCCGTCTTCATAGCCCGTAACAATAGCGGCAATCGAATAGTCCCTTAAATAACCTGCATTAGGATAGGTTTGGGCGTTTTCAGGTCTGCCAAAATAAAAGCCCTTTGAATATGTGCGGTGGCTGATTTTATTAAGCTCCTCCATTACCCAATCGGGCACCTGCCAATTACTGTCGGCATTTTTGAGACTATCAAGAGCGCCCCTATAAGCATTAGCAGTAACCGCAACATAATACTCGGTTTTAGCTCTGCCCTCTATCTTAATGCTGTCAATCCCTGCATTTGCCATCTCATAAAGATGCTCTGCCATACACATATCGTTAGCGTTAAGAATATAGGTGCCCTTTTTATCTTCAGTAATATTAAAAAACTGTCCCGGCCTTGTTTCCTCCATAAGAGAATAACTCCAACGGCAAGGCTGAGCGCAGTCGCCCCTATTCGCATCTCTGCCTGTCATATAGCTTGAAAGCAGACATCTTGCCGAAAAGGATACACACATAGCCCCGTGCGCAAAGGCTTCAATTTCCAAATCATCGGGCGTATGCTCTCTAAGATATGCGATTTCTTTTAAGGACATTTCTCGGGCTAATACCACCCTTTTAGCACCCATATCGTAAAGGGCTTTAGCGGTTTCGCTGTTTACTATGCCCGACTGCACAGAAGCGTGAAGCTCTAGCTTCGGCGCATATTTTTTTGCCATTCTGATACTGCCCAAATCTGCCGCAATAACGGCGTCTGCCCCTGCAGAATTTATAAACTCTAAAAATTCGGGCAAGCGGGCGATTTCATCATCGTGCGGCAATGTATTACAGGCTATATGCACCTTTACGCCATTATCGTGCGCATAGCGAATACCCTCTAATATATCCTCTTTAGCAAAGTTTGGTGACGCTGTGCGCATACCAAACTCCTGTCCTGCAAAATAGACCGCATCGGCGCCGAAATCGACCGCTGTTTTAAGACGCAGTAAATCCCCCGCAGGACACAAAAGCTCGGGTATTTTTATATCAGTCTTCATAAATCCAGTTGTTCTCCCGTTGTAGCTTTGCAATTGTACTGTTGTGCTGTGAAAGTGTTTCATTATAATAGAACTTCATTGATTTATCGGTTACAAAATAGTAGTAATCGAAATTCTTTGTAGGTCTTAGCGACGCAATAATTGAGCTTAAGCTCGGCGAACAAAGGGGTCCGGGGGGGAGTCCCTTTATCTCATAGGTGTTATATCTTCCGTTTCCGTAAGGATACTTTCTTGTTGGGGACGAGCCTAAGGTTGAATACTCATCGCTTTCAAGTCTGTTATAAAAAACTGCCGAAACATTTTTCATTTCACTCGGACTTCCGCCCGCCTCAAGCTCTATAATAGACGCCATTGTCATTATCTCGTGCAAACTATATTTGCCCGACTTTAATTCATCTCTTAAATCAGAGGTAAGCTTTGAATTTAAGGTAGAAAGCATTTTATCAACCGCTAGGTGAGCACATTCCTCAGAATCGTAGCAATAAAAATCATAGGTGTCGGGGAAAAGATAGCCTTCAAGGCGATAATAAACCTTCTGAGCGGGAATATCCTCTACATCAAGAAAATCGTAGTTAAATTCGCCGTTTTGAACCTCGTTTATAAAGTCACTCTTAGTGCAAACGCCCTTTTCCTCTAAGATTTTAGCAATATCGTCAACACTCGACATTTCGGGGATTGTAACCCTAACACTTTCAATTTTTGCGCCCTCTTCAATGAGCATTCTTGAAAGCGACTCATAGCCTGCCTCATTATTAAAGTTATAAACGCCGTATTTAAACTGAGAGTCGTAGCCCTTAAGCTTTGCATAAAGTCTAAAGACTATAGGACATTTTACTGCACCGCTATCGGCTAATTTTTCGGAAATCACCTTAGCGCTTGAGCCTGGTTCGATTTCGATTACTGTATCATAGCCTCTGCCAAAGCCTATACCCAAATAGTCAGCCCCTACGAAAATTACGCCAAATGCAATACCTATAGATACTATAATTATACATAAAATCCAAATTATATTTTTAAGGGTGCTGTAATTTTTCTTCTTAGGCTTAGCTTGTGCTTCAGGCTCCTCATATTCACTGATTTTAAAGCCTTGTCCGATTACAAAATCGTCCTTTTCTTCAGTGCTTTCATTGACCTCAAAGCCTTCCTGTTCTTTTTTGTTTTCGTCCATTTTTATCCCCCTAACCGCTAAACTTCATATTTTTACTCAAAGTATCAGCAGCCTCTTTATCGCCGGTAAGCGCCTGTAAAACCGCAAAGCTAAACTCGAAAGCCCCGCCGGCGCCCCAGCCTGTTACTATATTCCCGTCGGCTACCGCGGGGACATTCAGCACTGTAGCGCCTACAAGGTCCTCTTCAAAGCCGGGGAAGCAAACCGCTTTTTTACCCTCTAAAAGCCCCTTATGGCCTAAAATAGAGGGAGCCGCACATATAGCGCCTATCAAAAGGTTATTTTTATCGGCAAAGTCAATAAATTTCTGTACCGTTTCATCCTTTTCAAGATTTAAGGTACCTGGCATACCGCCGGGCAGAATTATACCCTCTAAACTGTCAAAAACGGCATCACTTATTGCTATATCTGCCTTGATTTCAATATTGTGTGAGCCCGTTACGGTATTGCCCGTAACGCCCACCGTTTTAACCTCAACACCCGCACGGCGAAGAACATCAACGGGGCAAAGCGCCTCGATTTCTTCGCATCCGTCGGCTAAAAAAACATAAACCATAAAAAACTCCGTTAAAATAGTTTCAATATATGTTCTAAAATTTCGTCCGATATATCTTGTACTGTTCTAGGCTCTCCGTTTTTACTGCAATCAACCGTTACCCAACCCGAATAATCGGCAGTAAATTTTGCTGATTTTCGGCAGTTTTCAAGATATTCTGTATCAAGCTCGTGAATATCCTTTTTGCCGCCGTTTTCATCGTATCTATGTTCAATAAGCTTTTGAGAAACCTCAACCGGCATATCAAGGAAAATTACAATATCGGGCTTTGGAATACCGATTTTGTTATACTCAAAATCGTAAAGCCAAGAAAGATAGCCTTCCCACTCATCTTCACCGAGTTTAGATGCCTGATGAATGGCGTTAGAGGTAGTATATCTTCCCGAGACTACCGTTCCGCCGTTGTTATAAAACTCTCCCCAATTCTGCTTAAAGGAAGCATATCTGTCAACGGTATAGAAAACCGACGCGGCATAGGGGTTTACATCGCTCGGCTTTTTGCCGAACTCACCGCCCAGATACATTTTTACAAGAGTGCTTGAAGGATTATCATAGTCAGGAAAGGAAACACTTTTTACATCTATTCCCTTATCTTTTAGCCGCTCGGGTAAGAGGGCTAACTGAGTAGATTTACCGCAACCGTCAAGACCTTCTATTACAATAAGTTTACCCATTTTTTCTCATTTCCTCGTAACGCTGTTTTACCTCTTTTGCCTTTCCGCAGGACATTTTGCCCTCAGGGCAAGGACCAACCACGCAAGGCGGACCTGCCTTTTTAAAGAGCTCGGGCGCAACGGCGGTAACTAATGCCAACATCTTGTCCGCTACCTCCTGAATTTCCCACTGAGCGCGGTTGCAGCAACGGTGACGGAAAAAATTATAGAGCGACCTTGCATTCATAGTTACAATCATTTTAGTTTCGCAAGCGTTTGGAAGTACAAATCTTGCGTCCTCAATTGCCTTTTTCTCTGCCATTCGAGCGGCGGTTTTTTCGTCTTTACCCTCGCTTAAGAAGGTTTTTTTATGCTTTTCCTTTAAAATATCGGCAATTTGGTTATACTTTTTACAGTCGTCCTCCATAGCCTCTTTGTAAAGGCGAAGAGCTTCGGCATCGCCCGCGATTTCAGGAGGAGTAACAAACTCAAAGCTGCTTTCATTTACATAGCGCTGACTTTTAACCGAGTAAGACGCCATTCTATGTCTTGTTATCTGCGCCAAAAAAGCCCTAGAAACACCCTCAATACCAAATGTAAAACTTGCGTGCTCAATCGGGCTTTCATGACCGATTTCAGCAAGCATTTCAACAAAGGCTGCTGCTTTTTCGTCGGTAAGATTGTCCCTTAAATCCTTTATATCCGACGAGCTGTAGCAAAGCTTTGCAGCCGACGCTACGGTATGTTCAGGCATGGGTGTATGCGATATTAAAATTACATTAGGCATAGATAATTTCCTCCCCTAAAATATATACATTTTAATTATATCAAATCTCTACTATTATAGCAAACTATTTTTTGTTAAAAAGATAAAATTATTAAGTTTAAAAATAATAAAGATTATATAAAATTTTTTTAAAAAAGGGCTTTTTATAATTGCGAAAGTATGTTATTATATATATGACAAAATTTTTTCTTTTTCGAGCAAAAAGAAAATTCAAAAAATATGGCTGCCTTCGCCAGAAAAGAAAGGCAACTGCAAAGTAAACACTATGCAGTAGGAGCGGTGAAGTATGAGTAATGTAAGCTTTAAGCACACCCCTTACGGTGACCTTGCAATCGTTAGTATGCGTGGCTGCGAAAATATTGCAGCTAATGTTGACTACTACTTAAAGCAATGGCGCGATATCCCCGAGGACCAATCCTTCGTTGTAACCCCTAATTGCCCCCGTTTTGGAACAGGTGAGGCAAAGGCAGTTTTAAATCACACCGCCAGAGGTCTTGATGCATATATCATCTGTGACTGCTTCAATTACAATGTAAACTACAAGATGTACGGTATGACCGTTCCTATGAGTCCTGATGACCATTTCCAAGATTTAAAGCGAGTAATCGCTGCATTCGGCGGAAAGGCTCGTAGAATTACAGTTGTTATGCCAATGCTTTACGAGGGCAGACAGCACCGCCGTTCCTCCCGCGAGTCTATGGACTGTGCAATAGCTCTCCAAGAGTTAGTTAACATGGGCGTAAAGAATATTATCACCTTTGACGCACACGACCCTCGCGTAAACAATGCTATTCCGCTTGACGGCTTTGATAATGTACATCCCACCTATCAAATGATTAAGGCACTTCTCCGCACTGTACCCGATGTTCACTTAGACCGCGACCACACTATGATAGTTTCTCCCGACGAGG